>VMTF01000252.1 GCA_013791705.1 Sphingomonadales bacterium | reverse complement strand
CGCACCATCTGCGCGCCCATGTTCTCGAACTTGTCTTCAAGCTCGATTTCCTTGGCGACGGTGACGCCGTCCTTGTGATGCGCGGCGAGCCGTAGCTCTTGTCGAGCACGACGTTGCGGCCCTTGGGGCCGAGCGTGACCTTCACCGCGTCGGCGAGGATATCCACGCCCTTGAGGATGCGTTCGCGCGCGTCGCGCCCAAACTTGACGTCCTTGGCAGCCATTTCAGTTTCCTTTGAATGTCTGGATTGTGTGTGAAGTGGACTTCGCTCAGCCGAGGATGCCGAGGATGTCCGATTCCTTCATGATCAGCAGGTCTTCACCGTCGACCTTGACTTCGGTGCCGGACCACTTGCCGAACAGAACGCGATCGCCGGCCTTGACGTCGAGCGGGGTGATCTTGCCGTCTTCGGCGCGAGTACCGGTGCCGACGGCGACGATTTCGCCTTCAGCCGGCTTTTCCTTGGCGCTGTCCGGAATGATGATGCCGCCGGCGGTCTTTTCCTCGGCTTCGACGCGACGGACCAGAACACGGTCGTGCAGCGGACGAAAAGTCATGGAGCTACCTCTCTTAAGGTTGATTGCGAATTTGGCACTCGCACTTGGTGAGTGCCAGCGCCGCGCATATGGGTGGGCGCGCATCGCGCGTCAAGGCGACTCCCGCCGAAAAATCGACTGTGGCCGCAGAATGCGCTCAGCGCGGGGTCAGCCGCAGTTTTTCGCGGCGAGACCAGCGCCACAGCAGCAGCGCTGCGACAATGACCAGCGAGATCAGCAGCCCCAGCCATACGCCCAACCCCGCAAGCGGCGTATGAAGCCCGAGGCCGATGGACGCGGTGGCTCCGGGGATCCAGTAGCCGAAGAGCGCGATCAGCATCGGCACCCGTGTATCCTGAAGTCCGCGCAACAATCCCGCCGCGACCGCCTGCACGCCGTCGAACAACTGGAATGCGGCCGCGACCAGCATGAACTGCAGGGCGAACGCGATCATCGCGGCGTTGGCGGGATCGTTCAGATCGACATACAGCGAGATGATCGGACGGGCGGCAAGGAGCATCAGGCCGGCGCTCGCCAGCATGAAGCCGCCCCCGGCCGCCAGAGCGACCCATCCCGCGCGCGCAACGCCCGCGCGATCGCCTGCGCCGAAATGGTGGCCGACCCGAATCGTCGCGGCCTGACCGATGCCGAATGGCACCTGGAAGGCGAAAGCGGCCACCTGCAGTGCCACGGTGTGCCCGGCGAGCTGCGCCTCGCCGATCCGCCCCATCAGGAACGCGGCGCCGCTGAACAGCCCGGCTTCGGCGAGGATGGTGGTGGAGATCGGCAGGCCGATCCGGACAATTTCGACCAGGCGCGGCCATTCGGAACGCCACCATCGGCCGAACAGGCGATAGCGGCGCAGGCGCCGGTCGCTCCGGATGACGAAAACGTAAGTGAAGAACGTCGCAAATGCGGTGATGCAACTCGACAGCGCCGAACCGACCAGCCCCAGCTCCGGCGCCCCCAGATTTCCGAAGACGAAGGCCCAGTTGCCCAATGCATTGACCCCGATCGCGCCGGCTGTGATCGCCGTGGCGAAGACCGGCCGGCCCAGCGCGGAAACAAACGTGCGCAGCACATTGCTGCCGATCATCGGGATCAGTGCAAAAATCAGCACGGCGAGGAAATCGCCCGCGCGCGCCGCGACCGCAGGGCTCTGCCCGGTCAACAGCATCAGGGGCTCGCCCAGCAGGCAGACCCCCATTCCGACCAGGCTGGAAATCACCGCAAGCCACAGGGCCATGCGCACGCTGCGCCGGACTTCGCGCACTGCATGGCTGCGATGGCCGAGTTCTGCGGCGATCAGCGGGGCGACCGCGCCGGTGAACCCGCACAGGCACCAGTTGACCAGACCGAACAGCGCGACCGACAGGCTCGCCGCGGCGAGCGCTTCCGGGCCGAGCCGGGCGACGAAGATCACGTCGATGGCATAGACCATCATCTGCAACAGATTGGCGGCCGCGAGCGGCACCGCGAGTCGCAGCGTAGCGCCGATTTCATCGCGCAGAAGATGGGAGGAATCCGGGCCAGACATGCAACGGGTCCGGATAGGCCGACCGGACGGCCAATGAAAGCGGCTATTGCTTTTGTCGGTGGCCGGTCAGGAGAGCCCCTTGCGGACTATTTCAGCGTCTTGAGGTAGGCGATCAGCGTCTGGCGCTTGGCCGCGTCGCTCATGCCGCCGTAAGTCATCTTCGTGCCGGGAACGAGCTGCATCGGCCCGGCCAGCCACTTGTCGAGCGTGGCATCGTCCCAGGTCAACCCGGAAGCCTTGAGCTGCGGACTGAAGTTGTAGCCGGGGATGTCGCCCGCCTTGGTGCCATAGATGCCGAACAGGCTGGGGCCGATGCCGTGTTTGCCCGGCGCGAGCGCATGGCACGCGGCGCACTGCCCGAACGCGGCCGGGGCCGAAGCCAGGCTGGGTTCGGCCGGGACTGCTTCGGCGCTGGCCGCCTGCTGGTCGGGGTTGCCGGCCTTGCCGCAACCCGCCAGGGCCATGATTGCCAGAACCGCCGTGATCGAACGCAAGCCGGACATCGATAACCCTTCACTGTGCAAGGAACCGCCGCCGCGCTCTGCGATACTGACGCGCGTGCGTCAATCGGTCCGGGCAGCCTGTTAGCCAGGCGTGCCTTCGCCAAATGAAAAGGGCGGCCCCGAAGGACCGCCCTTTCCTGCTTTGCCTGGCAAGAGCCGGGCAGAAGATTACTTGATTTCGACGGTGCCGCCGGCTTCTTCGATCTTCTTCTTGATCTCTTCGGCTTCAGCCTTCGAGACGCCTTCCTTGACAGCCTTCGGAGCCGATTCCACGAGGGTCTTGGCTTCGGTCAGGCCGAGCTGGGTGATCGCGCGGACTTCCTTGATGACCTGGATCTTCTTCCCGCCGTCGCCGGTCAGGATGACATCGAATTCGGTCTGCTCTTCGGCAGCGGCGGCGGCTTCGCCACCGCCGGCCGGAGCGGCCACGGCGACAGCAGCAGCGGCGGAAACGCCCCATGCTTCTTCGAGGGCCTTGGCAAGGTCAGCCGCCTCGAGGACGGTCAGTTTCGAAAGTTCTTCAACAAGCTTGGCGATATCGGCCATGATGCTTCACTCCTGATTGATGGTCCGAAGGCGAACCTTCGGGAATTCGTTCGAATCGTCTTATGCGGCTTCCTTGGCGTAGGCGCCGAAGACACGGGCCAGCTTCGCCGCCGGAGCGGTGGTGAGCTGGGCGATCTTCGTGGCCGGAGCCTGGACGAGCCCGATGAGCTTGGCGCGCAGTTCATCAAGCGAAGGCATCGAGGCGAGCGCCTTGACCCCTTCGGCGTTGAGGACGAAAGTCCCCATCGCGCCACCGACGATTTCGATCTTGTCGGTGGTCTTGGCGAAATCGACAATGGCCTTGGCCGCGGCAACCGGATCCACCGAAGTGGCGATTGCCGTGGGCCCCGTGAACATCTCGGCGATGTCCGCGTAGGCAGTGTCCTGAGCAGCAAGCCTGGCAAGACGGTTCTTCGCAACCTTGTACGATGCGCCCGCATCACGGACCTTCCCGCGCAGGGCGGTGGACTGGGCCACCGACATGCCGAGGTTGCGGGTGATCACCACCACGCCGACCTCGTTGAAGACCGCGTTCAGCGATGCGACCGATTCGGCTTTCTGCGAACGATCCATGCCTTACTCCTTCACACATGGCCGCAAGGGGAATGCCCCCGGCGGCCGGCTACGTTTGTCCATGCTGCACGGTGCAGCACGGGCGAGTCCGTTGAAGGGGAAGGAGGTGCGGCCTGATCGTTGGGACAGGACCGCGAAGCACCGCAGCTCAAACAGAGCGGCGGGCCGGTGGAAACTCTTTTCCCCGCCTAGGCTGGAAATTAAGCCACCGAATGGTGGCACCAACTGTCTCGGACGGATGACCTCTGGGCACATGTCCCACAGGTCGCGCCGGCCAATAGCGGTTGAGCGGGCAAAGTCAAGGAAATCGGGTCAAGGAAATCGGCCGCGGCGCGTCCGGCGCGACGGACCCGGAATGCGAAAAGGGCCCCCCGCGACGGCGGGAGGCCCCTTCCTGTCGGTCCGGCAAGCCGGAACGATGCTTAGAAGCGCACCTTCGCGCTTACCGTGAACATCCGCGGCTCGCCGAGGAAGTAGACGAGAGTGCCAAGGGCCGAGCTGACGGCGTTCACGCCGCCCGTGCCATAGCGCTTGTTGTTGATGTTGCGGATGTTGAAGTTCAGGTCGATCGGCTTGCCCATGACATCGGTCAACGACACGTTGGCGCCAAGGAGCCAGTAGCCGGGGATGTAGTCATCCGGCCTGAACGACTGCGTCGTCGCGACGAAGTTGGAGTCCTGCATGTAGGTGCCGGTCTGGCCATAATAGTCCATGCTGGCGGAAATCCGTCCCTTGTCGCCGGGCAGTTCGCTGTGCAGCCTGATCGTCGCGCCACCCGAGTCGGTCGGCACGCCGCTGAATGCGGACTTCGTGAAGTCGCCCAGCGAGGAATTGCTGTAAAGAACCGCATCCGTGACGATGAACGATTTGAACCGTGCCCTGATGCGCGAATAGTAACCAGTCAGTTCCAGCCACGGCGTGGGCTCGAACCGCGCTTCCACTTCGACACCTTCGATCTTGGCCGTGGCCGCATTGGCCGTGACCGACTTGTTGCCGGCTCTGGCCGTCAGCGCGCGCTGGATGTCGTTGTAGTTATTGTAATAGTAGCTGCCGTTCAAACCGGCGGCCATGCCATTGCCCCAGCGCCAGTTACCCTTGAAACCGATCTCGTAGTCGGTGACCGTTTCCGGATTGAACGGGGTAAGCACCGTGGGCGCGGCCGTCGTGTTGACCGTGGCGGACTGGTTGAAACCGCCCGAACGATAGCCCTTGCGGGTCGCCGCGTAGAGCAGCATGTCCGGTGTGGGTTTCCAGTCGATGCTCGCGGTATAAGTCAACTTGCTGAAGTCAGCCGAAGCCGAAAGCAGGCATCCGCCCGGCGTGTTGGGCAAAGTGCCGCCATCTCCGACCAAGGCGCAAGTCGCGAGAACGCCGTCCGCGGGAAGCAGGGACTTGAAGCCCTCCACGGGCCAGTAGTTGGGCACAATGGTAACCGAGGAGGAGTTGGTCTCACGCTTGTCCCAGGTCTGGCGCAGGCCGCCAGTGATCGACACAGTCGGGGTGATCTTGAAGGTCGCCTGGCCGAAGATGGCCTTGCTTTCGTTGGCGGGGGTGTTCTGCGCCGTACCCATCCGGCTTCCGATCGAAATCGGCGTGAAGTTGGTGGTCAGGACTTCGCCATGTTCGCGGAAATAGTAGCCGCCGAGGATGTAGTCGAGCCGGCCATCGAACGCCTTGCCCAGAATGCTAAGTTCTTCGCTGATCTGGCGCTGCTTGGTATAGTTCGCCAGCATGAACGCGCCGCCGAGCACACAATCTACGCCTGATTGCGGGCCGCAGATCACGTTGCCGGCCGGAACCGGAACGCCACCGACTGCCGGGTAGAGCAGTCTCGCTTCCGTGAAGCCGTTCGGATTGGCGGCGGTGGGCGCGAAGGGGTTGGTGTTGGGCGTCAGCAGGAAACCGGCAGTGCCGCTCATGTTCGCGCTCTGATAGCTGCGCAGGAAGCGGTATCCGAAGATGTTGCGCAACGTGGTATTGTCACCCAGTTGCACCTCTGTCTTGTTGGTGACCGCAGCATTGCAATCGCAGGCCCGGGCTCTGGGGCCATGGGAAGTCGCCGGGGTCAGCCAGTTCCAGCTTCCCAACGGCAACAATGTTGAGATTTCGAATTTTTCGGTCACCAACAAGACCGAGGTGCAACTGGGTGACAATACCACGTTGCGCAACATCTTCGGAT
>VMTF01000290.1 GCA_013791705.1 Sphingomonadales bacterium | reverse complement strand
GGGGGAGCGGGCCGGTGCCGCAAGCTATGAGCGGAGGCTCATAGCGCACCCAAACAAATCTCGGGCTGGTGCCGCAAGGTCAAGCCCGAGGGGTTCGCCGCACTATGCGAAAACTCGGTCAGGCACTTCCGCGCCCAACCAGAAATCAATCCTCTTCGGCGATCCGGACCTTCAGGCCGTTCATCTCCGGAGTGATCGTCAACTGGCACGACAGGCGCGAATTGGCGTCGCGGTTGTCCGAGCTGTCGAGCAGGTCATTCTCGTCGGCGCCGACCGGCGGGAGCATACCGGCAAAGGCCGGATCGACGTGGACGTGGCAGGTGGCGCAACTGCAGCAGCCGCCGCACAGGGCGAGCAATTCGTCGAAACCGTTGTCGCGGATCGCTTCCATGACGGTAATGCCGTCTGCAACGTCGACTTCGGTTTCGGCGCCTTCACGATTGACGATCACCAGCTTGGTCATGTGCTATCCCTAACCCTCGATTGTGCTTTGCCCGTTACGGACTCGGGAGGGGCTGCTAAAGTGAACGATGCGGTTTGACAAGTAATCGTCTAGGGGGACGCAATGGGATTGACCGCCGAGGAACTGCGCGACGGGCTTGACGCGATCGCCGCGCGCGAGCCGCGCATCGCCGCCGCGCTGGCGCGCACCGGCTATCCCGAACCGCGCATCCGCGCGCGCGGCTATGCGACCTTGCTGCGCACCATTGTCGGCCAGCAGGTGAGCGTGGCGGCGGCCAGTTCGATGTGGCGCAAGCTGGAGGCGCACCTGGGGGAGGAAATTCCGCCCGAACGCCTGCTGGCGAGCGACTTCGACGAATTGCGCGCCTGTGGCCTGTCCCGCCAGAAACAGAGCTATGCCCGCAGCCTGTGCGAACTGGTGGTTTCGGGCGAGTTGCGGCTCGACGCCCTGCCGCCCGACGACGAGGAGGCAATCGCGCTGCTGACCCGGACCAAGGGCATCGGGCGCTGGTCGGCCGAAGTCTATCTGCTGTTCGCCGAAGGGCGGCCCGACATCTGGCCGGCAGGCGACCTGGCGGTGCAGGCCGGGCTGCACAAGCTGCTGGGCCTGAACGAACGCCCGAGCGAGAAGGCCGCCCGGGCGCTGGCCGAAGACTGGCGACCGCATCGTGGCGCGGCGGCGATATTCACCTGGCATTGCTATAACAACGCCGCGTTGTGAGGCGGCGGGCGGATGTGGGCAGCCCTTCAGTCGCTCCGGCCACTCCCATCGGCGCAGCCATTCCCACACCCGCTCAGCCTGAGCGGGTGTGGGAATGGCGCGTTGCGACCTCGAAGCTGACATTAGTTGACTTCACATCAGGCTGGATAAGATCGAGAAAGAGAGGAAGAAAGATCAGCCCTCGCATTGCGATCGCTCATTTGCCGCACGACCTCCGCTGTAATGTACTGCGCACCCATAACGAGATGACCAGCCTTTCGGCGCGGAGGCTGATCAAAGGTGTAGCGATTTTTTACATAATCAGGCTGTCGGTCCAGCGTCCTTGCGATCCGCTGCTCGTCCAGTCCGGGCAAACCGATCTTGGCGGCTTCCAGCACCTTTTTCCGACAATGACCGAAAGGTTCTCTCAATAGCCGTTGCTCGCTGAGGCCTGAGTATGCGGCACCTGCCTTGAGAGCCAATTCGCTGGCAAGCAATGCACTTTGAACCGCTCCACGATGGTCGTATCCGCCCGTCAGGACGGCGGATGCAGCATGCAGATTTAACTGAGCAAGAGTGATAAATCTAAACGCGCTAACATTGTCCCGAAACGGCTTCCTGACTTCCGGCACTCCATATTGGACATCGCAGATATCAATGACCTGATCGAGCATCGCGTTAAGAATCTCGGGTTCGCTCTGAATCGCGATTTTCTGCAAATCGCTGAGTTCAACGCATTCGATGAGATTGATGGAGCGCTGGCCGTAAACATGAGGGACGCCAACAATCGCGAAGATATCACGGTACATGAACACGCCGATATGCCCGCCCATGGCCGTGTCCTGCTTACGGTAGAATTTATGGAACATGTCATTGAGGCGCTGAAAATCTCCGCCTTTGCCAAAGCCTGCAACGACAATCGGTACATGCTCGAAACCATATTCGCGCATCACCTCAATGGGCACGTTCATTGCCCGTTGCTTGATCGGCTGCCCCTCTTTCAACAACCGGGCATCCACTTGAACCAGCCGTTCAAGCAACTCTTGGTCAGAAATATGTTCCAGCGCCATAGTGAATGCCTACACTGAACTGATCCGAAAGGCAGCTACCCACCCCACCCCGACCATTGAACGCGATCCCGTTTGCAGGCAGAACGCCCGTCATTCGAAAGGAATCCCCATGCAGACCATCGGTTATGCGGCCCAGTCCGCCACCACCCCGCTTGCGCCCTGGGGGTTCGAGCGGCGCGAATTGCGAGGCGACGACCTCGCGCTGGAAATCCTTTATTGCGGCGTGTGCCATTCCGACCTCCACGCCGCGCGCAACGACTGGGGCTGGACGCGCTATCCGATCGTGCCGGGGCACGAGATCGTCGGCCGGGTGACCGCGATCGGCCCGGACGTGACCCGCCATGCGGTGGGCGACCATGTCGCGGTGGGGTGCCTGGTCGACAGTTGCGGGACATGCGACCATTGCGAGCACGATCTGGAGCAATATTGCACCGGCGGGGCGACCGGCACTTACGGCGGGGTCGACAAGCCCACCGGCGAGCCGACCCAGGGCGGCTATTCGAAACATCTGGTGGTGCGCGAAACCTTTGCGCTGCGAATTCCGGCCGGGCTGGACGTCGCCAGGGCGGCGCCGCTGCTGTGCGCGGGGATCACCACTTATTCGCCGCTGCGGACCTGGAAGGTTGGCCCCGGAACGCGCGTCGGCGTGGTCGGCCTTGGTGGGCTCGGCCACATGGCGGTGAAGTTCGCCGCAGCGATGGGCGCGGAAGTGACCGTGTTCAGCCGCACGCCGGGCAAGGAAGCCGACGCGGCCGAGCTGGGCGCCGGCCGGGTGATCATTTCGAGCGACAAGGCGGCGATGAAGGCGGCGCGCAACAGCTTCGACCTGATCATCGACACCGTGCCGGTGAAGCACGACCTCAACCCCTACATGCCGCTGCTCGGCCTTGACGGGACGCTGGTGCTGGTCGGGCAGATCGGCCCGGTGGATGAGCCGCATACCGGCCCGTTGGTGATGGGGCGGCGGCGCATTTCGGGCTCGGCCATCGGCGGGATCGCCGAGACGCAGGAAATGCTCGATTTCTGCGCGGAGAACGACGTGCTGCCGGATGTCGAGATGATCCGGATGGACGAGATCAGCGACGCGTGGGAGCGGATGGAGCGTTCGGACGTGCGCTATCGCTTCGTGATCGACATGAGTTCGCTGGCGGTTTGATTGGTGCGGAAAGGCCCTCCGGCCTTTCCTTGCGGCAAGTTTTCGGTGGGTGCGCCTTTGGCATCCGCCAAAGGCTTGCGGCACCAGCCCGAGTCTTTAGTTTGAGTGCGCTATGAGCCTCCGCTCATAGCTTGCGGCACCAGCCCGCTCCCCCGCCCGGCCACCCACTCAGGGTATTCTCGATGGG
>VMTF01000172.1 GCA_013791705.1 Sphingomonadales bacterium | reverse complement strand
CGGTTTTGGCGTGGTGGTGCAGTCGTTCAGCAAACTCGCCAGCTTCGTGCTGGACTGGCTCTATGCACTTGCGACACAACTGGACAGGCGGATAATGGTACGGCTGGTCAAGGGCGCCTACTGGGACAGCGAGATCAAGCGGGCGCAGATGGACGGGGTGCCGGATTTCCCGGTGTTCACGCCCAAATCCGCGACCGACATCTCGTATATCTGTTGCGCCAACCAGTTGCTGGGCATGACCGACCGGATCTATCCGCAGTTTGCCACCCACAATGCCCACAGCGCGGCAGCGATCCTGGAGCTTGCCGGAAACCAGACCGATTTCGAATTCCAGCGCCTGCACGGCATGGGCGAGAGCCTGCACGCGACCCTGCTGCGCGACGAAAAGGTGCGCTCAAGAATATATGCGCCGGTCGGCCGCCATCGCGAGTTGCTGGCTTATCTTGTGCGGCGATTGCTGGAAAACGGGGCGAACTCGTCGTTCGTTCACAAGCTGGCCAATCATCACATCGACGCCGAAGCGATTGCGGCGGACCCGTTCGATTCCCTGGCGCAAGACATGGCGGCCAACCGCGGCAAGGTCGTGATGCCGGGCGATCTCTATCTGCCGGAACGGCAGAACTCGCGCGGCTGGGATCTGGCCAATCGGACCGACCTGAACGACTACATGGCACGGCGCGCGCCATTCGCGGAGAAGATCTGGCGCGCCGGCCCCCAGATTGCCGAAGGGGACGGCAGCGGGGAAACGCGCGAGATTTTCAGCCCGGCCGATCCGTCGAAGCTCGTCGGCGTGGCGATGCAGGCCGATATCGCCACCACCCGGATGGCGATCGACCTGGCCCGGCCGTGGACCGATTGCCCGCCCGCCGAGCGGGCCGAAATCCTGCGCAAGGCGGCCGACCTCTACGAGGATCATCACGGCGAAATTTTTGCACTGCTCTCACGCGAGGCGGGCAAGACCCCGTTCGATACTATCGCGGAACTGCGCGAGGCCGTTGATTTCCTGCGCTACTATGCCGCGCAGTGCACCGATCGGCCGGATCAGGCCCCGCGCGGCGTTATCGGCTGCATCTCGCCGTGGAATTTCCCGCTGGCGATCTTCACCGGCCAGATCGCCGCCGCCCTGGCCGCGGGCAACGCGGTGCTGGCCAAGCCGGCCGACCAGACACCGCTGATCGCGTCTCTGGCCACGTCGCTGCTGCACCGGGCCGGCGTCCCGACCACCGCCTTGCAGATGCTGCCGGGCGAAGGCGCGACGGTGGGCGCGGCGCTGGCGAGCAGTGCGAAAATTGACGGCATCTGCTTTACCGGATCGACCCGGACCGCCCAGACAATCAACCGCACCATGGCCGATCACATGCGCCCCGAGGCAATGCTGATCGCCGAAACGGGCGGGCTCAACTGCATGATCGTCGATTCGACCGCGCTGCCCGAGCAGTCGGTGCGGGACATCATCACCTCGGCCTTCCAGTCCGCCGGACAGCGCTGTTCGGCGTTGCGGATGCTGTATCTCCATGAAGACATCGCCGCGCCGTTTCTGGAAATGCTGTTTGGCGCGATGGACGAACTGGCGATCGGCGACCCGTGGTTCCTCGCCAGCGACATCGGCCCGGTGATCGACCAGGCGGCGCTGACAAGGATCAACCGGCACGTTGAGCTGGCACGAAGCGAAGGGCGGCTGCTCAAGCAACTGGAAGTTCCCGGCGACGGGTATTTCGCCGCGCCTGCCGTCATCGAGGTGGGCGGCATCGCCGATCTGGCGGAAGAGATCTTCGGCCCCGTGCTGCACGTCGCCACGTTTGGCGACGACAAGAGCCTGGATGCCGTGGTCGCGGCGATCAATGCGCGCGGCTATGGGCTGACGTTCGGCCTGCAAAGCCGCATCACCCAGCGGGTGGATGCGATCTGCAGCGATCTTCATGTCGGCAACATCTATGTGAACCGCAATCAGGTGGGCGCGGTGGTCGGCACCCAGCCATTTGGCGGCGAAGGCCTGTCAGGCACCGGCCCGAAGGCGGGCGGCCCCCACTATCTGCCGCGCTTCTATGCGGAGCAGGCCGTTCACGAGGCCCTTGTGCCCGGCCAGCCGGTGACTGCGGCCGCCGTAACGCAGGCCTTGCAGGCCCTGCCCCGGCCGAACGATGTTCCGCTAGCCACGGTCACGATGCCGGGGGCCACCGGAGAATCGAACGAAACCTCGCTCTATCCGCGCGGGCGCGTCCTGTGTCTTGGGCCGTCAGCGGCGGCCGCTGACCGGCAAGCCGAGGTCGCCCGCCGTCAGGGTTGCACGGCGCTGCGCATTGCGCCGGGCGTAGCAGGGGATCACGCCCTCGACGGCGGTCTGGACCGCGCCCTGCTGAGCGGGATTTCGGGTTTCGACGTTGTCGTGGCGTGGAGCGACGAGGCCGATCAGCGCGCCATTCGGCAGGCGCTGGCCGCGCGCGACGGGGCGCTTGTCCCGCTGGTCACGACCGAGGATTTTGCCGATTACTGCATTGTCGAACGGCATGTCTGCATCGACACGACCGCTGCGGGCGGCAACGTCTCCTTGCTGAGTTGAGCGCAAGAGTGCGGCGGCGTGACAAGGCTCGCCCGCCGCACGTTAGCCGGACGGTGCGGCCGTGCGTTCGCGCTGGCTCTTGCGGGCGGGCGGGGCCGGCGCCGGGCGCCCGCGCGCCCGGCTTCCCGGCGAAAGGATGCCCTTGGCCTGAAACGCCCGCAGAACGCGCAGGTTGACATCGGTTTCGAATGATTTTTCATGCCTGGTATCAAGAACATAGGCCTTCAGCCGAAGCCTTGTGCCGGTCATGTAGTCAGACATCCACTGGGTCACCAGAATGACGACCGGCTTGGCCAGATAGACATAGCGGCTCGATAGCGCCGCCTCGTTGACGATCGTGCGCGCTTCGTCGATGTCCTGATCCGCCGCGATATAGAAATCCATCACGACCTGCATATCGAGCGCGCCGTAGTTGCCGGACGATGTGACATCGCTGAGGAACTTGCTGTTCGGGATGGTGACGGTGTTGTCGTCCAGCGTTTGCAGCCGGACGGAGCGCAGCCCGATGGCCGTCACATCGCCATACTCGCCGCCGAAGGTCACCCGGTCGCCGACCTGAAACGGACGATCGAGCATCACGATGAGCCCGGCGATGAACGAGGCGACCAGATCCTTGATGGCGAAGCCCACGGCCACGGCAATGGTGCCGCCGATCAGCGCAAGTGCGGTATCGTCCAGCCGAAACGACAGCAGCATGACGATCACCGTCGTCGCGATGTAAACGAAGAACTGGGCGAGCGTGCTCAGCTTCTGGAGCGTCAACCGGCGTGACGAAAACTGGCTGCTGAAAGCATCGACGGACCGGGCCAGCAGGCGCAGCAGCGCCCAGGCGCCAATCATCACCAGCAGCGACGTGACCACCCCGCTCCACCGCACGACGCTGCCGAGCTTGTTGATCGTGTCGGCGTCAAGCGCAGCTTGCGCGAGTGCGGCATTCGGCGCCGCAAGGGCGAGCAGGCTGCCGAACCGGAAACACTGCCGCCAGCGAGAGTTCCTCACCATGATCACGCCCTCACAATCAGGTTTTGCCGTTGCAGCGTGCGCACGACCTCGCTCCACCAGAACAGGTTGATCCGAAAGCACGTTTCCTGGGGCGCGATGACGCCGAGCCGGATGAGGCTGCGAACGGCATCGGCAACGATTACCGGCGGCAGGTCGGTGCTCCGTTCGATCGCGACCTGCTGTGCCATGTCCATCTGGAGGATGGCGCGAAGCACGAACATTGCCGCAGAGGGCAGCGCGCCAAGTTCCGCGACGGCGGGTGTCGCGAATGTGCGCACCACGATCTTGCCGGTCGTGGAATCGATGAACAGTGAACGCCGCCAGAATTCCAGCGCAATTGCCGGATTGCCGCCGGCGTAGTCGGTCAGACGCTCGAAGTAGGCGAGGCGCTTGCGCTGCGCGGGATTCATATCTCCATCGAACTGGTAGGAGCCGACATCGACAAGATCATTGAAATCGGGTTCGAAACCAGCCTGGGCAGTCCGCCGCATGATCAGTGCGCGAAGGTCGTCCGATGGCCAGTGCGGAAGCTGGAATACCTTGTCGAACAGCACCCGGTCAAACCGCGCCCTTGAGACATAGCTCCACGCCGGCGCGCCCATTGCCATCACCCAGGCCGTGCTGTCGCCGGTTCGCCGGGCCAGCGCGATCAACCGGTCAAGGTCGGCCAGGCCGCCGATGGCCGGGATGATCAGTCGCTGCAGATCGTCGATGATGATCGTCGCGGGAGTCTGCCGGCCGGCCAGCACCGCAACGAGCGCCTCGACATCCGGCGCATCGGCGATCATGCCGATGGCCGCGCAGGCATCGGCCAAGGCTCCGGCGAAACCGCGATGATCGATCCTGATGAGAATGCAGTCACCGCCATCGGCTTCCCGGGCGACGGCGATGTCTCGCAGCACCGCGCTTTTCCCCAGCCCGCGATCGCCGACGATGACGACGATGTTCCCGAGTTTGACGTCAGCCAGGGTGATCGCGCCACGCGGACCGAAGTCCGTCCTCACCTGTTCGGGGGCTCGGTGCGGATCAAGCGGCGCCAGGGCTTCGGGCGATGGCCGATGATAGATGCCGCTGGCCTTGTCTTCGGCGACCTGGCGCGCGGCGACCGTTCTGCTGCGTTGCTCGACCAGTTCCCTGACCAGCGCAAAATCGCGCGCGCGCCGCGCCAGGATCGAACCTGCGCCTTGTATCAACAGCACGGCGCCGGCAGCTATTCTGCCGATTTCTCCCGCGATACCGCCCTGATCCCTGGCAGCCCAGGCCAATAGCGCGCCATGTTCGGAGCCGGCCTGGCTCAAGGTCACGATCCGCGCCCGCCACCAATGCACCAGCAGCAGCACGACGGGCACGGCGAGCAACCAGCAGAAACTCAGCACCCAGTTGTAGATCGCGCCCTTGCCGACGCTTTCCCGGGTCAGCACCAGTACCAGCACGACGGCGAACAGCACGCCGATCACCAGCCGCAGCGATCGCCAGCGCAGTTCCGCGCGAGGGTCTTCCACATTTCGGCCGCGCGCCAGTTCGTCAGCAAGGCGCGCGCCCAGCAGTGCGGCGAGCGAAAAGACCACAATCGTCCAGATGAATTGCAGTCCGACAATCCGGATTTCCGACGGCAGGAGCCAGCGCAGCACCAGCACGAACACGAACCAGTCGAGCGGGGTGCGCACCCGCTGAATGTACGCGAAGGCATTCGCCTGTGCTTCGTTCAGCAACGAGCGCGGGCGCTTGCGCCGCAGGGCCGCCTCGCTGCTCGTCAGGATGCCATCGCCTTTGTGACGCCACCACCGAAAGATCAAGACAAACAGCATGATGCCCAGGAGCGCGAAAACGAACGAAGGCGTCGGCTGGCGAAACGGCGCCACTGCGGCCGCCAGTCCCTGCCGCCAGTTTACAACCTGGAATCTGGCGTCCAGCGATATCTGTGCCAGCTCACGGTTTACCTGGGCGATGCCCTCCTGGCCGAAGCCCAGCACCGCTGCCTGCTTGGCCGGGCTGAGATAGGGAATGAGGTCAAGCCTGGCCTGATTGACCATCACCATGGCATCGCGCAGCGCTTCCTGCTGCTCCACACGCAGCGCTTCCTCGCGGGCGAACAGAACTGTCGCACGGCTCGCGAGCTGGCTGCGCATGCGGACAAGTTCGGGAGCGGAAGCAATGCCACTGGTGAACGCCGCGTCGAGCGGCGCCGGCATCAAATCCGCGCTGTCGGCATGGAGATCGCTCGCCAGCGAGTTGCGCAGATCGCTGCGAATGGTCTGGAGCGCTGCGACAACCTGAAGGTAAAGCGCATCGGCCTGCACCGAGTGATTGCCGGAAGCACCGTCAATTTGCCGGACCTGCAAATGCCAGCCCAGGGCATTGTCGGCAATCGCTGTGCGGCGCTTGCCCAGCACTTGCAAGGTAGCTTCAAATCGCGCCTGCGCCGCCTTGGTGGCGAGCAGTTTCGAGCGTTCACCGGCAACAAGGCGGTCGCGCTCGTTCACGGCACTGGCCGCTTCGGCTTCCGCTTTCCGTTGCTGATCTTCCGCGAGAGCCAATGCGGCACCCGGCGCCAGATTGATGCCGCTCGCGGATTGCAGCGCGGCCAGCCTGTCATCCGGCAATGCGAGAACTTGCTGGCGCAATTGGGCCAGACGCCGCTTCAGGTCGGCTGGTTCCGGTTCCTTCGCGGCCGTCTTGGCGGATGGCTCGGCGGCCGACTGTGGCGGGGTCGCCAGACCGGGAAGATCGCGCAGCAGATCGAGCGAAAGCGTTCCGGCAGGCGCCGCCTTGCCGGCCAGGAACGCTTCGAGCGCGCCGACCTGCGCTTGCAGCCGGGCCGTTTCCGCGTCGCGCGAACTGGCCTCGTCCGCTTCCTTCCGGCGCTGTGCCACTGCCGCATCATGGCGGGCCAGCAGCGCATCGCGCCGCGAACGGGGCAATCGCAGGAACTGCGCCTCCGCCACGGCAAGCCGGGCCTGTTCGTCCGCAAGCGGCTCCAGGACAGCCGGATCGCGGCTGGCCCGGCCGAACAGGGCCGCATCGCTGGTCAGGGCCACAACCGCGCGGGTAACCGCGATGTCCGATGTCCGCAGGCTGGCGGAAAAAAGTGCCCGGGCATCGACATCGGGTGAAAGCTTGCCCGCGATCAGCGCTTCGATCTGTTGCGCCCTGACGACCAGCGCAGAGCGCGGCGCATCGGGTTGCCCGCGCGGTTCGGCAGCCGTTGTGGCAGCGGGTGCCGCCGGTTGCGCTGCCACAAGCGACGGGCACGCCAGCAGCAGTCCGGTGATCAGCGCCACAAACGCCCGGCCCGCCGTCATTTCAATGCTCTCCCGGTGGGGATTGAGGCGCCGGACCGACCAGTTCCATGGTCGCACTGCCCATCTGGACCTTGCCATCGGTTGCATCAAACGCATCGAGAATAGCGCGCATGATCGCGTCCCGCGTGGAGCGCCGCGCGCGATAATCGACGATGTAGCGGACCGTGAACTCGATCCAGTTGTCGGTCGCGACGAGCGTGACCGACGGCTCTAGGTTGGCCTGCTCCAGCAGAAATTTCCGGACGATCATGTTCCACTCGTCATGCGAGAGGCTGGTGTATTGTTCCACCTGGCCTTTCACCGCGGTCTCGATCAATTGCTGCGCCAGCTTCCAGTCGGAACCATAGCGAACCGGCAGCTTGAATTCGTCCCACAGGAACGAGAACTCGCCCGAATAATTATAGACCGGCTCCTTGAAGACAAAGCTGTTTGCCACGCGCACGATACGCCCGTTGTACTGATCGCCGTTCACCCAACCGCCGACCTCCATCAGGGTCGTGCGCAAGATGCCGATATCGATGACATCGCCCTTGATCCCCCCGACCTGGACCCTGTCTCCCGGCTTGTAGAAATTGGCGAACGAAAGGGCGACCCAGCCGGCAATGCTGGCGATGACCTCCTGCAAGGCAAACGCGACACCGGCGCCGATCGCGCCGATGACGACCGAGAGTTGAGCCACGCGGGAACTGAACATGCTGAGGAGGAACAGGCCGGCGATGAAATAGCCGGTGTAGGTGATCGCCTTGCGCACCCGGTAGCGGGTCGAGCCATCGGCGATCGAACGCACCGCAACGGCCCGCAGCGCATAGATTCCAACTCCGAAAACCAACACGATGATCAGCGCCGGGAGCAATGACGAGACAATGCCGGCGGAAGGTTGCAGGAAGGTTGGGAAACTCAAATCCATCCGATCCTGCTATAGCACAGCCCGATTGCAGGAAACGAATTTCGCGCCTTGCGATCGGCGGCGGCACAGATGCCCGTGCCGATAACGCGCTGCTCGGCAACGCCTGACGGACCGGTTTATTGGCAACTCCGGCTTTGGATTGTGGCGAAAAGTCCGTTAAAGCGGAGCCAATGTCTCATTCATCAGCCAAGCTCGTCATCCGCCCTGCAACCAGTTCCGACGCAAAAGCGATCGCCGCACTATCGGCAAAAGTTTACGGCAAGTCCGCCAGCTATTCGCAGGCTCAGATCCGCGGCCAGGTAAACAATTTCCCCGAAGGCCAGTTCGTCGCCGAGTACGAAGGCAAGATCGTCGGCCACTGCGCGACGTTGATCGTGCCGGGCGAGATCGCGCTTGCGCCCCACACCTGGGCTGAAATAACCGGCGGCGGCTTCGCATCGCGCCACGATAGCGAAGGCGACGTCCTCTATGGCATGGAGGTCTGCGTGGACCCGGACTTCCGGCGGCTGCGCATTGGCCAGCGCTTTTATCGCAAGCGTCAGGAATTGTGCCAGTATTTCGAGTTGAAGGGCATTGTCTTTGCCGGGCGTATGCCCGGATATGCGCGCCGCAAGAAGGAATTCCCGAACCCGCAGGATTACCTTGAAGCGGTGATCGAGAAACAGGTGCGCGATCCGGTCATCAATTTCCAGATGTCTCTGGGCTTCCAGCCGCGCGCCATGCTGCCCGATTACCT
>VMTF01000219.1 GCA_013791705.1 Sphingomonadales bacterium | reverse complement strand
GGCTGTGGGTGGGCGTGCTTTTCCGCCGTGTGGTTGGGGTACCCGGCGTGGGGCTTGTTTTCGGACACCATGTAAAGCCCAACCGGGGGTTTTATGGGTTAAAATCGGGGGCCCCGCGGGGGGGGCGGCCCCCCTTTCTTGCGAGCGTCCTGCGTTGCCTGCGCCCGCGGCCGTTGCGGATGCCGCGCGAAGGCACAGCGTTCAGAACTTCTCCTGCGACGAATAGAGCATCAGATTGGCGACGTTGGAGCGATCGGGTTGTTCCAGCATGTAGCGCACGGCGTCTGCGACATCGGAGGCTTCGATGGCGCCTTCCTTCCAGGATTCCGGCCAGATTCCATCGAACACCTCAGTGGCGACGCTGCCCGGGGTGATGCAGCCCATTTTGACGCCCGTTCCGGCGAGCTCCACCCGGAGCGTGTCGGTGAAGATTTCGATCGCCCGCTTCAAACCGCTGTAGACGCTCATCTTGGGGGTCATCATGTGGGCGCCGATGCTGGACACGTTGATGATCGCGCCGCCGCCTTGATCGCGAAACACTGGCGCAAACAGGTAGGTCGCGCGAACGACAGCCTCGTAGTTGACTGCTATGAGCCGGCTGACCGCGTCGATGTCGATCTTGCCCACTCTGCCGACCACCATGAAACCGGCGTTGTTGATGAGCGCATCGGCGCGGCCGAACCGTTCCAACGCGAGATCGAGCAGTGCCTGCGGGGTTGACGGTTCGGCGATGTCGGCCGTCAGCAGCGCGCATTCGCCCGGCAGAGTGGCCGCCAGCTCCTCCAGCCGATCGGCACGCCGGGCGGTGAGGACAAGCCGGGCGCCGGCCTTGGACAATTCCGCCGCCGTGGCCGCACCGATCCCCGAAGAGGCGCCGGTTACCACAACAGTTTTGTCACGCAGGTCCATGAGAAAAGCTCCTTCTTTCGAGTTGCCATGTCAGGACGGCGTCCGACGATCAAGGGTGCGGGCGCAGCAGCGCGCGGGATGCAGTCGCTGGGTGTCGCTCTCGGCCCGCCTCAGAAGAAGTAGGGCGGCGAGGGCGGCAACGAGCGCGTGCGGCGGATGCGGGTGACGAGCCGGTCGTGCGCGTCCGGCCGCTCGCCCGGAGCGGGATACTCACCGGCCCAGAACTCGTGCCACGAGGGCAGGGAATCGTGGAAGTTGCCCGCCATCATGGTTCCTCCCGGCCAGCGCAATTTCTGTTCGCCAAGCGGTAGATCGTCTTCTGCGGTGGCATAGAGCCGGGCCGGGACGCGGCCGCGCAGGTACCATTTGCCGCCGCGCCGTTCGTAGCGATCATGGTAGAGGCTGACCATCGTTACCCATTGGTCGCCGACTTCGTGTTCGATCCGGCAGGAGACCAGGCCGAGCGCGTTGTCCTGGTCAATGAATTCGATCACGTGGTTGGACACGAGATGCGAACTGGTGGTGAACTGGCGCAGCGATCTGTCGAAGACGGTTTTCAGCGCCGCGCGCCCGGTGCCCGCGCCGGTGCGGACATCGTCAACGTAGAGCGCGACAAGGGTATCGAGATCGCGTGCGTCCACCGCAAGGGCATAGGCATAGGCGAGGTGGCGGATGGCCTCGATCGATTCCATCCGGTCCAGCCGAGCTTCAATATCCGCCATTTGCCGGGCTCCTTGCGTCACTGGCTGCCGGAGCTGGTCGCGACGGCCCCGCGACAGCGCCTGAGTTTTCGGTCTTACCCGGCGTTGAATTTGCCGCCTTCGCCCGCGAGCTTTTCGAGCAGCGGCGAAATGTCGGCGATACCGGCGGCCTTGAGACCGGCGACGATCGCGCCGAGGCCGACGGCATCGGCCCAGAACATCAGGCCACCCTTGTGCGCGGGGAAGCCGAAGCCGAGCACGGTGACGAGATCGATGTCCGAAGCCTTGAGGGCGATGCCTTCCTCGAGGATCCTCGCACCTTCGTTGACCATCGGGAAGAGCAGTGCGGTCATGATTTGGTCGTTCGCAAGCTGCTTGCTGCCCGGCCTTTGGCCGGTGACTTCGGCGATGATCGCAAGGGCGGCAGGCGACGGCGTGGGAGTACGCTTTTCGTCATAGTCATAGAAACCGCCGCCGCCCTTCTGACCGCGGCGGCCGGCGGTGACGAGGCGCGGTATGACCCCGGAGGTGTCGGCTTCGGCGGCGACGTCGAGCCCGGCGAGATCGAGCATCTGGAATGGACCCATCGGGAAGCCGAAATCGACGCTGGCGGCATCAATCGCGGCCGGAGCTACGCCCTGGCTGACCAGGTGATTGGCGGGAGCCTGCCGTGCGCCGAGAATGCGGTTGGCAATGAAGCCGTGGCACACGCCCGAGACGGCAGGGGCCTTGCCGAGCTTGCGGGCGAGCGTCAGCACGGTTGCGAGCACGGCATCGGCAGTCTTGGCGCCGCGCACCACTTCGAGCAGGCGCATGATATGGGCCGGCGAGAAGAAATGCATGCCGATGACGCGCTCGGGATGGGGCGCGGCGCCGGCGATCTCGTCGACATTGAGGAAGCTGGTGTTGGTGGCGAGGATTGCGTCTGGCCGGACGATCGCGCCGAGCCTGGCGAACAGGTCCTTCTTTACCGACATGTTTTCGAAGATTGCTTCGACCACCAGATCGGCATCGGCCAGCGCCCCGGGATCGAGCGTGGGGGCAAGGGCGGAGAGCTGGGCCGCAACTTGCTCGGGCTTGAGCCGGCCGCGCTCGACTTGCTGGTTCAGGGTCTTGGTGATGCCGGCAATGCCGCGATCCAGCGCTTCCTGCGTGGTTTCGACCAGCGTGACCGGCAGGCCCGCACCCAGAAAGACCATGGCGATGCCACCGCCCATCGTGCCCGCGCCGACCACGCCGACCTTGCGCACCGGGAGCTGCTGCAGATCGGGCGCGAGGCCGGGAATTTTTTGCGCGGCGCGTTCGGCCATGAAGATGTGGCGCAGCGCCGCCGACTGCGGCCCGTTGAGCACGCCCTGGAATTCCTTGCGTTCGACAGCAAGTCCGGCTTCCCACGGTCCCTTCAACGCCGCTTCGACGCAGCGGAAGATTGCCTGCGGGGCATCGAGGCCGGCGATCTTCCTGGCCCATTTTGCGCGCAGGCGGTCCATCAGGCCGGGGTCGGCGCGGTCTGCGGCGACCTTGTCCTCGATGTCGCGAATGCGCTGCGGAGCCTTGCCTGAGGCGGCAAGCTCTTTCGCGAAGGCGATGGCATCGGCGCGCAGGCTGTCTTCGCCGGACGCGATGCGATCAATCAGGCCGATGGCGAGCGCGTTCTTCGCGGTCATCTGCTTGCCGGTCAGCATCAGTTCGAGCGCGGCTTCGGCGCCGGTGATGCGCGGCAGGCGCTGGGTGCCGCCGCCGCCCGGCAGCAGGCCAAGGGTTACTTCCGGCAGGCCCATCCGCGCGGATGGCGTGGCGATCCGGTAATGGAAGGTCAGCGCGGTTTCGAGCCCGCCACCCAGTGCGGTGCCGTGAAGCGCGGCGACGGTCGGCTTGGCGGAATTCTCGACCGCTTCCTGCAGGCCGAAGAAATCGACCTTGGGCTTGACCTTGCCCATCGATTTGAGATCGGCCCCGGCAATGAACGTCCGGCCGGCGCAGATCAGCACGATCGCCTTGGCGCCATCATCGGCCAGCGCGGCGGTAAGGGCATCATAAAGCCCGTCCATCAGCGCCGGAGACATCGCGTTGACCGGCGGGTAATCGAGCGTGATGACTGCTACGCCGTCTTCAATGGTGAGGTCGGTGCCTTCGGAAATGGCGGCCATCGTGGCTGCTCCCTCTCAATGTGTGGAGCCGCGACAGTGCGCGGCTGGCTGTGGCAATGTCATAGAAACTGCGCGCGATTCTGCAAAGGGCGGCTGGGCGCGCCCGCTACATGATCGACGCGTGATTGCCGCCATCTACCGGTATCCAGGTGCCGGTAATGTAACCCGCCTGTTCGGAGCAAAGAAAGGCGACTGTGCTGCCGAGTTCCTCGGAGGTGCCCGCGCGCGCGGCCGGAACGCCGATGGTCTTGCGCAGCCATTCGTTGCCCTGGTCGATCGTCCAGCCGCTCTTGCCGAAGAACATTTCGAGCGACGGGGTCAGCGTCCAGCCGGGCGCGATGGTGTTGACGGTGACGCCGTCGGCCGCGACTTCGGAGGCGAGGGTCTTGAGAAAGCCGCTGGTGGCGGGGCGCGCCACATTGGCCGCAGCATGGGGGAAGTGGCGTTCCGGCTCCCTGGCGGCGATCGAGCCGATGTGCACGAAGCGGCCCCACTTCCTGGCCTGCATCGCCGGGATGGTGGCCTGTGCCAGGTAGACCGCGCTCATCGTCAGAACCCGGAACGTGTCCTCGAGTATTGCCGGATCCATGGAAAGCGCTTTGCCGAACTGGGTGTCGTTGGTCTGGCTGACGACAATGTCAGGCATCGACCAGAGCGAGTTACAGGTATCGAGCGCCTTGGCGACGCCATCTTGCGTGCACAAGTCCGCCGAGATGCCCGCGGCTTCGCCGCCGGCGGCCTTGATCTCGGCCACGACGGCGTCAATCGCGCCCTGCTCGCGGGCGACGACCAGCACTTTGCAGCCTTCGGCGCCGAGTGCGAGCGCCGCATCGCGGCCCATGCCCTTGCTGCCGCCGGCGACAAAGGCGACCCTTCCGCGAATTCGGAAATCCATGCAATTTCTCCAGTTTTGCCGGGCCGCAACCGCGTGTCGCTGGCCAGGCGTGGGTCAGACGGCTGGCGGAGAACCCGAACCCGGCTCGCCGGCGTCAATCGCGATAGTCTGGCCGGTGATCGACCGGCCCGCCGCAGTCGCCAGCATCACCATGCCGGCCGCGACTTCTTCGGGCTGGACGATGCGCTGGAGCGGGGAGCCGAGTCGGTATTGCTCGATCACGTCGGGGTGGGCCTTGATCGCCTCGCCGAGCGAGTAGGACATGGTGAGGCCGGGGGCGATGGCGTTGACGCGGACGTTGTATGGCGCGAACTCCGCGCCAAGATTGCGCACCAGCGAGCACAGCCCGGCTTTCGATACGCCGTAAGGCGAAACGCCATAAGAGGCACGCAAGCCGCCGGCCGAACTGGTCGCCAGGATCACGCCATCGCGGCGCGCCTTCATCGCCACGGCGGCGTGCAGCATCAACTGGGCGTTGTTGACGATATTGCAGTCCATGAAGCGGCGGTATTCCTCGACCGGAAAATCCGCAGCCCCGCCAAACCCCTCGGGCACGGCGGCAGCATTGCAGACCAGCACGTCGATCCGGCCAAACCGTGCAACCGCCGCATCGTAGGAAGCGATCAGCCCGGGCAGTTCAGCCAGATCCGCAGCCAGCCCGATGGCGGCATCGCGCCCGACGCGCGCGTTGATCTCGGCGGCGACCGCTTCGGCCTGATCGGCCTTGCGGCTGGTCAGCGCGATTGTTGCGCCGTGATCGACGAAAGCTTCGGCAATCGCCCGGCCAATTCCCTTGGTGGCGCCGGTGATGAAGGCAAACTTGCCGGTAAGGTCGAACAGGTTCTGAGGCATCGTCTCCGCTCCGTATAATTGTGTTTTGCCATTTGAAGCACGGCGGCCCGCTGTCTGTCCAACGTTATGTATTCGGCCCTGTATATTATCGACAGTCTCCCGTCCGGCAGCCTATGGCTGCGCCCGAACCCGGTTTGGAGGATTTTCGATGACTTTAACGGACGCCCCGCTGGCTGCGTTCAAGGGCGAACGTCCGCCTGCGCCGGACTGGTTCGTTGCGGCGCTCGCGCAAGCGCCCGAGCGGTCGTTTTTCATGTGCGATGGGGCGGCGATCGAGTTGCTGACATGGGGGAAGGTGGGCAAGCCGGGGCTGCTGTTCCTTCATGGTAACGGTGCCCATGCCGACTGGTGGTCGTTCATCGCTCCGTTCTTCGCCGATACGCATCGCTGCGCGGCGATGTCGTGGAGCGGGATGGGCCTGTCCGACAGGCGGAGCGGGGGCTACGAAATGGCGCAGCATACGGCCGAAGCGGTGGCGGCAATCGACGCCGCCGGGCTCGACAACGGCAGCGGAGTGATGGTCGTCGCGCATTCTGCCGGCGGCTATCCGGCCTTGCTGGCAGGCCAGATTTCGGATCGGATCAAGGGGATCATCTCGCTCGACAGCGCGATCGTGCCGCGCGAAATGACGGCCGACCTGCCGGGGCCGGGCGTACGGCCCAACCGGATCTACGCGACGCAGGCCGAGGCACTGGTGCGCTATCGCTTCATGCCGGCAACGATCGGCGACCAGTTTTACGCGGTCGATCATATCGCCCGTACCAGCCTTGTCCCGGTCGAGCCTGACGCAGACGGGAAGGGCGCTCCCGGCGGCTGGCAGTGGTCGTTCGACCCCGAGATTTACCGGCATCTCCATCGTGATGATTTCTCGGGCCTGCCGCGGGCGGCGCAGTGTCCGCTGGCATTGATTCTGGGAGAAGATTCGGACCTCATTGGCGATGCGGTGCGCACTTACATGCGCGGGCTCTACCCCGACGACGCGCCGTTCATTCCGATCCCGCAGGCCGGCCATCACATCATGGTGGATCAGCCGCTGGCGCTGGTCGGCATATTGCGCACACTTCTGATTACTTGGCCGGCGCGCGCGGCGCAGACAGCCTGAGCCAACTGGACCGGCACCCTTAAGGTACTGGAAAATCGCGATGTTCTGGCATTTCCCGGAGGTTCAGCACAGACGTGCGCTGATGCAGCACATACGTGCTAACAGCCCGGCGAGGCCGCGCACCCGATATACGCGGCGGCATGTCGCGGTTAGGTGCGGCACGCGGCCCAGGGCAAGGATGGCGCGGGCGCTTTTCTGACAGCCGGCGGGGCCTGCGCGACATGGATACGCTGATGGAAGACTGTGTTCTGAGGCGCGATGAGGCAGGGTCTGCGGTCCTTTCGTTATGCGCTCCGCAAATGCGAAATTCGATTACCGTTCCGATGCGCGAGCAGTTGCTCGAACTGCTGCAGCATGCGGTGGCCGATCCCGCTGTGCGCGTGATCGTGTTGACCGGAGAGGGCGGCAACTTCTGTTCCGGTGGCCGGCTCTCGCCGGGCGAGAGTACCGAGCCCGATGCGGAGCGGACGCGGCGGAACGTTTCCGTGTTGCACGAGATCGTCCGCACAATCGTCAACGCGGGCAAGCCGGTGATCGCCGCTGCCGAAGGATTCTCCTATGGCGCCGGCCTCTCGTTTGTCGCAGCGTGCGATTATGTGATCGCCGGAGAATCCGCACGGTTCTGCGCGGTGTTCCCCAAGATCGGGCTGATCCCCGATGCCGGGCTGGGCTGGTCGCTGGCCCAACGGATCGGGATGGCCGAGGCGCGCGACTTGCTGCTGACCGCGCGCGACGTGCGCGCTCGGGAAGCGTGCGAGCTTGGGTTGGTGAACAAGGTGGTCGCCGATGGCGCCGCGCTTGTCGCCGCCCTGGAATATGCCGGGCAGTTCGTCCGCCTCGCGCCGCTGGCCATTGCGGCGATCAAGCAGATGCTGAGCGAAAATGCGCATTCGCTTGAAAGCGTGTTCGCGGCGGAACTGGAAATGCAGCCCCGGCTCACGTTCTCCGAGGACTATGTCGAAGGGCGGGCGGCGTTCAAGGAGCGCCGGGCGCCGGTTTTTCGAGGCCGTTAGTATAGCCCCGCGTGGCTTGCCAAGGTAAAAACATCCCGGGTGACGCGGCCCGGCATGAGGAGTGATTGCGAGTGGACTTGTCCATTGACGATAAAGTGCAGGCGCTGCGCGAGGAAATGCGCGATTTCTTTGCAAAGAACCTGCCGCCGGAATTCGCGCGTAAAACGCTGATCGGCGAAAAGTTGACCAAGGACGAGCACAAGCAGTGGCACGCGATCCTGCGCGAGAAGGGCTGGCATGTGCCGCTCTGGCCCAAGGAACATGGCGGGCCGGGCTGGGGGCCGATGGAGCGGCTCATCTGGGAGGAGGAATCGGGCATGGCCGGCGCGCCGCGCCTGAACCACGTTTCACAGGACCTGCTCGGCCCGGTGCTGATCGAGTTCGGCACGCCCGAGCAAAAGGCGGAGCTGCTGCCGCGCATCCTGTCGAGCGAGGACTGGTGGTGCCAGGGTTTTTCCGAACCGCAAGCAGGATCGGACCTTGCCAACCTTCAAATGCGGGCCGTGCGCGACGGTGACGACTACATTGTTACCGGCACCAAGCTGTGGACCAGCTATGCGCACGTCTCGAACAAGATCTTTTGCCTGGTCCGCACTTCGACCGACGGCCCCAAACAGGCCGGGATTTCGTTCCTGCTGATCGACATGGAGCAGCCGGGCGTCACGGTGAGCCCGATCTACTCGCTGGGGGGCATGCTTTCGGTCAACGAAGTTCAGATCACCGACGTGCGTGTTCCCGTGACCAACCTGGTTGGCCGCGAGGGCGGGGCGTGGGACATCACCAAGTTCCTCCTTGGCAACGAGCGCCTGATGGGGGCGTGGATCGGCGTGAACATGTCACTGGCGCGGCAGGTGCGCGAGCGGCTGGGCCGGGTCGGGGCCGATGGGCGCAAGCGCAGCGAGAATTCGGTTCTGGCACAGCGTGTGGCCGAAGTGGAAACCGACTTGCTGGCGCTGCGCTACACGACGTATCGCGTCCTGGCGGACGAGCTTTCGGGCAAGGCGCCGGGGCCGGAAGTCTCGGTGATCAAGGTCCGGGGCGGCGAGATCATGCAGGCCCTGTCAGAACTGCTGATGGAACTGGCCGAAATCGAAGGCATGGTCCATCCGCTGAGCATGCCGCATGACGGGGTGCCGGTTGTGCCCGACGAACTGGAGCATATGGCGCAGCAGTTCTTCGACAAGCGCAAGCTGACCATCTATGGCGGCAGTTCCGAAATTCAGCGCAATATCATTGCGCGCCGCCTGCTGAACGTCTGACGGGAACGGGGCAATGGACTTCAACTACGACGACAACCAGCGAATGCTGTTCGACATGGTCGACCGCTTCCTGACCGACAAGCATGATCTTGCCAAACGGGCGAAGCTGCTGACCGATCCGGCCGCAGAGGCTGCTTTGTGGCGCGAGATGGCGGAACTGGGCCTGATGGGCGCTGCCTTTCCGGAAGAAGTCGGCGGCTTTTCCACTTCGCCGGCCGATCCATACGTGGTGATGGAGCGGTTCGGGCGGCACCTCGTGACGCAGCCGTTCCTGTACACGGCCGTGATTGGGGGGCGCCTGCTGATCGAGGGCCTGTCGGGCGCTGATCGCGAGGAAGAGATCGGCATGGTCATCGCCGGCGAACGCCAGCTCGCGCTGGCGGCGGGCAGTGCTCATATG
Source organism: Sphingomonadales bacterium (assembly GCA_013791705.1). Taxonomy (GTDB): domain Bacteria; phylum Pseudomonadota; class Alphaproteobacteria; order Sphingomonadales; family Sphingomonadaceae; genus Novosphingobium. Next base: position 16,569 of record VMTF01000219.1, on the reverse strand, counting down.
TTGCGCAGCGCCGAGGACACCGCGTTCGCCGCCGTGCCGGATGGCAACGGCTGGAAGATTTCAGGCCGCATGCCCGCCGTGCTGAACGGCGACCGGGCGGACAAGCTGATTGTTGCGGCGCGGACGGCGGGCGCTTCGGGAGAGCTTGCGGGCGTTACCCTGTTCCTCGTCGCGGCCGATGCCGCAGGCATTTCGCGCCGCAATTTCCGCATGATAGATGCCCAGGGCGCGGCCGAAGTGGTGCTCGACGGGGTTGCGGTCGGCGCGGAAAGCGTGCTCGGCAGCGTCGATGGCGGCGCGGTGCTGGTCGAAACGGCGCTCGATCACGGCATCGCGGCGACCTGCGGCGAAGCGATCGGTTCCATGGAATATCTGATCGAGGCGACGGCGGAATATACCCGCACCCGCGAGCAGTATGGCGCGCCGCTTGCCAAGTTCCAGGTGCTGCAGCACCGTATGGCGGACATGTACATCCAAACGCAGACCGCCAAGTCGATGGCGCTGGTCGCCGCGCTTTCGTTGGACGGCGATCCGGCGGAGCGGATGCGGATGGTCTCTGCGGCCAAGGCGCAGGTTGGGCGTTCGGCCAAATATGTCGGGTATCAGGCAGTCCAGCTCCACGGCGGAATGGGCGTTTCCGAAGAGCTCGACATCGGCCATCATTACATCCGGCTCAACTTCATCAATCAATTGTTCGGTGACGGCGCCTTTCACTTGCGGCGTTTCGGCGCGCTGGCCCAGGCGGCCTGAAGACCTAGCGGAGAACCATAATGAGTTTCGACTATTCGCGTTTCGACCGGATCAAGGTGGAGCTGGACGGCGCGGTGCTGCGCATCAAGCTTAACCTGCCCGAAAAGCGCAACATCATCACCGACCCGGTCAACGAGCAGATCTCGGACGCATTTCAGGCCGCAAGCTTCGATCAGCGCGTGCGGGTGGTGGTACTGTCGGGCGAAGGCCCGTCGTTCTGCGGCGGCGGCGATTTTGCGCAGATGAAGCGCAAGGTGGATGATCCGCGGATCTTCTTCAACAACCTGTGGGGTTCGCGCCGGCTGGTCCACACGGTGCTCGATTGCCCGAAGCCGACGATCGCCAAGCTGCATGGCCATGCGATGGGGCTGGGTGCGACACTGCCGTTGCTGTGCGATCTGGTGGTCGCGGTCGACGATACCAAGATCGCCGATCCGCACGTCAATATCGGGCTGGTGGCCGGCGACGGCGGATCGCTGATCTGGCCGCAACAGATGGGCTATGCCAAGGCGCGCAAGTTTCTGCTGCTGGGCGAGCCGATCACCGGCAAGGAAGCATCCGAACTGGGCCTGATCGCCGAATCCGCACCGACCTTCGAGGCGATGGAAGAGATCGCCGCACGGTGGGAAGCCAAGCTCGCCAACGGGGCCAGCAACGCGATCTACGGCACGAAGACCGCGATCAACATGCCGCTGCGGCAACTGGCGCAGGGCATGATGGACGTCGGCATGGCCTATGAAGGCCTGTCGAACATCAGCGACGATCACGCCGAGGCGATCAACGCCATTCTCGACAAGCGCAAGCCCACCTTTACCGGCGATTGATCGGTGACCGTGAGTAACGTGGTGGAGCGCGAGCAGCACTGGTTTGCCGGGGACGGGGGGCGGCGGCTGGCGGCGACCCTCCATGGGTCCGACACGGGAACGCCGGTGGTGATGCTCGGCGGCATGGGGCAGACCCGGCATTCGTGGGACCGCGCGGCGCGGCGGATCGCTGCGACCGGCCGGCGCGCAATCACGCTCGATTTTCGCGGCCATGGCGAAAGCGACCGGGCGCCGGACGGGGACTATTCCTATCCGCGCCAGGCGGCCGATATTGCAGCTATTGTCGCGCAGATCGGACGGCCGATCATCCTCGTTGGTGCGTCGCTGGGCGGCAAGCTCGGGCTCGCGGCGGCTTCGCTGGACGGGCCTGACGTGATCTGCGGACTGGTGCTGGTCGATTCCGTTCCGCGTTCGAACCCGCAAGGGATCAGCAACGTTGCGCGGACGTTCAAGGCGGGCCGGGAAGGTTACGACACGCTGGATGAGGCGGCGGCCGAACTCGCGCGCAACCGGGGGCGGGAGCCGGAGCCGGGCGCGGCCGAAAAGCTCCGGCGCAACATGCGTCAGACACCGGACGGGCGCTGGCGCTGGCACTGGGACCAGTCCTACACCGATCCGCGCCACAAGCTGGGGCTGGGCGAAGGGACGGCATGGCTCGACCGGACGATTCCGGGCCTCACCATTCCGGTATTGCTGGCGCGCTGCGAATTGAGTGATGTCGTTTCCGATGAAGGGGCTGCGGCCTTGCAGGCGATCGTGCCGCAAATGGAAGTCGAGACAATTCTCGGCGCGCGGCACATGCTGGTGGGCGACGACAACGAGATTTTTGCCGATGTCTTGCTGGAGTGGTTGGCCCGCCACCCGGAACTGGCCTAGCGGCACACGCCGGCGAGATATTTGACACGTCAGGGTGCGCGACGCGCATCGGCCGATGCAACAGGCGATCCCAATCGCCCGGACTTATGGAGAACCCAGTGCTTTCGAGCTTTTTCACCCCCGCCAGTATTGCTGTCGTCGGGGCAGCGGACGATCCGAAGAAGTTTCGCGGCAAGCTGTTCAAGCTGGCGGTCGACAGCGCGTTTCAGGGGCCGGTTCATCCGGTTCATCCCAAGGCCGAGACGGTGCAGGGCCAGCGTGCCTATCCGAACCTTGCCGCGATTCCGGGCGGGGCCGAACTGGTACTGATCGCGACGCCCGGCGACACGGTGCCGGGTGTGATCCGCGACGCGGTTGCTTCCGGCGCGAAGGCGGCGGTGATCCTTTCCTCGGGCGTCGATATGGCCGAACTGGAAGCCGCGATCGGCGATAGCGGGCTTCGTTACATGGGGCCGAACTGCGAAGGCTATATCGGCCTCGACGGGCCGGCCGGAACATTCGCTGCGGTGGCCGAGGCTTACCTCTCGAAGCAGCGCCCGGCACCCCGGCCGGGGCGCAAGGTCTCGATCGTCTCGCAGAGCGGCGGGCTTGGCTTCGCGCTGTTTGGCCGGGGACTGAAGGAAAATCTCGATTTCCACGCGGTGGTGACGACCGGCAATGAGGGCGATCTCGAATGCCTCGATTTCGTCGAGCATCTCGTCGAGGAAGGCGAGACCGGCGTGATCGTGATGTTCATCGAAGGGCTCAAGACTCCGGCGCGCTTTGCCGAAGTGGCAAGCAAGGCGGCAAACAAGGGCGTGCCGATCGTGGTCATGAAGGTCGGCCGTTCGGAAGCGGGCCAGCGCGCGGCGGTTTCGCACACCGCGCACCTGACCGGCGCCGACACCGCCTATGACGCGATGTTCGAGCGCTATGGCATCATCCGCGTGTTCGATCAGGAACAGATGCTCTCCACCGCCGCCGCGCTGGCGCGCTTCCCGCATCGCCGGGTGCGCAAGGCCTGCGTGATCTCGACGTCCGGTGGTGCGGGCGCATGGGCAGCGGATCTGTGCGGCTCGGCCGGGATCGACGTGCCGGTCCTGAGCACGGCGCTGCAGCAGGATTTGTCGGAGTGGGTTCCAGATTTCGGCTCGACCGCGAATCCGGTGGATGTCACCGCAAACGCGGTCGAGGCGGGCGGCACGCCGCTCGTTCGCGTGCTGGAGCGACTGCAGGGCAGCGACGAGGTCGATGCGTTCATCGTCAATATCGGGCTGCATTCGCCGGGCCGGATCGAGAAACTCGCCGATCTGCTCGGGCCGGTGTTCGCTGGCGCGACCAAGCCGATCCTGTTTACCTCGCACATCCTGCCGATTGACGAGAACATGGCGGCGCTGGCCGATCTGGGCGGTCAGGGGTTCCATAGCTATACGGCTTGCGCTGCCGCGCTGAGCGGGATCGATCGTTATGCCGCGTTCCTTGAACGCTGGCAGGCGCGTGAACCGGAAACCCCGGCGGGCGCGGCGAAGTTGCCGCACCTGAAGCCGGGCGTGCTGGACGAGGCGGACCCGCGCGCGCTGATCGATGCCTACCGGATTCCGGTGCCGCCGACCGCGCGGGCGGCGGACCGCGACAGTGCCGCGCGCGATGCGGCGGCGATGGGCTTCCCGGTCGTGCTCAAGATCCAGTCGCCCGATATTGCGCACAAGACCGAGGCCGGCGGCGTGAGGCTGGGCGTGGGCGCGGGCGAAGTGGAAGCGGCGTTTGACGAGATCATCGCCAATGCGAAAGCTTATGACCCCGCCGCGCGGATCGAGGGCGTGCTGATCCAGAAGATGATGCCCAAGGGCCACGAACTGGTGATCGGCGTGATCCGCGACGCCGACTTCGGCCCGCTGGTGATGCTCGGCGCGGGCGGGATCTATCTGGAAGTGCTCAAGGACGTGGTGTTCGCGCCGCCGCCGATCTCGGTGGACGAGGCGAAGCGGCTGATCCTGAGCCTCAAGACCGCGCCGATCCTGGGCGGGGTGCGGGGGCAGAAGCCGGCCGATATCGATGCCCTGGCGGGCCTCGTTTCGCGGGTGGCCGACCTCGCGCGGACAGAGACGAAGATCGAGCAGATCGATTTCAACCCGGTGTTCGTCTACGAGGCCGGGCAGGGCGTCGTCGCCGTCGATGCGCTGGCCGTGGCGGTCGATCCTGATGCCGCGCCTGCCGTGCATCATTGAGGAGCCGGTGATGAAAGTTGTCCACCCCGAGCAGGAATACCTCGCGCATCTGGCCGAGGGCCGGTTCATGATCCAGCGCTCGGCGGCGAGCGGGGACTATGTGTTCTACCCGCGCGTGATGCGCCCGGGCGCGCTGGACGATGATCTGGAATGGACCGAGGCGAGCGGCGACGGGGTGGTCTATTCGACCTCGGTTGTGCGCAACCGTCCGCCGGTGGAGGACTACAACGTGGCGCTGATCGATCTGGCCGAAGGCGTGCGGATGATGAGCCGGGTGGTCGATATTGCGCCGGAGGCGGTGAAGATCGGCATGAAAGTGAAGGCGCGGATGGGCGAGATCGACGGGGCGCCGGTCGTGCTGTTTGCGCCTGCCGAGGGAGACGTCCAGTGAGCGAGTTTCCGCGCGGCAAGACCGCGATTGTCGGAACCGGCATATTCGGGATCGATTCCAGGCCGGGTTACACGGCGACCGAATTGCTGGGCAAGGCTGCACTCATGGCGATTGCCGATGCGGGCCTGACCCCGGCGGACATCGACGGGGTGTTCGCGACGCTGCCGCAAGAGCCGTTCTCGGCGATGACGGTGCCCGAATATCTCGGCATTCGCCCCAAGCTGGTCGAGACCAGCCGCACCGGTGGCTCGGCCTTTGAACTGCACGCGATGTGGGCGGCGCTGGCGCTGGAGGCCGGGCTCGTTGACGCGGTCCTGATCTGCTATGGCAGCAACCAGCGTTCGGCCTCGGGCAAGCTGACCGGCAGCGGGGCACCGCCGTTCGTTTATGAATCGGCTTACAAGGTGCGCAACCCGGTCGGCTCCTATGCCTTGTCCGCCGCGCGGCATATGCATGAATATGGCACGACCCGGCGTCACCTTGCCGAAGTGGCGGTGGCCGCGCGCAAGTGGGCACAGCTCAATCCCGATGCCTTTTCGCGCGATGACCTGACCATTGACGATGTATTGAATGCCCGGATGGTGGTCGATCCGCTGTCGGTGCGCGATTGCTGTCTGGTTACGGACGGCGCGGCGGCGGTCGTGATGACGCGGGCCGACCGCGCGCGCGACCTGCCGAACCAGCCCGCCTATCTGCTCGGCACCGGCTCGGCGACCTGGCACCGCGCGATCAGCGCGATGCCGGATCTGACCGTTACGGCAGCGAGCGAGGCCGGCGCGCGGGCTTATGCGCAGGCCGGGGTAAAGCCGTCCGATATTGACGTGCTCGAAGTCTATGACGCGTTCACGATCAACACGATCTTGTTCCTGGAGGATCTCGGCTTCTGCCCGAAAGGCGAGGGCGGGCGCTTCGTGGAGGATGGCGCGATTGCGCCGGGCGGGCGGCTGGCGGTCAACACCAATGGCGGCGGACTCTCCTGCGTTCACCCGGGCATGTATGGGCTGTTCACGATGGTGGAGGCGGTGACGCAACTGCGCGGCACGGCAGGTGCGCGGCAGGTCGCGGATGCGAAACTGGCGCTGGCCCATGGCAATGGCGGCACGCTGTCGCATCAGGCAGTGACAATCTGGGGCACGGCCGAAACGCTCTAGGCCGGAATCGGCGGCGTCCGCATTTCAACACTAACGTGTTGTGATTATATGAGGCGTTGTCAATTTTGGCATTTTGCGGATAACTCGCTCGCAACAATCGAGGGAGGACTGCAATGGATTTCGGGATTCGCGACAAGGTCGCGTTCGTGAGCGGCGGCAGCAAGGGGATGGTCAAGGAAGCGGCGCTGATGCTGGCGGCCGAGGGCGCCAAAGTTGCGATCATCGCGCGCACGCCCGGGCCGATTGAAGAAACCGTCGATCTCATCCGCCGCCGAGGGGGCACGGCCATGGGTTTTTCGGCGGACCTGACCACCCGCGACGGGGTGCGCGGAGCTGTCGCGGCGGTGCGCGAGAAGTTCGGCGATCCCGATATCGCGATCAGTTCGGTCATGGAAAACATCGCCGGCGACTTCGACGACGTGGCCGACGAGGATTTCGAGCGCTTCTTCATCGTCTATGCGATGACGGTGGTCTATCTCGCCCGCGAAGTGATCCCGGCGATGAAGACCAAGGGCTGGGGTCGGTTCGTCGCGGTCGGTTCGGGCACCGCCAAGGAGCCGGTCGGGAACATCCATCACGTGCTGGCCAACACCACGCGCCCGGCGGCAGTCGGTTTCATCAAGACGCTGTCGGATGAAGTGGCGCGCTATGGCATCACCTGCAACACGGTAGCGCCCGGATGGATCGGCACAGACAACATGTACAGCTATCTGGAAAACAAGATGGGCGTCTCGCACAATCAGGTGCCCGATTTCCTGTTTGACGCGATCCCGGCGCGCCGGGTTGGCCGCCCCGAGGAAATCGCCTCGACGATCGCCTATCTGTGCTCGCACCTTGCCGGATATATTTCGGGTAACTGGATTGTCGTGGACGGCGGCAAGCACGCCAGCGCATTTTGAACGACGGCGCGGCATCTTGCGGTGCCGCGCCGTTATTGTTCACGCGTAATCGATTGGCGCGTGTGGCCGTTCAGAACGTTTCGACCACGCGCATCGGCGCGGGGCCTGCGGGCGCCTCGTAGAAGCGCTCGCTCCACTTGCGCATGGCGGTGTAGCCGGCGATGTCCTGTTTGGAGAACACCGGTTTCTGAACGAAAATCTGGTGGCGCCACATGCGGGCGTCCTGCTCGAACAGTTCGACGGTGTGCCGGGCAAAGGCGCGCACGCTTTCCGGCATGACGTCGGGTGAAGCCGGATCGCGCGGAAAGAAGTAGTTCACCCTGAAATCGCTCGTCTTGTCGTCAACCGGCGTTGCCGTCAGGATCAGCCGATATTTGACATTGCCGCCGTTGAAGGCGCTGAACGACAAACTGATGCATGGATTGATCAGGTAGAGGCTGAGCGCCTTTTCCTTGGTCTTTGGCGACTTGAACGCCATTTCGGACCGCCAGGCGCCGCTGGAGGTGTCAAACCACTCCAGATCCGGACATTCCGGCGTGCCATGCGTGAAATGGAAGTGCGTGGTGTCGGGGGCGTTTTCGACCACCATCTGCGGGTGCATCGGTTCGCCCGGCATATTGACGACGGCGTTCGGATAGCAGGGATAGAAGTCTTTCTCGTTCGCCGGTATTTCGGGAAAATCGGCGAAAATGTCGGGCAGTTCCCAGCCTTCGCCGCGGGGCGCGCCGCCGGCCGGATCATGCCACATGAAGATGATGCCGTGGCGTTCGACGATATGGCGCGTCCGGAGCTTCGCCCCGGTCGGCTTGTCCTGATAGGGCACCAGCGTGTTCGCGCCTTCCCCGTTCCATTGCCAGCCGTGGTAGGGGCAGACGATACAGTCTTTCTTGACCTTGCCGCCATAGCCGAGGTGCGCGCCGAGGTGCCTGCAATGAGCGTCCATCACCGTGAGCTTTCCCTCGTCGGAGCGAAAGGCGACCATGTCTTCCCCGAAATACTTCATCGGCTTGACCCCGCCCGGCGGTATTTCCCCGCTCCAGCCGATCTGGAACCAGCCGGTCGGTTTCATCGAGAGCTTCAGCATCGGGGAATCTCCAAAGGTAGCTATTTCAGGAACGGAATTAGATTGCGGGTCCGGCTTGAGCAAGGCGCTTATGCTGATATCGTAAGCTTGCAAGCGCCCGGCGGCGCCCGCAGCAGGAGTGCAGTATCATCGCGACCATACCCGATCCGGAAGTCGGTTCCACGCGGAGACAGGCGCGCCTGCCGTCCGGACCGATCGGGCGCCTGCTCGCTTCGGTCGGCAACCTGACATATCTCTTCAAGTCCATTCATGGCCGCTATGCGCAGGAGCATGGGTTGGGCGCTCGCGGAATATGGACCTTGAGTGCGATCTCGGAGGGGCACACCAGTCCTGGCGCGATCGCGTCACTCATGATGTTGCCGCCCAGCATGGTGTCGGGTGATCTCAACCAACTGGTCGATGGCGGCCTGATCGAACGGCAGCGCGACAGCTCCGATGGACGCTGGCTGATCTATACGTTGACCCAGGCAGGACAGGAGATGCTGTCCGGCGCGCATCAGGTCTATGTCGAGATTCTGGGTGACAAACTTGACACTTATCCGCGCGAGGATCTCGATCGCCTGCTGCGAATGCTGTTCGAAGTTTGCCGGTACGTCCGTGACCGCGTCGAGGACTAGCGCCGGGACCAGTTTCAGGATTTTACAATCGCACCGTCGAGGCCTGGTGCGGTTTGCGTTATTGCACGGACTTGCGAAAAATTGCCGATAGATTGTTGGCCGGCATATCGATCACACAATCGAGCGTCAGCCCGTGCAGTGCGGCGCACGCGGCAACATCGTCCAGATCCCGCAAGCCCCAGCGCGGATCACGGCGGCGCAGATCAGCGTCAAACGCCGCGTTGCTTGGCGCGAGCTGACGGCCAGATTGCAGGAATGGCCCATAGAGGCAGAGCGGCGCATCATCATCGAGAATGCGGCCGGCCCCTCGCATCAGGCCCTCGGTTGCGGCCCACGGGCTGATGTGGAGCATGTTGATACAGATCAGCGCGGCGGCGTGATCGACCGGCCAGCTTTCATCCGCCGCATCGAGCGCAAGCGGTGGGCGCAGGTTATCCGGCCCCGCGCTGGCGATCCACGCCGCGATTGAACGCCGAGCCGCAGCGGACGGGTCGGACGGCTGCCATGTCAGCGCCGGTAGTGCGCTGGCGAAGTGGACGATGTGCTCGCCGGTTCCGCTCGCCACTTCGAGTACCAGCCCGGTAGCCGGCAAGATCGGCCGCAGGACTGCCAGGATCGGTTCGCGGTTGCGCGCTGCCGAAGGGGCATACTGGCGATCATCACCGTGCGTCATGCCCGGCGCTCCTTGTTGCATGTTTGCCGGGCAGGGCTGCGCAAGCGCGACTTGTCGTTCGCTTCACAACTGCCGCGCGTCGCTGGCGCTCATCCGTCGGCGCGCACGGCGGCTTCCGCCGCTTCGAATCCGATCCTGGAATGTCGGCCGTCACAGAACGGTTTGGTGGTCGAAGCGCCGCAGCGACAGAGGAAGATTCTGCTCTTGCCCGCGAAGTCGAAGAGATTGCCGTCCCCATCGCGCAATTCAAGCTGGCTCAGATCCCCGGTCAGCAGAAACGGACCGTTCTTCGTTGCGACAACTTCCAGTGCCATGCCATCCTCCTGATGCAGTTGGCCAACAATGCTGCCGATCGGTAGCGAGCGGCAAAACATCTCCGGATTCGGATCATAGGGCAAAACAGCAGTTTTTGCAGCGACTTTGCATCCGATCATGGCTGGTTGCCCATCCCGGCCCGCCAGACCGCGTGGTCAATGCAAATCGGCCCGCTGCATTCAATCGACCGGGCCTGGGTGCCGGAGCATCAGCACGATCATATTGGTGAACTCGTCGATCATTTCGCGCTTCAGGCAATCGTCCCGCATTCCGTGCAGTGCCCGCATCGCCCGGTCCAGCATTGGAATCAGCAGCGCGATGCGCCGCTTGATTGAATCGCGATCGCACTCGTCAAAGCGCGCCAGGAACTGCGTCATTCCGGAAGCGGTCCTGAGGGATGATGGAATGACGTCTGCAGCAACTTCGCCTTCCAGTTCCATCGCCTCCCAATAGGCCACGCACAGCTTGTGCATGCGCAGCCACATCCGCGCATAGTCGTCCAGCCAGGCGCGGACGGACGGAAAGTCTACCGTTTCGATTTGCTCAAGGCCGCCCACGGCATCGCGGACTTCGCCCCGCAGCCGGTCCTGCAGTGGATCAAGAAGGTCGTTCTTGCTGGAAAAGTGGCGATAGAAAGTCGGTGCCGTGGTGCCCGCCAATTCGACGATCCGTTCGATCGACGTCGCGCGAAAGCCGTCTGCTGCGAAGGAATCCAGTGCCGCCGTGATCAGCCGTTCTCGCGTGAAGCGCTTCAGATCACTGCGCAACCCGCCGCCAGATTTCCCGGGATTCCGGGGGAGGGCGGCAGTGCCTTTGGCAACTTTTCGAGTGCTCAGGGCCATTAGATCATCTCTGTGATGTTAGTTTTACTAACGCGAAAATAGCGATTGACCGCGTCGTGATGAGCTGACTAACCTAGACGCTAAAGTATCGCGCTGTCCATCGGCAGTTGCGCCAGCGTCTTGTGGGTGAAGGCACTGGTAGCGCATGAATTCATGCGGCATTGTGTACGGCAGATCGGCTTGTTCGCAGGCCGGAAGCAATTTGTATGACGGGGCGCTGTTTTCCGATTGCGCCAGGTGCCTGGTTGGAGGCCCGCCGCAAGAAGGTGCCGAAGAGCGCCGGGGAAATTGCAGGTCAACGATACCTGAGTCATTGAAGGCGAGATTGTAGGTTTGCCACAATCCCTGTTCGATCGCAGGAAGTGACAGGAACGGGCGCAAAAAGCCCGGTCGGGAGAGGGATATGGTTGGCGATCGGGATTTCGATTTTATCATTGTCGGCAGCGGCGCTGCGTCGATTATCGCCGCACTGGTGGCGCAGGAAGCCGGTGCCAAGCCGCTGATCCTCGAGAAGACCGACAAGGTCGGAGGGTCGACCGCCATGTCGGGCGGGGTAGCGTGGATGCCGGTCAATCCGCTGCAGCAGGCGGCCGGGGTGAACGACAATTACGAGATGGCGCGGGCCTACCTTGATGCCTGTGCCGGCGATGCCGGCCCGGCGTCTTCGCCCGAGCGGCGCCACGCCTTCCTGACCGAAGCGCCGCGCGTTGTTCGCTATTTGCAGGACCGCGGCATGGAGTTCGTTCATGCCGAGGGCTATTCGGACTATCACGAAGGTCAGAAGCCCGGAGGCGTCGCTCGCAGCCGGTCGCTGGTTGGCCAGATTTACGATGCGCGGCGTCTGGGCAAGTGGCGCGGGTTGCTGCGGCGCAATGCCGGCGGTCCGCCGATCCTGATGCACGAAGCGAGTGCACTCGGCCACGGCGGCCGGACGTGGGCGAGCCGCAAGGCCTATGTGCGGGTTGCCCTGCGGATGTTGCGCAACATGTTGGGCGCCGATCTGGTCGGGAACGGCATGGCGATCCAGGGGCGGCTGCTGGAGATTGCACTCAAAGCCGGGATTCCGATCTGGCTCAATGCCGGGGTGCGCGATTTCCTTGTCGAGGATGGCAGGGTTGTTGGCGTGGAAGCGGACGTGGATGGGCAGGTCCGCCAATTGAAGGCCAGCAAGGGCGTGCTGATCAATGCCGGCGGATTCTCGCACAATCTCGCCATGCGCCAGCAATATCAGCAGCAACCGACCGGGACCGACTGGACCAATGCCAATCCGGGCGACACCGGCGAGATGCAGCAGGCGGCCATGGCGCTGGGTGCGGATGTCGCGATCATGGAACAGTGCTGGTGGGTGTCCGTTTCGGTCACGCCGGATGGGAAAAAGCTGATCCACCCGTTCGACATGTCGAAACCCTACAGCTTGTTGGTCGACACGGGTGGCGAGCGGTTTGTCAACGAATCGACCTCCTACATGGAAGTCGGCATCCAGATGTATGCGCGCGACAAGATCGTGCCGGCCGTGCCGAGCTGGCTGATCAGCGACAGCCGTCATCGCAACCGCTATCGCTGGTCTGGCCAACCCGGCGGGAAGCCGACGCAGGAGTGGGTGGATAGCGGCTACATGATTGTCGCGGACACCATCGAGGAACTGGCGGAAAAGTGCGGCATTCCGCCGGCCGCGCTGCGCGGCACGGTGGACCGCTTCAACGGCTTTGCCGCGCGCGGCGTGGATGAGGATTTCCACCGGGGCGAGAGCGCCTACGATCGCTTTGCCGGCGATTCCACCGTGAAGCCCAATCCCAACCTCGGAGCCATCGAGCAGGCGCCGTTCTATGCGGTCCGGCTGTTTCCGGGTGATGTGGGAACCTGCGGCGGTCTGATGACCGATGAATTCGCGCAAGTGTTGCGCAAGGATGGGTCGGTCATCCCGGGGCTCTATGCCACCGGCAATTCGACGGCTTCGGTCATGGGGCGTTCCTATCCGGGGGCCGGCGCCAGCATCGGGGCCTCGATGACCTTCGGCTTCATCGCCGCGCGCCATGCGACCGGCGCCAACGTCTAGAAATTGGGAGAAATTGCCATGTCCAGTTCACTCGAAGCCGATGCGCGCGCGATCAGCCGCATCAAGGGCCTCTATTGCGATACGATCGACCGGATCATCCGCGACAAGCAACCCGGCGACGAAGACACCCTGCGTTCGCTGTTCACCGAGGACGCCGTGATCGATTTCAGCCTGCTGGACGGCAACGTCTATGAAGGCCGCGACGCGATCATGAAGCTGTTTGTCGAAACCATGCCGCAAGTGACCGGGTGGATGTGGCACACGATCGGCGCCGAAGTCATCGACGTGGACGGCGACACGGGGCGCGGCCGCTGGACGCTTTACGCGATCGGTCTGGCGGTCGGCGAACTGGATAAGGTGCCGTTCGCCACGTACGGCCGCTATATCGACGAATTCCGCAAGGAGAGCGGCGTGTGGCGGCAGAGCCGGCTGTTTTTCCTCAACGAAACCAAGGCGACAGCCTGACGCCGCCCGGCGCACAAGGCCGGTGGCGGCAGTGCGTCAGCGCGCGGCTTTGACATCGGCCGCCGTCACCGCGTCCTTGTATTTGTTGCCGAAATGGGTGCGCACATAGTTGACGACGTCGGCAACTTGCTGGTCGCTCATCATGCCTCCGATCGCGGGCATGCCGTTCAGGCCCTTCATGACGACATACACCGGGTAGCCGCCGGCGGCGAGTTTGGGGTTCTTGGTCAGCGCCGGATAGAATCCTGCGCCCACCGCACCCTTGGCGTCGGGCATGTGGCACCCGGCACAGACACGGCGATAGAGCTTCTCGCCGTCCGGTTCGCTGAACTTGTAAGGGACGACGAAGGCTCCGTCGGCATCCCCCGGATTTGCGGCCGGGCGTGCGGCGCTTTGCGCCAGTGCGCTGGCCGCCATGGCGCCAAGCGCGATGGTCGCAGCGACAGTGAGTGTGAGGTGCTGGATCTTCATCGCCTTAGCCCGCCATGACACGTTGATGCAGACGCGAGATTGCGTCGAGCGATGAGGTGATGCCGCCCTCCTGCCAGCCGCCGAGGTATGATGCGTGCTCGCCGGCCAGCAGGATGCGCCCATCCAACTGGCACAGGTTCTTGTAATGCTCGGCGCGGGTTTCCGCAGTCCAGATTCCGAAGCATCCGAGCGTCCATGGCACACGGTGCCAGCCCACGGAAATGCCGTTCAGGAACTCGTCCTTGTATTGCGGATGGATCTGCGAACCCCATTCGAGCGTGCGGGCCACGCGTTCAGCGGGGGCAAGCGACGTGAACTCGTAGGCATAAGCCCCCATCGTGTAGGCGCTGAGCAGCACGCCGGGGCCTTTCGAGCCGTAGTTGCTGCTCGGATAGCTGATCTGCGAGATCGGCAGGTCGGTGCTGGTGATGCCGCCGTAGATCTGTTCATCCTGTTCCCAGAAGCGGCGCTTGAACTCGAGCCCCACCTTGATGCTCGGCATATAGGGCACCGCGTGGATCGCGGCGTTCAGTGCATCGCCGACGTTGCTTTCGATCTGGCTCAGGATCGATAGCGGGATGGTGCATAGGCAATAATCGGCCTTGGCCTGCAGGTGCGCGCCGGATTTGGTATCATCGTAGGAAACGGTAACGCCCTTTTCGTCCTGCTGGATCGCGGTGACCTTGCTGTTCAGCCGCACCAACTGGCCGACTGCCCGTTCGAAGCCCTTGGCGACCGAGTCCATGCCACCGACCGGCTGGAAGATCGAATATTGGTGGTCGTACGTCAGGTTGCCGCCGATGCCGCGCCACAGGCCGGATTTGAGCACCGTGTCGAGCGTCATCGGCTCGGACGGGACCGGCTCGGCGGTAAGCCCGCCACCGGGCTGTTTCGCCCAGCCGCGCCGGTCGCTTGTGGCGTTGCCCTTCACGTAGCGCATGTTCTTGTCCAGCGCGCCCCAACTGCGCAGCGACTCCAGCAGGATCGCGCTGTCTTCGCTGGTGACGTCCTCGGTCAGCGCGTTCTTGTTCACCGCCTTGGCCAGCAGTTCGCTGACATGGCCATAGTAATCGGCCTGGAGCGGGCCATAGCGCTGCGGCTTGCCGCCGAACGCCTTGGTCGAATGGAGATAAGCGTTGTAATTGAGCTGGGTGAACGGTTCGAGCGCGACCCCGAGTTCGTTGCAATAGTGGACCAGGCCATGATGGTGCCAGGGAATGCGCCACGGACCCGGATTGATATAGTTGCCGGGGGAAAATGTGCACGTCTGGGCCTGGCCGCCAAGTTCGGTGAAGGTATCGCCGCCGCGCAATGTCCAGCTCCGCCCGCCGACCCGGTCATTGTATTCCAGCACCTGCACCTTGTAGCCCGCGCGGCTGAGTTCCAGTGCAGCGACCATTCCGGCAACGCCGGCGCCCAGGATCAGGACCGAGGCGCCCTTGGCGTCGCCGTCGAGCTTGAGCGGTCCCTTGAACGGCGATGCCTGCGCCTGCCCGAGGCTCGTCATCGCCATGTACATCGCCGTGGCGCCTGCGGTGCTGCCGATCAGGGACAGTAGATCGCGTTTGCTCATCGGCAGGACTGGTTTTTCCGCCATGGACGTTCCCTTGCATGCGTTGGCCCCATGCGGACCCCTTCGATCGCTTCATCGACCGCAACAGGCCAAGTGTTGATACGCTGTTGTGCTTATTCCCCGCCCCCAAGCCGCCGAACTCGCTTGCTTGCCGGGCGTGCCGTTTTGCTGAACAAGTGCCGGCATGGTTGCGGAGACATACGATCTGCTGGTTATCGGCGGCGGCATCAACGGTGCCGGCATCGCCCGCGATGCGGCCGGACGCGGGCTCTCGGTTCTGCTGGTCGAGCGTGACGACCTTGCCGCGCACACCTCGTCGGCCAGCACCAAGCTGATCCACGGCGGTCTGCGCTATCTGGAATACTACGAGTTCCGCCTGGTCCGCGAAGCACTGCAGGAACGCGAACGGCTGCTGGAGATCGCGCCGCACCTGATCGCGCCGTTGCGGTTTGTCCTGCCGCTGCCCGAAGGCGGCCGTCCGGGCTGGATGATCCGCCTCGGGCTGTGGCTCTATGACCATCTCGGCGGCCGCGTCAGCCTGCCGGGTTCGCGTACTGTCCGGTTGACCGATCCTGGCTTTGCGGGCGGCCTCAAGCCTTCGATCGTGAAGGCTTTCACCTATTCCGATTGCCGGGTCGATGATGCGCGGCTGGTCGTCGCCAATGCAATGGACGCGGCGGCGCGCGGGGCGACAATTCTGACCGGCGTTGCGGCGACGGGCGCGCGGCCCGTGGAGGGGATGTGGGAAGTCGATCTGGCGGCAAACCCGGAACGGCCGGCGCCACTGCGGGCTCCGCCCGGCCAAGTCCGCGCCCGTGCGCTGGTCAATGCCGCCGGCCCCTGGGTCAGCTCGATGCTGGGCGAGATCGGCGAGGTTCGCCGCGATGGCCGGGTCCGGCTGGTCAAAGGCAGCCATATCGTCGTCCCGCGCCGCTATGAGGGGGATCATGCCTTCCTGTTCCAGAATCCGGATGGACGGATCATGTTCACGATCCCCTATCAGCAGGGCTTCACCCTGATCGGAACGACGGATGTCGTGGTGGGCGAGGACGAACGCGCGAAACCTGCAATCAGCGACGCCGAGATCGACTATCTGGTCGCGGGTGCGAACGATTATCTGGCGAATCCCGTCAGCCGGGCCGAAATCGTCTGGGCATATTCCGGAGTCCGCCCGCTGTTCGATGACGGCCGGGCCGATGCCAAGGCGATCACCCGCGATTATGTGCTGAAGCTTGGCCGCGATTCCGTGCCGCAGGTTCTCAGCGTGTTCGGCGGCCAGCTTACCACTTACCGCCGACTGGCCGAGCACGCCCTCGATGATCTCAAGCCGTGGCGTGGGCCGCTGGGCCCGGGGAGGACCGCCCCGCCAGCCGTG
>VMTF01000236.1 GCA_013791705.1 Sphingomonadales bacterium | reverse complement strand
GTTTTCTTCTTCTGGTGTGCTGGGGGGGTCTGTTTTTTTTAAATTGGTCCGGCGTCCGTGCGGTTGTCGAGGGGGGCCCGGGGCCGGGGCATTAGTTGGGGGCGCGGGGCGGCCCTTTTCGGTCTGTGTCCGCGCTGCGGCGCCAAGACGCTTTTCGCCGGAGTGGCACAATTTGCCGACACTTGCCGGGTCTGCGCACTGGACTATCGGCAGTTCAACGTGGGTGACGGCCCTGCGGCGTTTCTCACTCTGATTATCGGGGCGCTGGTCACGGGCCTCGCGATCTGGCTCCAGTTGGCGGTCGAACCTCCGTTCTGGGTCCACGTGATTCTTTGGGTGCCGCTCACTGCCGCGCTGGTGGTCGGCGGCTTGCGCGCCAGCAAGGCGTGGTTGCTGATCGCCGAATATCGCCGGGCCGCGGGCGAGGGCCGGATCAAGGACACGCCGCCGGAATGATCCGCAAGATTCCCGTCGTCGCGACCGTGATCGTGCTGATCGCGGTGGCGATCATGATCCGGCTCGGCTTCTGGCAGATCGGCCGGTTGCACGAGAAGCAGGCGATGCTGGCGCGCTATGAAGCGGCGCAGGGGGATTCTGCGGTCAAACCCTGGCCGAACGGTACTGCAGACGCCTTGCCGCAATCGTATAGCCGCGTGACGACCGAGTGCCTGAGCGTGGCGAAGATCGCCGCGCAGTCGGGGCGGAACGCCGATCAGCAAACCGGCTGGGCGCAAGTCGCCGATTGCATCCTGCCACGCGGACACCAGGCCCGGATCGTGCTGGGCTGGGGCAGCCGGCCGGCCGCCGCCGAATGGGCTGGCGGCGCGGTGCAGGGCACTTATGTGGTCAAAGGCGAGGGTGAGGCGATCATCGTGGCCGATCCGCCACTGGCCGGACTTCAGCCGAATGCGCGGCCGGATCCGCGCGAAGTTCCCAACAACCATCTCGCCTATGCGGTGCAGTGGTTCCTGTTCGCGGGCGTGGCGCTGGTGATTTACGTGCTCGCGCTAAGGAAGCGCGGCTAGTTCCTCCCCGATCCGGGGAGGAAGGGCGCTGCATTCCCGAATCCTTGCCAGTTTCCCCCCTCCGGGCTAACGCGCGCGCCCATGGACTACATCAGCACCCGCGGCGCGGCTCCCGCGCTCGATTTCGCCGGCGCGACGCTCGCCGGCCTGGCCAGCGACGGCGGCCTCTACGTGCCGCGCGCATGGCCGCGCTTCTCCGCAGACGAGATCGCCGCGATGGCAGGCCTGCCCTATGCCGAGCTCGCGCAGAAGATCATGCAGCCGTTCGTGGGTGATTGCCTGACGCCCGAACGTCTTCTCGAGCTCACCCGCGGGGCCTATGGCCGCTTCGCCCATGCCGCCGTCACTCCGCTCAAGCAGCTCGATGAACAGCAGTGGCTGCTCGAACTGTTCCACGGGCCGACGCTGGCGTTCAAGGACGTCGCGCTTCAACTCCTCGGCCTGTTGTTCGAGGAGTTCCTCGCGCGCGGCTCGCAGAACCTCACCATCGTCGGCGCCACCTCGGGCGATACCGGTTCGGCCGCGATCGATGCGGTTGCCGGACGCGCCAAGGTCGATATCTTCATGCTCCACCCGCGCGGCCGCGTGTCGGATGTGCAGCGCCGGCAGATGACTACCGTCATCGCTCCCAACGTCTACAACATCGCGATCGAAGGCAGCTTCGACGATGCCCAGGCGATGGTCAAGCGCATGTTCAACGATTCCGCGATGACCGACCGGTTTGCCATCGGCGCGGTCAATTCGATCAACTGGGCGCGCCTGATGGCGCAGATCGTCTATTACTTCGCGGCGGCGCTGGAGCTCGGCGCGCCGCACCGCAAGGTGGCTTTCGCGGTTCCGACCGGCAATTTCGGCGATGTGTTCGCCGGCTACGTCGCCGCGCAGATGGGCCTGCCGATCGAGCGGCTGATCGTCGCGACCAACGTCAACGACATCCTCCACCGCGCGCTCACCACCGGGGACTATTCGCAAGGCATCGTCACGCCGACCGCCGCCCCGTCGATGGACATTCAGGTCTCGTCGAATTTCGAACGGCTGCTGTTCGATCTTGGCGGACGCGATGGCGCGGCGCTGGCCGGGCAGATGCGCGCCTTCGAGGCGAACCGGGCGATGCAGCTCACCAATGCGCAGCGGGCCAATCTCCAGGCGGGGGGCGCCGCCGCGCTGTTCTCCAGTGCCCGCGCCGATGCCGATGACATGCTCATGGCGATCCGCTGGGCCTATGTCGAAACCGGCGAAGTGATCGACCCGCACACCGCGATCGGCCTCCATGCCGCGCGCACGTCGGGCCTCGACAAGGAAATTCCGGTCGTCACGCTCGCTACCGCGCATCCGGCCAAGTTCCCCGACGCGGTCGAACAGGCGACCGGCATCCGCCCGAACCTCCCGACCCGCGTGGGCGATCTGTTCGAGCGCGAGGAGCGGTTCGCCGACCTGCCGGGCGACTATGCCGCCGTGGCGGACTATATCGCCGCGCGCGCCACACCCAAGGTTTGAGGCGGCCGGAGGGTGGCTGAACTGGTCCCATCTCCGCTGGTGCTCGCAGGCACGGGCTGGACCGATTATGGCCTTGTCGATTCGGGCCATGGCCGCAAGCTTGAGCGCTACGGCCCCTATCGCTTCATCCGACCCGAGCCGCAGGCCCTGTGGACGCCCCGGCAGCCTGACTGGCGCGCTGACGGCGAATTCGTCCCCGGCTCGGACGAAGATGGCGGCGGCCGGTGGCAATTCGATCGGCCGGTGCCGCGCGATGGCTGGGAACTTGGCTGGCAGAACGTGAAGTTCATCGCCAGTTGCACGCCTTTCCGCCACCTCGGCTTCTTCCCGGATATGGCGCCGGTGTGGAGCTGGATGGGCGAGCAACTCGCGGGCAAGCCCGACGCCGCCACGCTCAACCTGTTCGGCTACACCGGCGTCGGCACGCTGGCGTTGTCCGAATACGGCCCCGTAACCCATGTCGATGCGTCGAAGAAGTCGGTCGCGCAGGCCCGCGGCAATGCGCAGGTGTCCGGCATGGCCGAGCGCCCGGTGCGCTGGATCATCGACGATGCGGCCAAGTTCGCCGCGCGCGAGGTGCGCCGGGGCAAGCGCTATGACGGGATCATCCTCGATCCTCCCAAGTTCGGGCGCGGCCCGGACGGCGAAGTCTGGCGGCTGGAGGAGCACCTGCCAGGGCTCGTCGCCGATTGCCGCAGATTGCTCGATCCGGACAGCCGTTTCCTGTTCCTCACGGTCTATGCGGTGCGGATGTCGTCGCTCGCCATTGCCGGGCTGCTCGCGGAAGTCTGCGCCGATCTGCCCGGCACGATCGAACACGGCGATCTGGCGGTGCGCGAGGATGGCCCGGATGGCCGCCTGCTCCCGACCGCGATCTTCGCGCGCTGGAAGAACGGCTGACGCCGCCGGGCGGGCGTTCGCGTTGTCCGCACTGGACTCTTGGCGCAAAAAATCGCATCCGCCCGGCTTCCCGCATGAAAGCACCCGCAGCTTTGGCCGATAGCCTGATCCTCGAAGTCGCCGATCTTGAAGTCGATGTCCTCACCGGCATCTATTCGGAGGAGACGGGCCAGCCGCAGCCGCTGCGCATCACGATTACCGTGCGGATGACACCGCCGGAGCATTTCGCGCACGATACGCCGCTCAGCGCCAGCAAGAACTACATGGATCTCAAGTTCGCGGCGAGCGAGGCCTTGCCGGCCGGCGTCCACTTCAAGCTGATCGAGGCCCTGGCCGATCACATCTGCGAAACGCTGTTCGTGCAGGACGAGCGGGTCGAGGCGGTCACCGTCAAGGTCGTCAAGCTGGCGATCAGCGAGGCGGGCGAGAAGATCGGCATGACGCTGCACCGGGAGCGCCGCTGAGCGATGCTGGTGCGCGTCGGCCCGTTGCCGGAAGACCCGCTTGCCGCCGCCGCCGCGTTCCATGTCGATGTGCTGCCGCGCGTGATCGCCGCGCTGGACGGGGGCGCGGCATTGCTCACGCTCGTTTTCACGCCCGCCGGGCATCCGCACCGCGCCTGGCGCGAGGCGGCGATCCAGACCATCGCACGCGAACGCACGCCGGCGCGGATCAACGCGGTCGCATCCGCTGACGAACCTGCCATCGCCGCGGCACATGCCTTCATTGCCGCCGCGCCCGGCCTCACCGGTCACTACCTGCTGCTCGATAGCCACGGCGCTGGCCCTGTGATATCTTCGCCGGCGTGAGCGTCGCAAACCCTCTCATCGATCAGTTTTCGCGCCGGATCAGCTATCTGCGCCTCTCGGTGATTGACCGGTGCGATTTGCGCTGCGCCTATTGCATGCCCGAACGGATGACCTTCCTGCCCAAGGCGGAAGTGCTGACGCTGGAAGAACTGCACGAACTGGCCCTGGGCTTCATCGATCGCGGGATCACCCGGCTGCGGCTCACCGGCGGCGAACCGCTCGTCCGGCGCGACATGATCGAACTGGTCCGGGCGCTCGGCCGCAAGCTCGGCGCAGGCGATGGCGCCACTGGTGGTGAGGGCCGGCTGGAAGAACTCACCCTCACCACCAACGGCACCCGGCTTGCCGAATTCGCCGATGATCTTGCCGCCGCCGGGGTGCACCGGATCAATGTCTCGCTCGACACCCGTGACCGGGCAGCATTCGCGAAGCTGACCCGGCGCGACAGCCTGCCGCAAGTCCTCGCCGGGATCGCCGCCGCGCGCGAAGCCGGCCTCAAGGTCAAGCTCAATACCGTCGCCTTGAAGGGCGTGAACGAGGCCGAGATCCCTGACCTCGTCGGCTGGGCGCACGGGCAGGGGCATGATATCACCCTGATCGAGGTCATGCCGCTGGGCGAGGTCGAGCAGGATCGCTTCGATCACTATCTCCCGCTCTCGCAAGTGCGCGCCGCGCTTGAACGGCGCTGGACGCTCACCCCCAGCGACCATCGCACCGGCGGCCCGGCGCGCTATGCCGACATCGCCGAAACCGGCGGCCGACTGGGCTTCATCACTCCGCTCACCAACAACTTCTGCGATGGCTGCAATCGCATCCGCGTCACCGCCACGGGCCAGCTCTATGCCTGTCTTGGCGGAACCGAGCAGGTCGATCTGCGCACCGCGCTGCGGTCGGCCGATCCGTCACGCGAACTGGCCGAGGCGCTCGATCTCGCGATGCGGATCAAGCCCGCGCGCCATTCCTTCGCGATCGACCGGGCCGGGGCCGCACCGGCGCTGGCGCGGCACATGTCGACGACCGGCGGCTGACACAGTGGTGAAGCTGCTGTTCCTGGGCCGACTGGAAGATGTCGCCGGCGCTGCCGAACTGTCGTTCCCCTTGCGCGAACCGGCCGCCCTGGCCGATGTCCTGCTGATGCTGCCCCCGGTCCTGGCGGAGGCGCTGTTCGGCCCGAAGATCAAGCTTGCGCTCAACGGAGCGCTGATCCGGGCGGAAGGATTGACGCTCACGGACGGCGACGAACTCGCATTTCTCCCGCCCGTCAGTGGCGGCTGACGTGAGCGCGGCGACCACGGCGCAAGTCCGCCTCGCGCTCGCCCCGTTCGATCCGGCGGCCGAACTCGCCGCCTTCGCGGCCACGCACGCGGATGCGGGCGGGGTCGTTTCGTTCCTCGGTCAGGTTCGCGCCGGGGAAGGCGTCGATGCGCTGGAACTGCGCCACTTCGTCCCGCTCACGCTCCCCGGCATGGAGCGCCTCGCCCATGCGGCACAGGCGCGCTGGGCGCTGGCCGGACTGTTGATTGTCCACCGCAGCGGCGTGATGGCGCCCGGGGAGCCGATCGTGCTGGTGGCCGCCGCCGCCCGTCATCGCCGCGATGCCTTCGTGGCGGTCGATTATGCGATGGACCACCTCAAGAGCGATTCGTGGTTCTGGAAGCGCGAGCGGGTGGGCGGCGAATGGCGCTGGATCGAACCGCGCGCCGAAGATCACGCGGACCTTGCGCGCTGGGCCTGAGCGGGCCGGCGGCAGTCTGGCGGCGCTGGGCCATATTCGCCGGTAGTTTGATTTCCATCAACGAATCGAGCCTTCGTCGGCCTTACCCCAACCTCGTGAAGGAGGTTTGCCGATGTCTCAGCATGTCACTCAGGATCAACTGACCGCCGTCGCCCAGATCAGCGATGCGCCGGTCCAGACCCACGTGAACCGCAGTTTCGAACTGCCCGCCGGGCTCTTTGGCATCACCGTCGCGTGCTACCTCGGTTTCCTTGCGTTGATGAGCGTGCTGTTCATGAACGGCGAGTTGGCGATCCCGATGGCGGCCTTCGTGATCGCGATCGTCGGCGGGTTCGGCCTCGGCTGGAAGTGGGTCGCGATGCGGCCTGATAACGACAGCGCCACGCTCACCATGGGCCAGTTCGCCAATCGCGGTATCGAGACCCTCTCCGGCCGCCTCACCGCGGCGGAGGCTTCCACCCAGGTGTTGATCCTGCCGGTCCTGCTCCTCGCATGGGGTGTCGCGATCGCTGTGATCTACGCCGTCGTCGGTCACTAAGGAATTTATGGAGTTTTAAGAGCCGCCCGGGCTGATCAGCCCGGCATCCGGCTCCCCAGATCGGCCAGGACCGCATCTTCATCGGCGACCCATGCGGTCACCTGGTCGCGGACGGCGGCGATGGCTCCCCCGGCGCCGCCGTCGTCATTTTGGCCGGCTATCCGAGCCTCGGCATAGAGCCGGTCGAGTTCGCCGAGCGAAACCATTGCATCGCTGCGCGAGGATTCAAGCTCGGCGATCGCCACGGTGGCGACCGACCATCGCTCG
Source organism: Sphingomonadales bacterium (assembly GCA_013791705.1). Taxonomy (GTDB): domain Bacteria; phylum Pseudomonadota; class Alphaproteobacteria; order Sphingomonadales; family Sphingomonadaceae; genus Novosphingobium. The sequence continues at coordinate 771 of VMTF01000236.1, read as the reverse complement.
CTTGCCACCGCCGTGCCGCGCGCGGCGCTCACCAGACTGTTCGCGCGGGCCTGCGCGGTGTCAAACCGGGCATGGGCTTCGCGCGCGGCTTGCATAAGCTGGGCGAGCCGCGTGGTCAGGTCGGCCGCAACCGGCATCTGGCTGGCCGAGGCATCCGGCGCCGGCGCGACGACCGGGGCGCTGCCGCTGATTCGCCCGCTGTCCTTTTCGGCCGGGCGCCGCGCCAGCGAGGGATAGTCCTTGGTCGATGCGCACCCCGTGAGGATCATCGCGGGGAGCACGGTTGCCAAGAGCACGCGTTTGCTGGGTGCAGTCATGAGGTGAGGCCATAAAGCCTCCGATCGGCAAGTGAAAGCCCGCTTGCTTGGTTGACAGCTTGGGAGGGGTGCATTACGGGCGCTCCTTCTTCCGGCACCTGCCTTCCGGGCGGGGAGTCGGCGCATCGCCCGCGATTTCAGCGTGCGGGGCGGCAAGGCACATAGATTGGATTAGGGTACCATGTTCGCTGTAGTGCGCACGGGCGGCAAGCAATACCGGGTCGCCGCCGGAGACAAGATCGCGGTCGAGAAGCTGGCTGGTGAAGCTGGTGACACGATCACCTTGAACGAAGTTCTGCTTGCGGGTGAAGCCGGCGAGATCGCGGATACGGCCGGCGTTGTCGTGTCGGCTGAGATTATCGAATATTTTATACGCTTCTTTATAGTTGGCTGATTCCCGGGATATAACATTGATTTCGAACCTTCCTCTTAAACCCGCATGTGAAAGATTGCT
>VMTF01000051.1 GCA_013791705.1 Sphingomonadales bacterium | reverse complement strand
TCTACACGTTCGTGACCACGCTGCTCTACCTGCTGGAAGCCGCCGCCGCGCAAGGGAAAAGCGTGTGGGTGCTGGACCGGCCCAATCCGGCCGGCCGGCCGATCGAGGGCACCATGTTGCTCCCCGGCCACGAAAGCTTCGTCGGCGCCGGGCCGATGCCGATGCGCCACGGCCTGACGCTCGGCGAAATGGGCCACTGGTTCGTCCGCCACTTCGGCCTGGACGTCGACTACCGGGTGATCGCGATGGAGGGCTGGCAACCCGAAACCGCGCCGGGCTGGGGCTGGCCGGAGAGCCGGATCTGGGTCAACCCGAGCCCGAATGCCGCCAATCTCAACATGGCGCGGGCTTATGCCGGCACGGTCATGCTGGAAGGCACGACGCTGTCCGAAGGGCGCGGCACCACCCGGCCGCTCGAAGTGCTGTTCGGCGCGCCGGATATCGACGCCCGGGCCGTGCTGGCCGGAATGCGGCAGTTCGCGCCGGACTGGCTGGCCGGCTGCGCAATCCGCGAATGCTGGTTCGAGCCGACTTTCCACAAACATGCAAAAATGCTCTGTAACGGCTTGATGATCCACGCCGAAGGCCGGTTCCACGATCATCACGCATTCCGGCCGTGGCGGCTGCAGGCGCTGGCCTTCAAGGCGATCCGGCGGCTCTATCCGGATTACCCACTGTGGCGCGATTTCGCCTATGAATACGTGTTCGACCGGCTCGCGATCGACGTGATCAACGGCGGCCCGGCCTTGCGGGAATGGGTGGACGAGGCCGGCTCGGTCCCCGGCGATCTCGACCGGCTGGCGGCGGCCGACGAGGCACGCTGGCGCGATGAAACGCAGGGGCTCAGGCTTTACTGAAGCGCCGCCAAGGGCGCTGTGTCGCCGATCAGGTAGCTCGTCATCGAAAGCGCGCCATCGACAGTGTCGTTGAACACGCCGACCGCGTCGCCCGGCAGGCGCGCGCCAACGGCATAGAGCAACGGCAGGTAATGCTCGGCGCTGTTGATCGCGGCCGCGGCGGACTGGTCGTCAGCGGCGAATGTGGTGAGGGCTCGCGCATCGTTATCCGTCACGGCGCGATTTATCCGCGTGCGGAACGCCTCGGCCCATTCGGGCACCGTGCCGACGCTCTGCCGATAAAGCGCCAGATTGTGGACCACGTTGCCACTTCCAACGATCAGCACGCCTTCGTCGCGCAGCGGCGCCAGCATGGCTCCGAGCGCGCGGTGCCCATCCGGCCCGAGAGCGCGATCAAGGCTCATCGCCACGGTCGGGATATTCTCCCCCGGAAACAGCACTTCGAGCACGCCCCACGTGCCGTGGTCGAAGCCCCAGCCGGTATCGCGCACGATATGCTCCTCGCCGATCAGGGCCGCCGTCCGTTCGACCAGCCCTGCCGAACCGGGCGCCCGATATTCGATCGCGTAGAGTTCGGGCGGAAAGCCGCGAAAGTCGTGAATCGTGCGCGGATGCTCAGCCGCCGTCACGTGCGTGTGCCCGCGCGTCTCCCAGTGCGCGCTGATGCACAGGATCGCGTCCGGACGGGGCAGGGCCTTGCCCAGCGCGACGAGGGCCCGCCGCTCCGGGCTGTCGGTGATCACGGTCATCGGCGAACCATGGCCGACAAAAAGGGTGGGCAGGCGTTTCATGCGCAAGATATGGGCGCTCGCGCCATATCTGCCAACGCCCGCCGGATGATCGCGCTCAGCCGCGCTTGCGGGTCAGTTCGCGCATCGCGTCGTCAAGACCCTGGAGCGTGAGCGGGTACATCCGTTCGCCCACCAGTTCGCGCATGATCTGGGTGGATTGCGAATAGTCCCACGCCCGCTGCGGTTCGGGATTGAGCCAGACGGTTGCGGGATAGGTCGCCGCCACGCGCTGCATCGAGGTCGCGCCGGCCTCGGGATTGAAGTGTTCGACCGAGCCGCCGGGCTGGACGATCTCGTAAGGGCTCATCGCCGCATCGCCGACGAAGATCACCTTGTAATCATGGCCGTACTTGTGGAGGATGTCCCAGGTCGAGGTCCGCTCGTTGAAGCGCCGCGCATTGTTCTTCCATACGCTCTCGTAGAGGCAATTGTGGAAATAGAAGAATTCGAGGTTCTTGAACTCGGTGGTGGCCGCGCTGAACAATTCCTCGATCAGCCGGATATGCGGGTCCATTGATCCGCCCACGTCGAGAAACAGCAGCACTTTCACCGCGTTGTGCCGCTCGGGCCGCATGTGGATATCGAGGAACCCCTGCCGCGCGGTGCCCCGGATCGTCGCGTCCATGTCCAGCTCGTCCGCCGCGCCTTCGCGGGCGAAACGCCGCAACCGCCGCAGCGCAACCTTGATGTTGCGCGTGCCCAGTTCGCGGGTGTTGTCGAGGTTCTTGAAGTCGCGCTTTTCCCAGACCTTGATCGCGCGCTTGTGCTTGCTCTGGCCGCCGATGCGGACGCCTTCGGGATTGTAGCCGCCATTGCCGAACGGGCTCGTCCCGCCGGTGCCGATCCACTTGTTGCCACCTTCGTGCCGCTCGTGCTGCTCTTCGAGCCGCTCCTTGAGCTTCTCCATGATCTCGTCCCACGAGCCGAGCTTTTCGATCGCGTCCATTTCCTCTTTCGAGAGGAACTTCTCGGCGATCGCTTTCAGCCACTCCTCCGGAAGTTCGACCACTTCCTGACCATAATCGGTCAGCAGGCCCTTGAAGACCTTGGAAAAGACCTGATCGAACCGGTCAAGCAGGCCCTCATCCTTCACGAAGGTGGTGCGGGCGAGATAATAGAACGCTTCCGGCGTGCTTTCGATCACTTGCCGGTCCAGCGCTTCGAGCAGCACCAGATGCTCTTTCAGCGAGGCCTGAATGCCGGCAGCGCGCAATTCGTCGAGGAAGTTGAAGAACATCGGATCAGGCCGGATTGGGGACAGGAGGAACCGGCGGCTGCTGCGGCCAGCTTTCAAGCGCGGGGTCGATCAGCGCCCAATCCGGCGCGTCGTCGGTCCAGATCACGGCCTGCGGCTTCAGCCCATGGCCCACATCGAGAATGCCCAGCCGCACGACCTTGAGGTGGGTGCGGGCAGAGCTTTGACCATAGACCGGATTGCCACAGGCGGCGCAGCGCCAGTGGGTGAGGGTGTTCCCGCTCTGGGCCACCCATGTGGATGCCGCGAGTTCACCGGAAACCACAGCATCCTCAGCGTTGAAAATCACGTTGTAGGATGCCCCGCCGCCCGCCACCTGCTGGCACTGGCGGCACCAGCACTGACGGACACCGATCGGTTCGCCGGATATGGCAAGCGTGACAGAGCCGCAGGAGCATCGGCCAGTGTAAGTCATGCGCAATTCTCCACTAGCGGCGAGCCCGGCCCTTTGCTGATCTTCGGCAGGGCCGGGAGACTACCGGTCGGGCCTCGCGAATCCCGCTCGGCGGTGAAGGTCACTCCTCCGCACAGGCAGTGTCCGCTGTGCCCCATTGTTCAGTTTCCGCGCCGCGCCATGAAGGCGAGGCGTTCGAACAACATGATGTCCTGTTCGTTCTTGAGCAGGGCGCCGTGCAGAGGCGGGATCGCCTTGGTCGGATCGCGGTTCTGGAGCACGTCGAGCGGCATGTCCTCGTTCAGCAGCAGCTTGAGCCAGTCGAGCAGTTCGGACGTGCTCGGCTTCTTCTTCAGGCCCGGAACCTCGCGCACTTCGTAGAAAATTTCCATCGCCTTGGCGACCAGCACCTTCTGGATGCCGGGGAAGTGAACGTCGATGATCGCCTGCATCGTCTCGCGGTCGGGAAACTTGATGTAGTGGAAGAAGCAGCGGCGCAGGAACGCGTCGGGCAGTTCCTTCTCGTTGTTCGAGGTGATCACGACGATCGGGCGCTCCTGCGCCTCGATCCGCTCGCCGGTCTCGTAAACGTCGAAGCTCATCCGGTCGAGCTCCTGGAGGAGATCGTTCGGGAACTCGATATCGGCCTTGTCGACCTCGTCGATCAGCAGCACCGGAAGCTTGGGCGCGGTGAAGGCTTCCCACAGTTTGCCCTTGCGGATGTAGTTGCTGATATCGTGCACCCGCTCGTCGCCAAGCTGGCCGTCGCGCAGGCGGGCAACCGCGTCGTATTCGTAAAGGCCCTGCTGGGCCTTGGTGGTCGACTTGACGTTCCACTCGATCAGCGGCGCGCCGGTCGCCTGGGCGATCTCATGGGCCAGCACGGTCTTGCCGGTGCCCGGCTCGCCCTTGATCAGCAACGGGCGGCGCAGGAGCACCGCGGCATTGACCGCGACCTTGAGGTCATCGGTGGCGACGTAGTTCTGGGTACCTTCGAAACGCATGAACAGTCCTGACGATCGTAATTGCTTGCCAAGGGGATAAGCGGTGGGCAGGGGGGCCGCAAGGGGGCTGTACGAAAGCCGCAGAGCCGCGATGGATAGCCCTCGATGTCTCCAGTAACCGATCGTTATGCCGATCACTACGCCGCCTCGCGCCAAAATCGGGCGGTTTCCTTCGTGCTGGCGCTGGCGATCAACCTGCTGTTGCTTGTCACGCTGATCGCGATGGGTTCGTTCGAGGCGCCGCCCGGCAGCCGGGGCAGCCAGTTGGTGGCGATAACCCTGCGCGGCGAACAGGCCGAGCAGCGCGAGCGCAGCGCCGCCCGGGCCAGGCACGCTCCGGTTTCCACCCCGCAGACGGCGACGCGCCAGCAGCGCGCCCCGCGCATCGAGCTGCCCAGCCAGAACAAGCTGCAAATGCCCGAAGGGTTCATCCAGTTGAGCCGGACCGACCTCGCCGCCGCAGACATCGGCAAGATGCGCTCCGCTTCGGCGACCGGGGCGGGCGGAAGCGAAGCCGCAAGCGGAGGCGGAGGCAGCGGCGCGGGCGAAGGACCGGGCGGGGCACGGCTCTACAACGCCGAGTGGTATCGCGAGCCGACCCACGCGGAACTGGCCGGCTATGTGCCCGCCGGCCGCGATCCCGGCGACTGGGCGATGATCGTTTGCCGCACGACAACGGCCTATCATGTCGAGGATTGCCGGGAACTGGGCGAATCCCCGGCAGGAACCGGCATGGCGCGCGCGCTGCGTCAGGCCGCGTGGCAATTCCTCGTCCGGCCGCCTCGGACCGACGGCAAGCCGCTGATCGGCGCGTGGGTCCGCATCCGCTATGATTTCATCAAGGGAAAACGCGAGGACGTGCCCGGATAGGGGAATGCTCAGGCGTCGATCATATCGGGATCGAGTTCCCCGGCGCGGTTCTGGATGAACATGAAGCGCTGTGCAGGATCACGGCCCATCAGCCGCTCGACCAGATCCTTCACCGCCGCGCGGTCCTCGTATTCGGGCGGCAGGGTGATGCGGAGCAAACCGCGCGTGGCGGGCGACATCGTCGTTTCGCGCAACTGGTCCGGGTGCATCTCGCCCAGGCCCTTGAACCGCGCGACGTCGACCTTCTTGCCCTTGAACGTGGTCGCTTCCAGCTCGGCGCGGTGGGCATCGTCGCGGGCATAGGCCGAGGTTGCGCCGGAAGTCAGCCGATAGAGCGGCGGCTGGGCAAGGTAGAGGTGCCCGCGCCGGACGATATCGGGCATCTCCTGGAAGAAGAACGTCATCAGCAGGGTCGCGATATGGGCGCCGTCAACGTCCGCGTCGGTCATGATGATCACGCGGTCATAGCGCAGATTGTCGGCGTTGCAGTCCTTGCGGGTGCCGCAGCCGAGCGCGAGGCCGAGGTCGGCGATTTCGGAATTGGCGCGGATCTTGTCGGCGGTCGCGCTGGCGACGTTGAGGATCTTGCCCCGGATCGGCAGGATCGCCTGGGTCTTGCGATCGCGTGCCTGCTTGGCGCTGCCGCCGGCGCTATCGCCTTCGACGATGAACAGCTCGGTTTCGCCGGAACCTTCGCCGGAACAGTCGGTGAGCTTGCCCGGCAGGCGCAGCCGCTTCGAATTGGTCGCGGTCTTGCGCTTGATCTCGCGCTCGGCCTTGCGCCGCAGCCGCTCGTCCATCCGCTCCATGACATGGCCGAGCAGCGCCTTGCCGCGCTCCATGTTGTCGGACAGGAAATGGTCGAAGTGATCGCGCAGCGCGTTTTCGACCATCCGCGCGGCCTCGGGCGAGGTCAGCCGGTCCTTGGTCTGGCTCTGGAACTGCGGATCGCGCACGAACACCGAGAGCATCACCTCGCTGCCGGTGACGATGTCCTCCGGCGCGATGTCCTTGGCCTTCTTCTGCCCCACCAGCTCGCCAAAGGCGCGGATGCCCTTGGTCAGCGCCGCGCGCAGGCCTTGTTCGTGCGTGCCGCCATCGGGGGTGGGGATGGTGTTGCAATAGTAGCTATAGGCCCCGTCAGACCACAGTGGCCAGGCGATCGCCCATTCGACCCGGCCCTGCTCGTCGCCAGGAAAATCCTGCGCGCCCTTGAAGAACTGCGCGGTGACGCATTCGCGCGTGCCCAGTTGCTCGGTCAGGTGATCGGCAAGGCCGCCGGGAAACTGGAAGGTGGCCTCGGCCGGAACCTCTTCTGAGGCCACTGCGGGCGAGCATTTCCAGCGGATTTCCACTCCGGCGAACAGATAGGCTTTCGAACGGACCAGGCGGAACAGCCGCGCCGCCTTGAACTTCGCATCGGCCCCGAAAATCTCGACATCGGGCACGAACGTGACGGTGGTGCCGCGCCGGTTCGGCGTATTGCCGATCTTCTGGAGCTTGCCGGTCGGCAGACCGCGCGAGAACTCCTGCGCGTAAAGCTCCTTGTTGCGCGCCACTTCCACGCGGGTCAGCACCGACAGCGCATTGACCACCGAGATGCCGACCCCGTGCAGACCGCCCGACGTGGCATAGGCCTTGCCGGAAAACTTGCCGCCCGAGTGCAGCGTGGTGAGGATCACCTCGAGCGCCGACTTGCCGGGATACTTGGGATGCTCGTCGACCGGAATCCCGCGCCCGTTGTCGGAAATCGTCAGCCGTCCGGCCGCGCCGGGCTCCTCTTCCAGCGTGAACTCGATCCGGTTGGCATGGCCGGCAACCGCCTCGTCCATCGCGTTGTCCAGCACTTCGGCGGCGAGGTGGTGCAACGCGCGCTCGTCCGTGCCGCCGATATACATCCCCGGCCGGCGCCGGACGGGTTCGAGCCCTTCCAGCACTTCGATCGCGGAACCGTCATAGGCTTCGCCGCTGGCCGAAGGCAGCTTGTCGAACAGGGAGTCAGGTGCTTCGGACGGCTTGGATGCGGAGGACATGGGCGCGACTATAGGAGGCGCCGGAATCCGCGCGCAAGCGCCAGACCCCGGTTATTTTCAATCCTGCCGGGTTATCTTCAGTCCTGAAAACGGGTCGGGGCCGGACTGACCACGGTGACCCCACCGGCGCGCACCGCGTTCACCTCGAAAGCCCGCTCGACCACGCCGCTGTCGCTGAACCGGAACGGACCATCAAGGCCGAGGAATCCCCCCCGATCGGTCAGGCGCGCGGCGGGAAACGGGGTCTGCAGCTTCCATTCGCGGGCGATCCGCAAAGTCAGCAGCACCGAGTCATAGCCCAGTGTCGCGATCCGGTAGGGCGGGGCGCCAAAGCGCGACTTGTAGCTTTCGGAGAACTGGCGGAAACGGCTGTCCGGCACGGCGGAGAACCAGGCGCCAACCAGCGCCGAACTGCCGACCACGGCAGCATCGCCGCTCCACAGCTCGGTGCCGAGCAGGCGCGGGCCGGCCTTGCCGGACTTGAGCGCGGGCGCGGCCTGGGTTGCGATCCGACCGCCGTCGGCAATCAGCACGGCATCGAACCCGCCTTTCACCTTGAGCCGGCGGGCGGCGCTGACCACCGATGTATTGCCGCGCGCATAGGCCTCGACAGCGGCGACCTGCCCGCCGTTTTGCGCGACCGCAGTCCGAAAGGCGGCAGCGGAGCGCTCGCCATATTCGCCATCGGGGATCAGCGCGACGAAGCGGCTCGCCCCGTTGGCGCGGGCATAGCGGATCGTCCGCGTGATCGACTGCGCGGGGATGCTGCCCATCACAAACGCTCCGGGCGAGGCGACCTGGGCATCGTTCGAGAAGGAAATGATCGGCACGCGGGCAGGGCGCGCGACGCGGGCGACCGCCGCCACTTCATCGCCCATCAGCGGCCCGAGGATCAGCTTGTTGCCATCGGCGATGGCACGGTTCGCGGCGGCCGCCGGGCCGGGCGTCGTGTCATAAGTGGTGATGCGCAGATTGCTGGCATTGGTATCCAGCAGCGCCATCGTGGTCGCATTGGCCAGGCTCTGGCCGACCGAGGCGTTCACGCCCGACAGTGGCACCAGCAGCGCGACCCGGTGGCGGCTCTCGTCGGTCGGCAGAACGCCCGCGCTCGGTCCGGTGGGTCGGGGCGGCGGGGCCTTCGGGCCACCAGGAGGAATGACCGCGCACCCGGCCAGCAAGGCTACCGAGCCGATCGTCATCAATTTGCGCCGATCGATCGTGCTGCCGAACATTGCTTGCCGCTCCCCTGTCTTGTGGTTCATGGCAACGACCATGAATACGGTGCTTGAACCCGGGCTGTATATTGTTGCGACCCCGATTGGCAATCTGGGTGACGTGAGCGCGCGCGCGATGGAGGTGCTCCGTGGCGTGGCTGCGATAGCCTGTGAGGATACGCGGGTTACCGGCAAGCTCCTCCACCACCTCGGGATCAAGCAGAAACTGGTCCGCTATGACGATCATGCGAGCGACGTCACGCGTGATTATATTCTGCAGCTCGCCGCGCGGCAGGCGGTGGCGCTGGTCAGCGATGCGGGCACGCCGCTGATTTCGGATCCGGGCTACAAGCTGGTGCGGGCCGCGCGCGAGCAGGGCATTGCGCTGGTCAGCCTGCCGGGGCCAAGCGCGGTCATCGTCGCGCTCACCCTGGCCGGATTGCCGAGCGACCGCTTCCTGTTCGGCGGTTTTCTGCCGCCCAAAGACAAGCCCCGGCGCGAGGTTCTGGGCGAACTGGCCGCGCTGCGGGCGACGCTGGTGTTCTATGAAACCGCACCCCGGCTCGCCGACAGTCTGACCGCGATCGGCGAGGTGCTGGCCGGCCGCGAAGTGGCCGTGGCGCGCGAGCTGACCAAGAAGTTCGAGGAATGCCGCACCGGCAGCGCGGCCGAACTGATCGCCCACTATGCCGCGCATCCGCCCAAGGGTGAGATCGTGCTGCTGATCGGCCCGCCCGGAGAACCTGACGCGCCGAGCGAAGCGGATGTCGACGCGCTGCTGCGCGCGGCGCTCGAAACGCAAAAAGCCTCGCAGGCGGCCGCCCAGATCGCGAAGGCAACCGGACTCGATCGCAAGGCGCTTTACGCCCGGGCCATGGAATTGAAGTGACCCGCGAGCAGGCCGAACGGCGCGGGCGGCGGGGCGAACGCCTGGCCGCATGGTATCTGCGGGCCAAGGGCTGGCACGTTCTGGCGCAGCGGGTAAAGACCCCGCGCGGCGAGATCGATCTTGTGGTCCGGCGCGGACGCACCGTGGCTTTCGTCGAAGTGAAATGGCGCAAATCCGCCGCAGAACTGGCACTGGCGCTGGACGCCTATCGGCTGCGGCGGGTGGTCGCCGCTGCCGAAGCGGCCGCGCCCCGGTTCGTCCGGCCCGGTGACGCCATTCGGATCGACGCGATCCTGCTTGCGCCGGGCCGCTGGCCGCGCCACATCGCCAACGCCTCACTGAGCTGAACAGGATTGCCCCGATGACCTTGCGCGTAGCGGTCCAGATGGACCCGCTGGAAACGATCAACCTGACCGGCGATTCCAGCTTTCACATCATGCTCGGGGCACAGGCCCGCGGGCATGAACTGTGGCACTATGATGTGCAGACACTGGCTTACGACATGGGCCGGATCACGGCCTGGGCGGCCCCGGTAACCGTGCAGCGCGTGGTGGGCGATCACTTCCAGCGCGGCGAATTGCGCAAGATCGATCTCGGTACCGATATCGACGTGGTGCTGATGCGGCAGGATCCGCCGTGCGATCTTGGCTATATCACCGGCACCCACATCCTCGAACGGCTCGCGGGAACCACGCTGGTGGTCAACGATCCGGCGGCCGTGCGCAACGCGCCCGAAAAGGTGATGGTGCTCGATTTCGCGCGGTTCATGCCGCCCACGCTGGTCGCCCGGCGGATCGACGACGTGCGCGAATTCCAGGTGCGGATGATCGCCAAGGGGATGGGCGGCGATCTGGTAATCAAGCCGCTCCACGGCAATGGCGGCAAGGCGGTGTTTCGCATTCCGGCCGATGGCAGCAACCTCGGCGCGCTGATCGAGATGTTCCACAACGCCTGGGTCGAACCGTTCATGGTCCAGCCGTTCCTGCCGGACGTGAGCAAGGGCGACAAGCGCATCGTGCTGGTCGACGGCGAATATGCCGGGGCGATCAACCGCAAACCGGGCGCGGGCGAGTTCCGCTCCAATCTGGCCGTCGGCGGCTCGGCCGAGCCGTGCGAACTTACCGCGCGCGAGGAGGAAATCTGCGCGGCGCTCGGCCCGGTCCTGAAGGAGCGCGGGCTCGTGTTCGTCGGCATCGACGTGATCGGCGGCGAGTGGCTTACCGAGATCAACGTGACCTCGCCCACTGGAATCGTCGCGATCGACCGGTTCAACGGCACCGACACCGCCGCGCGCATCTGGGACGCGATCGAGGAACGCCATGCCGCGATGTTGCGGGGATAATGTCGGAATCGGCAGCGCGTGTCCTTCGGCAAGCTCGCGATGAACGGGATTTCGCGCTGATCCGATCAATTGCTTCGCCCGCTCAGGCTGAGTTTGTCGAAGCCCACTCACCACGGTCACGTCGGGGATCATCATGAACGACTGGATCATCCGGCTGATCGAACAGGGCGGCTATTGGGGCATCGCGTTCCTGATGGCACTCGAGAACATAATTCCGCCAATCCCG
>VMTF01000083.1 GCA_013791705.1 Sphingomonadales bacterium | reverse complement strand
GACTGTGTCGGCATTTGGGTGTGGCGGTGGGGGCGTAGCCCGGAGCCGGCTCATGCCATTCCGGCGCGTGCGATTATCATCCAGACTGAACGAGCTTTGCACTAACTTTCTGAAAAATCAGACTTCAGTCTCGCGAACGCTTTGGATATGTTCGCCAACATCTCCTCATTTCTCGGTAACATTGTCCGCTCTACAATCCCCAATCGATTGATCAAGATCACCGCCAATTGGTCACGGCCATGTTTCTTGTCGGCGCAGAAGGCATCCATCAATTTGTCGAGTGAGCAATTGCCCAGCGCCTCACTTAACCCACTCACCCCCGTCACCAGCCCTCGCACGTGGTGGCGCAACGCCCTCACTCGCAAATCGGACATTTCGGTGTACGCAAGCTGTTCGCCCAAGTTCAGAGCAGCCAGCATCCCCAGCCCCACAGCAACACCATGGCCGACGGCAAATCCGCTTGCCGCCTCGATGGCATGACCAAACGTGTGTCCGAAATTCAGTACCAACCGTTCTTTACGGTCAAACTCGTCAATCTCGATAAACCACTTCTTCGCTCGCAGGCACAATTCCGTGACTGCTGCGAAGTCCTTGTCGTTGACTGTCGGGCACGCACCAAGCGCGAGATAGGCGTCAAACACTTCCGCCCCCCTGCACATGCAGATTTTTACTGCCTCGCATAGGCCCGCAATACGCTGCTCTGACGAAAGCGTCTGCGCCAGAATTGGATCAATCACCACCCGGAGTGGCGGATGAAAAGTACCAACGATATTCTTGTAGGGGCCAACATTAATTGAGGATTTACCACCAATGCAGCTATCCACCATGCTCAGCAGCGTTGTGGGAATGTAAACCCATGGCACGCCGCGCATATAGACTGACGCCACGAAAGTTACACAGTCCTGCACTACTCCACCGCCGATGGCGATCAGCGTCGTGCCGCGCGTGGCCTGACGACTCTTCAATGCCTCGATCAAATCAGCAATGCGATCGAGGGATTTGCTGCTTTCGTTGGCGATGATCGGGATTGCTTCAATCCCCAAGGTCGCAAGATGTCCCGCAAAAAATTGATCGGCGATGACCAGGCGCTCGCCGTCCTCGCCAAGCTCCTTGTCGAGCAGGCCCTCGCCGATGTGGATATTGTATCCGCCGGTAGAGCAGGCGATGCCAAATGAAGTCGGATTACACGAGGATCGCATTGCTCATCCCAAGGTCTACAGGAATGGACTGTCCGCTAATAGAGCGATTTTCCGCCGAGCACAGAAACAAGATCATCTCTGCCACCGTATCAAGGTCGGGAAGGCGATCGGCGGTGGTCTTGGCTTTGATCAAGTCAATTTGCGCGGGACCAAGGTTCGCGGCGGTCATCGGTGTGTCCAGTACCCCTGGCAACACTCCATTTACGAGATGGCCGGCCCCACCAAGATCTACGGCTGCCGAACGAACGATCCCGCCAACTGCAGATTTGGTGACCGTATACGAGAGTTTGTCCTGCCGCGCCCGCTCCTGCCAGATCGAACTGGCGATGGTCAGTCGCGCGCCAGCCGGGTTCAACAGCCCCTCCTTGAGCAGAGCTGATGCGGAGACCAGCACCGACAGGCAATTAGCTTCATAAAGTGCGCGGTGCCGGGCGACGTCAAAATTCAACAATGAATCGGCGCAGTTAGCACCGTGCGCCCAACATACCGCGTCGAACGGCTCCTCCCCCGCCAGATCAACTCGGGGATCTCCATTTAGCGGATCGTAGCGAACATGCCGCAGGTGCTCTTCATCCGGCAGCATTTCCGCCTGCCGCGCCGCGCCAACAACGCTCCAGTTGCGGTCAAGTGCATGGAGGATGACCGCGCCGCCAATTGCCCCGGTGGAGCCAAATACAAAGAGCTTCCATTGTCGTTGCGAGATCATGCCTCAGGCCTAGCGAAGCAATATCTGTTCGGCAAGGGCGCGGTATTGCTTAACGCCCCGATGACGAAGAGCATGACAAAATTGCGTAAAGCGGGTTGCCGACAGCGCATCTTTTAGGCAATGCCGAAAAGACTTAGAGGCAGATTGGAAAATTGGGACTGGCCACAGCAGGGCAGGCTAATCCAGACTTTGTGCCGGTCAGCCAGACTGCACCCTCGAATTGCTGCGCCGCCGCAGTAGCACGCGGCAAATGCTCTTGATCCTACCTGCTCAGTCTGAAGCGGCGACTGCCAATATTTCAGTTCCCCTTGGTGATGAAGCCGGTGAACGCGCTACGCTTTCCGCCTGATCTGGACATGCCCATGCCACTGTCCCTGCGCTTTTTCTCTTACGTTCGCCACTGCCTATCACCGTTGAAAACACCAACTGTGCCAAAAGTGTACCGCAGGGCGGATGGACGCCACCTTCCGCGAACCTTGCGGGGAACTTCACCGTTCCAATGCGCTGAATTCTTATGAAAATGGTGCACCCGACAGGATTCGAACCTGTGACCTCTGCCTTCGGAGCTAGAACTGTAACCCTACTCCACACTGCGCCAACCTTCGCCAAAGCCCTATAAGCTATTGTAGTTTATAGGTTTTCTTGACAACGAGGGACCGCCAAGATACTCCAAGGGTCGCCAACCTTTTCGATCTGTTGGTGAGTTTTTGGTGAGTTTTTTTGGACCCCTCTGGCGAGGTGAAAATGCCAAAGCTAACGAAATCCGTCGTCGACAAGTCGCCCACACGCGAAAGCCAATACTCCGTGTGGTGGTGTGAGCTGAAGGGATTCGGGGCCTTGATCATGCCGTGGGGGACGCGAACATACTTCGTCGATTAGCG
>VMTF01000132.1 GCA_013791705.1 Sphingomonadales bacterium | reverse complement strand
GCGGATCACGTCCCCACCGACCGGCCCGGCGATGGCGATCGCGACGGCGGGCGGGAGCGCGCGGCCCCCGGGGGCGGCAAAGGCTTCCCACGCGGGCTGGCAACTGGCGTGGGCCCGGGTGCGGAGCGGGACCGGCTCGCCGAGCGTGATCGCGCCGTCTGCCGCGCCGGCGGCAAGGGCGAAGCGGGCATGGGTGCCGCCGCTTTCGATCGTGACGAGTTGGGTGACAGCCGGGGTCTCACCGGCAGGACCTCATAATCCGGCCAGCGCAAGCATGGCCGACCCGCCCGCCTCGGCGCCATCCGCCCCGGCGCGGAACAGCGCGAACAGTTCGCGGCCGGTGCCTTCGCCCGGCGGCGGCGCGGCGGCGGGGATGCGCCCGGCAAGATCGGCCTGAATTTCGAGGGTACCGGTGCGGGCACACAGCCGGATCACATCGCCATCGCGGACATAGGCGAGCGGGCCGGGCTGACCCTCCTTGGCCAAAGCCTCGGGCGTGACGTGGATCGCGGCCGGGACTTTGCCCGAAGCGCCCGACATCCGCCCATCGGTGACGAGCGCGACGGCATAACCGCGATCCTGCAGCACGCCCAGCGGCGGGGTGAGCTTGTGCAGTTCGGGCATTCCGTTGGCGCGCGGCCCCTGGAAGCGGACCACGACGATGACATCCTGATCGAGTTCGCCCGCGGTGAACGCATCGGTGACGGCTTCCTGCGTATCGAACACGCGGGCCGGGGCCTCGATCGTCCAGCGTTCCGCGTCGAGCGCGCTGGTCTTGAAGGTCGCGCGGCCGAGGTTGCCCGCGACCAGCCGCATCCCGCCATCGGGCAGGAAGGGCTCGGCATGGTGGCGCAGCATCGTCGCATCGCCCGGAGCGGCCGGGATCGGGCGCCAGGCCAGCGTTTCATCCGCGAGGTGGGGCTCCTGCGCGTAAGTGGCCATGCCGCCGCTCGCGACGGTGAGGGTATCACCGTGGATCAGCCCCGCGCCGAGCAGTTCGCGGATGACGAAGCCGATCCCGCCCGCCGCGTGAAACAGGTTCACGTCGCCCGCGCCGTTGGGATAGACCCGGGCGAGCAGTGGAACGACGGCGGAAAGTTCGTCCAGATCCTGCCAGTCCAGCTTGATCCCGGCGGCGCGGGCCATGGCCGGAAGGTGGATCGCATGGTTGGTCGATCCGCCGGTGGCGAGCAGGCCGACGCAGGCGTTCACGATCGCCCGTTCATCGACCACGCGGGCCATCGGGCGATAATCGGCGCTGTCCTTGCCGATTTCGGCGAGGCGGTGGACGGCGGCGCGGGTGAGCGCCGAGCGCAAGGGGGTGCCCGGCGGCACGAACGCGGCGCCCGGCATGTGGAGGCCCATCAGTTCCATCATCATCTGGTTGGAATTGGCGGTGCCATAAAAGGTGCAGGTGCCGGGCGAATGATAGCTCGCGCTTTCGCTTTCGAGCAGCTCGGCGCGGCTCGCCTTGCCTTCGGCGTAGAGCTGGCGGACTTTCTGCTTTTCGCGGTTGCCGATCCCGGTCGGCATCGGGCCGGAGGGCACGAAGACCGCGGGGAGGAAGCCGAAGCGCAACGCGCCGATGACGAGCCCGGGGACGATCTTGTCGCAGATCCCGAGCAGGGCAATGCCATCGAACATCGCGTGGGACAGGGCGACGGCGGCGGACAGCGCGATGGTGTCGCGGCTGAACAGCGACAGGTCCATCCCGTCCTGCCCCTGGGTGACGCCATCGCACATCGCCGGAACCCCGCCCGCGACTTGCGCGGTCGCGCCCACTTCGCGGGCATAAAGCTTCATCGCCTCGGGATAGCGGCCATAGGGCTGATGGGCCGAGAGCATATCGTTATAGGCGGTGACGATGCCGAGGTTGGGGCCGCGATTCTGCGCGATCGAGGGCTTGTCTTCCTGCGCGGCGGCAAAGCCGTGGGCGAGATTGGAGCAGGAGAGGAACGTGCGGTCGCCGTGGCGATCCCCCTCGCGGGCCATCAGGTCCAGGTAATGTTCGCGCGACGGTTTCGATTTCTCGATGATCCGGGCGGTGACGGCTGCGACGACAGGATGGAGATTCATGGTGCGTTACTCGTGCCAGGTTACGCCGTCACGCTCGGCGAGCGCGATGGCGGCGGAAGGCCCCCAGCTTCCGGCGGTGTAGGACTTGGGCGTGATGCCGTGTTCGCCCCAGGATTCGCGGATCGCGTCGATCCATTCCCATTGCGCCTCGACCTCGTCACGCCTGACGAACAGCGTCTGGTCGCCCTCGATCAGATCGAGCAGCAGGCGTTCGTAGGCGATGCGATTTTTCGGCCCGGCAAAGGCATCGTCCATCGCGATATCGAGCGGGACTTCGCGCAGGCGCAGGCCCCCGCGATCGAGCCCGGGGACTTTGGCCATCAGCGAAAGCGAGACGTTCTCTTCGGGCTGGATGCCGATGATCAGCTTGTTCGGCTGAGAGCGCGCGCCGCGCCCGGCGAAGATCGAGTGGGGCACCGGGCGGAACTGGACGACGATCTCGGTCACGCGCTTGTAGAGCCGCTTGCCGGTGCGCAGGTAGAACGGCACGCCCTGCCAGCGCCAGTTATCGACATGGGCCTTGATCGCCACGAACGTTTCGGTGTCGGAATCCTTGCCCAGTTCCTCGTCATAACCCGGAACGGCCTTGCCGCCGATCGCCCCGGCGCGATATTGCCCGGTGACCGCTTCATCCCGGCCGACCACCCGCAGCGAGCGCAGCACCTTGACCTTTTCATCGCGCACGGCGGTGGCGTTGAAGTTCGACGGCGGCTCCATCGCGACCAGCGCGAGCAGCTGCAGCATGTGGTTCTGCACCATGTCGCGCAGCGCGCCCGCGCCATCGTAGAAGCCGACGCGGCCTTCGAGGCCGACCGTCTCGCCCACGGTGATCTGGACGTGATCGATGTGGGCGGCGTTCCACAAGGGTTCGAACAGCAGGTTGGCAAAGCGCAGCGCGAGCAGGTTCTGGACCGTTTCCTTGCCGAGATAGTGGTCGATCCGGAAGATCCGGTCTTCGGGGAAAGCGGCCGAAACGGCGTCGTTGATCAGGCGGCTGGTGCCAAGATCGGTGCCGAGTGGTTTTTCGAGGCCGATCCGGACGTTCTCGCCGGCCAGGCCGCTGGCGACCAACCCGGCGATGGTTGGTCCGAACAGACTGGGCGCGGTCGACAGGAAGATCGACAGGCCCTGTTCGGTCGGGCCGACCTTGGCGGCCAGATCGGCGAAGTGACCGGTCTCGTTCGCATCGAGCGGCTGATAGTACAGGCGCTGGAGGAAGCCCTCGATTGCCGGCTGGCGGTCTTCGGGCAGGAACTTTTCGAGCGCCTCGCGGGCGAATGCGCGATAGCCCTCATCGTCGAGCGGCTGGCGGGCGGTACCGACGATGCGCAGATCGGGCGCGACCAGATCATCGGCATCGAGCGCGCAGAGCGAGGGTAGCAGCATCCGCTGGGCCAGATCGCCGGTGGCGCCGAACAGCAGGAGGCAATCGGCGGTAAAGCTCATTCAATGTTCCCCCGGGGCGGCGCCTGGCCGTCTCGCGCGCTCCCCGCATTGCAGTCGAGACAGGCCGAGTGTCACGCTCTGCCGGGCAGTTAGCAAGTGCAATAGCGCGATGGCCGGTGCGGCGGGCAAGAATACGTCTGCGAGGCGGGGCTTGCGAGGCCGTTTCGCGCCGGGCCGGGAGCACGAGGCGGCTTTCCTACAGGGGCGCGATGTGTGTATATGTTCTTTATATGTTCCGAATCAGGTGAAGGACGGAAACACGATGCGGTTCAATCTGGGGGTGATTCTCGAGGCGGTGAAGGCGGTGACGGGAATGGGCGCGGGCGCGGTTCGCAGCGCTCCCGGCGGCAGCGGCCTGGCGGTGCTGAACGACGTGATCGCGGCGGCGGCGGGCGGGCCGGTGGCGGAGGAGGCGCCTGTGCCTGTGCCTGCGCCAGCCGCAGCGCCTGCGCCGGCGCACCGGCTGGGCGGATTGTCCGAGCGGTATGAGAGCGGCGGGCGCGGGCCGGGCACGGTTTCGAGCGGGCGGCGCGATCCGGGCGGGGTGTCCTATGGGCTCTATCAACTGGCGACGAAGACCGGGACGGTCGCGACGTTCGTCACATCGGAAGGGGCGCGCTGGGCGTGGGATTTCGCCGGCAAGGAGCCGGGCACGCCCGCGTTCACGGCCGCGTGGCAGGCCATCGCCCGGCGCGATCCGGACCAGTTTGGCGCGGCCCAGCACGCCTTTATCGAGCGCACCCACTATCGCCCGGCGGTGGCGGGGGTGAAGGCGCGGACCGGGCTCGACCTCGATACGCGGGCCGACGCGGTGCGCGATGCCTGCTGGTCGTGCGCGGTGCAGCATGGCGGGGCGGTGAAGATCCTGTCGCGCGCGGTGATCGCCGCCGATGCCGCATTGCGGCGCGAGGCTGCGCATTATGACCGCGAACTGGTCGAGGCGATCTATGCGGTGCGCAGCGATTATGTGCGGGGGCTGGCCGGGAAGGCCGGGCCGGGCGAGCGGCAGACGATGCTCGACCTTGCCAGCAAGCGCTATCCGGCCGAGCTGGCCGAGGCGCTGGCGCTGTGCGACGGCAAGCGCGCGCTGGCGTGATTTGGGGCATGAGCGGGCGCGCGAACGGGGCCATGCTGCGAATAGCGTATTGAGCCGGCGGGCAATCGCGGCGAGAGTGCGCCGTTGCCCATGATTGCGAGGTTCCTGTTGATGCGCCTGTTGCCGATCCTTGCCGCTGCCACCGCCCTGCTGGTTCCCGCCGCCGCCATCCAGGCCGCGCCGCGCACTCCGGAACAGGTGGCGGCCGCCGCGCTCAAGGCCGCGCCGGTGTGGGACGGGCACAACGATGTGCCGGGCGGGCTGCGCTGGCGGCGCAAGGACATGCTCGCCGGGTTTGACTTCCACGATACCACCGGCACCGGGACCGACAAGCTGCCGCCGATGCACACCGACCTCACCAGGCTGCGCAAGGGGCACGTGGGCGCGCAGTTCTGGTCGGTGTTCGTTTCGGCGGGGCTGACCGATCAGCAGGCCGTGCAGGCGGTGATGGAGCAGATCGACGTGACCAAGCGGCTGGTCGCGCGCTATCCCGGCGAACTGCAGTATGCGGCCAGTTCGGCCGATGTGACGCGGGCGATGAAGGCGGGGAAGATCGCCTCGTTGCTGGGGATGGAAGGCGGCTATGCGATCGCCGGCTCACCGGGCGTGCTGCGCCAGTTTTATGCGCTTGGGGTGCGCTACATGACGCTGACTCACAGCAAGACGACGAGCTGGGCCGACAGCGCGACCGACGCGCCGCAGCATGGCGGGCTGACCGATTTCGGCAAGGACGTGGTGCGCGAGATGCAGCGGATCGGGATGCTGGTGGACCTGAGCCACGTCAGCGCGGAGACGATGGCGGACGCGCTCGACGTGGCGGGGGCGCCGGTGATCTTCAGCCATTCGGGCGCGCTGGCGATCGACGGCCACCCGCGCAACGTGCCCGATGCGGTGCTCGCCCGGCTCAAGGCCAACGGCGGGATCGTGATGGCGGTGACGCTGCCGGGCTATGTCAGCGAGAAGGTGCGGCAGTGGGGCGCGGCCCAGGCGGGGGAAAAGGCGCGGGCCGCCGCGCTCTACCCTGATCGGCCGGAGGCTGCCGCGGCCGCGCTGGCGGCATGGGCGAAGGCCAATCCCGAACCGCGCGCGAGCCTGAGCGAGCTGGCCGACCACATCGACCATATCGTCAAGGTGGCGGGAATCGACCATGTCGGGCTGGGCGGCGATTTTGACGGGATGGCGACGACCACCGAAGGGATGGACGATGTGGCGGGCTATCCGAACCTGTTCGTCGAACTGGCCCGGCGCGGCTATGGCCAGGCCGACCTTCAAAAGATCGCGAGCGGCAACATCATGCGCGTGCTGAAGGCGGCGGAAGCCTATGCTGCCGCCCGCCGCGCCGATCCGCCGCTGGAAACGCCGACGACGTTCTGACGGCGTCAGTTCCGGGGCACGGCCTGATTGGTGACTTCGCCGTTGCGGTCGCCTTGCGGCGCACCGGCCGCGCCGGTCATCCAGATTGCCGAAAGCGCGATGATCGCCAGCAACAGCCCGAAGATCAGCACGTAGCGGACCACGTGCGGGGTCTCCCCCGAACGCGCCTCGTCAGAGTCGATATGAACTTCTTCGCCTTCGCGATACATGACGTGTCTCCCGCTGCGGCTGGCAATCCAGTCGATGAGTCTACGCGGGAGCGGCGTGGTTGTTCCGGCGGGCGGCGAATCCGCCGGTGATCAGTCGCGCAGCAGCTCGTTGATGCCGGTCTTCGAGCGGGTCTGCGCATCCACCGTCTTGACGATGACCGCGCAGTACAGCGACGGACCGGGCGTGCCATCGGCCAGCGGCTTGCCGGGCAGCGCGCCGGGGACGACCACCGCATAGGGCGGGACGCGGCCCATGTGGACTTCGCCGGTCGCGCGGTCGACGATCTTGGTCGAGGAACCGAGGTAGACGCCCATCGACAGCACCGCGCCGGTCCCCACGATCACGCCTTCGGCCACTTCCGAACGGGCACCGATGAAGCAGTTGTCCTCGATGATGGTCGGATTGGCCTGCAGCGGTTCGAGCACGCCGCCGATCCCGACCCCGCCCGAGAGGTGGACGTTCCTGCCGATCTGGGCGCAGGAGCCGACCGTCGTCCAGGTATCGACCATCGTGCCTTCGCCGACATAGGCGCCGATGTTGACGAAGCTGGGCATCAGCACCGCGCCCCTGGCGATGAACGCGCCGCCGCGTGCGACCGCGCCCGGCACCACGCGGATGCCGGCGGCGCGGAACTTCGCATCGTCCCACCCGGCGAACTTCGAGGGCACCTTGTCATAAGCCGGAGCGCCGCCCGAGCCGCCGGGGACGACCGCGTTGTCGTTCAGCCGGAACGACAGCAGCACCGCCTTCTTGAGCCACTGGTTGACCTTCCAGCCGCCCGCGCCATCCGGTTCGGCGACGCGGGCCGCGCCCGAATCGAGCAGGGCGAGCGCCGCCTCGACGAGCTCGCGCACGTCCGCGCTCGCCGGGGTAACGCCATCGCGGGCTTCCCAGGCGGCTTCGATCTTGGTGGCGAGTTCGGACATCAGAAGTCTCCGGAGGAATTGACCAGTCGGGCGGGCGACTAACGCGTGGTGTGCGGCGGGGCAAGCGCGGCTTTCCGGAACGGCCCCGAATGGCCCCGAACGGCCTTGTGCGGGCGCGGCCGCTTCGCCACAACCGACCGCAAGAGGGAGTGAAGATGGACGTCGCCAAACTGTTTTCGCTCGAAGGCCGCGTGGCGCTGGTCACCGGCGGCTATCGCGGGATCGGGCGGATGATGGCCGAGGGCCTGCTCGGCGCGGGTTGCGCGCGGGTTTACGTGACCGGACGCAAGGCCGAAGCGCTGGCGGCGGCAGCGGCCGGCCTTGGCCCGCGCTGCGCGGCGATCCCCGGCGATATCGCGACGCTGGACGGGATCGCGGCGCTGGCCGAAGCGCTGACCGCGCGGGAGCCGCACCTCGATATCCTGGTCAACAATGCCGGGGTGGCGTGGGGCGCTCCGTTCGGCCGCTATCCCGAGGACGGCTGGGACCGGACGCTCGACCTCAATCTCAAGACGCCGTTCTTCCTGACCCAGCAGCTTCGCCCGCTGCTCGCGGCGGCGGGGGCGGGCGGGGAGCGCCCGGCCAAGGTCATCATGATCAGTTCGGTCGACGGGCAGAAGATCAATCCGTGGGAGACTTACGCCTATCAGGCGTCCAAGGCCGGGCTGATCCACCTGACCCGGCGGATGGCGGCGCGGCTGGTGCGCGACAATATCGTGGTGAGCGGCATCGCTCCCGGCCACTTCCCCAGCCAGATGAACCGCGCGGCGATCGACCCGGAGCCCGCGTTCCTGAAGGCGGTCCCGGCGCGCCGGATGGGCACGGCGGAAGACATCGCGGCGGCGGTGGTCTACCTCGCCAGCCGCGCTGGCGATTACGTGGTGGGAGAGACGCTGACGGTCGATGGCGGGCTGGTCAATTCCGCGCTTCCCGACGAATTTCCGAGCGCGGGTGGCTAGGGCCGGGGGCGGATTCGGGAGTGAGCTTGAATGGGAGCGCTTCGATATTTTGATAAGAATGCTGCCTTTCCGGCTGCGACCCATTTGCAGACGTTGGCGTGCGACCCAATAGATGGGTCGATTGTTGACGCTGGGACATCAATGAACATAGCGTGATGGTCAGGCAGAGGCCGGGGGTAATATGGTAAGTGCTGTTCTGAGATTTATTGGCTACACACTTGTCGTTTCCGTGACAGGCGCCCTGTTGCTGCTGGTCGCACTCGGCTTGTTACCTGAAAGTCGCCAGCCGACCGGCATCTCGCTCGTCCTGATGGGTGTCAGCGTGATCCTGATCTATGGAAGCCCGGTGATTGTGGGATTTTGGTTCCGACGGCAGAAGCAAAATGCGAAGGCAGCGCTGCAAGCTAACGAAGCTGCCCTGAACGCTCACGCCGTAGGGCAAGAGTTAATGCGCCGCCGCTTTTATGAGCGCGAGCGGCTGATCGATGCTGTGGATGAACACCGTGCAGCACTTGCACGGAACCTCATGCGAGCGGTTCGAAAAAATGACTATGGTGCAGTAATTGAGGACAACAGATGCGTCGCCCTAATGGAATTTTTTGCAAGCGTTGATCTCGACGTAGAGGCCATCGGTGTTGAAGAGGCCATCGACGTAGTTTCCGAACAATTGTCATCTTACGACGATCAGGACCGCGAAGTTGGGTTTAATCCGAGCAATCTACCATTTGATGGTCACGCATTCGAATCGTGGGTCGCTAATGCCTTGAACGCTTTTGGCTGGGATGCATCTGTCACCGTGGCTTCGGGCGATCAAGGAATTGATGTGATCGCGAAGCGCGGTGGCCAGAAACTAGGGATACAATGCAAGCTCTACAGTAGAGCCATCGGCAATAAAGCTGTTCAAGAGGCACATGCGGGAAAATCATACCACGGAGTAAACAAAGTAGCCGTACTATCAAACTCTGAATTTACACGAAGTGCCAGGGATTTGGCTTCTGTTACGGGGGTTGTATTATGCTCTCATCATGACATACCTCACCTTTATGACAAAGTGTTCGGAAAATAATCGTTCAGATCAATTGGCTCACTGCTGCTGAAATTTATGGCAACTTAGCATTCCACCTCGCCGAAAGTCGAAAATCTGCTACCCACGACTTTTCTGCCATTCAGGCCACCGCTACCGCTTCCAGATAGCGGACCATCATTCGGGCCGGAATTTGTCCGCGCCGCCTGGAGCACTTCCTGACCGACCCACCGGACAAATCGAGCAGTGCGCCGGGCCGCTGGCCGGATCAGGCGCCGCGCGTGAGTTCGCGGACGAAGTCGATCAGGCCGGTCTGGCGGGTGCGGCGCATCCGCTCGGCTTCGAGAATCTCGCGCACCTTGGTGAAGCAGGTTTCGACGTCGTCGTTGATCACGACATAGTCGTAGCCGTCCCAGTGGCTGATTTCGGCCTGGGCGCGGGCCATCCGCGCGGCGATCACGTCCGGGCTGTCGGTCTGGCGGCCGACGAGGCGGCGGTGCAGTTCTTCGAGGCTGGGCGGGAGGATGAAGACGCGCACGACGTCGGCCTGCGCCTTCTGGTGAAGCTGCTGGGTGCCCTGCCAATCGATATCGAACAGATAATCGCGGCCCACTTTGAGCCCGGCGCGGATTTCGGCCTTGGGCGTGCCGTAGCAGTGGCCGAACACGCGTGCCCATTCGAAGAATTCGTTCTCCTGAACCATGCGATCGAATTCGGCTTCGCTGACGAAGTGGTAGTCCGTGCCGTCACGCTCGCCCGGCCGGATCGGGCGGGTGGTGGCCGAGACCGACATCGCGACCTCGTCGTCCTCGGCCAGCAGGCGCCGCGCGATGGTGGTTTTGCCCGCGCCCGAGGGCGAGGAGAGGATGAGCATCAGGCCGCGGCGTTGCAGCGTATCGGGAAGCACAGCAGGGAGCGGGGCGGGGTGCGTGTCGGAAGCCATGATCGCCAATGGCGCAAGGTGGCCGGCTGAATCAAGCCGGAACGGGACGAATCGGATCGGGAACGGCCGCGCGGGGGCGGTTCATCCCCGGACTTTTCAATCGTCCGTGCGTTCGCTCTGCGGCTTCTTGCGGCGCAGGTCTGCTGCGGCCGGCCGGTTGCGCTTGCGGTCGTAAAGCGCCTTGGCGAGGAGCCCGCCGCCGACCACGATCGCGCCGGGGACGGAGCGGGTGGCGACCCGGACGATCGCGGTGCCGATCAGGGCCTGCGCCACCGAGCGGACCTTGCCGGTCTTGTTGGCGGCGGAGGACGCGGGTTCCGGCCCGAGCAGGCCGCGATCGACCACGCGCCGCAGCAGGGTATCACCGCCGCGCAGGGCGATGCCGCCGAGGATCAGTTTCGCAAGGGGATGAGCGCCGTGCCCCGCGGGCGGTTCGGCCGGCGCACCGGCGGGATCGGCAGCTTCCTGTTCAGGTGGCGTGGCGGGCAGTTCGGGCTTTTTTTGGCCCCGGGCTGCTGCCTTGCGGAAGATCGCCATGCGCGCCCCTTTGCTGCGTGCTATTTCTTGCGGCCGAAATCGACGCTCACCACGTTGGAGCCGTCCTCGCTGGTAACGCGGGCCTCGTCACCCGGTTCCGGAATGTCGTTTTCGGCGTCGTCGTGCGGCTCGGGGGCGAGATCGGGCACGGTCGCCTGGAATTGCAGCCCGAAATCGACCGCCGGATCGACAAAGGCGGTGATCGCGGAAAACGGCACGATCAGTTTGGCCGGCATCTGGTTGAACGAGAGGCCGACCGAGAAGCTGTCTTCGGTGACGAACAGATCCCAGAACTTGTTCTGGATCACGATCGTCATTTCGTCCGGAAAGCGCTCGCTGAGGTGGCGGGGAATATCGACTCCGGGCGCCGCAGTCTTGAAGGTGATATAGAAGTGGTGGTTGCCGGGCAGGTTGCCGCCGGTCGCTTCGACCTGCCCCAGAACCCGGCCCACCACGGTGCGCAGGGCTTCCTGGACGATTTCGTCGTAAGGGATCAGGCTGTCGGGCGTATCAGTCATCACGCCTCAAGTGGCGACGCGATGGCCCTGGGTCAAGCGGCGAAATGTTCGGTTTGCACCGGCAATTGCCTGTCTTGCACCGGCGGCTATCGAGTCTATACGCGGCCCCGACGAGGAATTCTCCCATGCGCACTGCCCGGATTGCCCGCAAGACCCACGAAACCGACATCGAGGTGGAAGTGAACCTCGATGGCACGGGTGCCTTCGACGTTTCGACCGGAATCGGCTTTCTCGATCACATGATCGAGCAGTTTTCGCGCCATTCGCTGATCGACGTGACCTGCCGGATCACGGGCGATCTCCATGTCGACCAACACCACACGACCGAGGATTCGGCCATCGCGATCGGCCAGTGCATCGTCGAGGCGCTGGGCGACAAGGGCGGGATCGGCCGTTATGGCATGGCCTATTCGCCGATGGACGAGGCGCTGGCGCGGGTGGTGCTCGATATTTCGGGGCGGCCGTGGCTGGTGTGGAACGCCGGCTTTACCCAGGCGCGGCTGGGCGAGATGGATACCGAGCTGTTCGAGCACTGGTTCCATTCGATTGCGCAGGCTGCAGGGATCACGCTCCACATCGAGCTGCTCTATGGCCAGAACAACCATCACATCATCGAGGGTATCTTCAAGGGCTTCGCCCGCGCGATGCGCGCGGCGGTGGAGATCGATCCGCGCAAGGGCGGGGCGGTGCCCTCGACCAAGGGGCTGCTGGGCGAGGGGAGCCTGAGCAGCTAGACATGGCCGAAACGCTGGCACTCATCGATTATGGCGCGGGGAACCTCCACTCGGTCGCCAATGCGCTGAAAGCGGCCGGCGCCACGGGCGTGCGGGTGACCGCCGACCCCGACGTGGTGCGCGCGGCCGACCGGATCGTGCTGCCCGGCGTCGGCTCGTTCAAGGCCTGCGCGGAAGGGCTGCGGGCAATCCCGGGGCTGATCGCGGCGATGGAGGAGCGGGTGCAGATCGGCGGCGCGCCGTTCCTCGGCATCTGTGTGGGGATGCAACTGCTGGCGACGCGCGGCGTGGAGCATGGCGTGACCGCCGGGCTCGGCTGGATCGCGGGCGAGGTGCGGCTGATCGAGCCGGCCGATCCCGCGATCAAGATCCCGCACATGGGCTGGAACGACGTGGCGCTGACGCCCCACTACAGGGACGGCACCCTGATCGAGCCGGGCGAGGCCTATTTCCTCCACTCCTACGAATTCGTGACCGCCGAAGGCGCGAGCGTGGCGGCGATGACCGATCACGGCGGCGGCATCGTGGCGGCGGTGGCGCAGGGGAATATCGTGGGGGTGCAGTTCCATCCCGAAAAGAGCCAGACTTACGGGCTGGAACTGCTCGCCCGCTTTCTTGAGTGGAAACCCTGAAATGATCGTGTTCCCGGCAATCGACCTCAAGGGCGGCCAGGTTGTGCGGCTGGCCGAAGGCGACATGGCGCGCGCCACCGTTTATGGCGACGATCCGGCCGCGCAGGCCATGCTGTTTGCCGCGGCGGGGTCGCAATATCTCCATGTGGTCGATCTCGATGGCTCGTTCGCGGGGCGGGCGGAGAACCGCGAGGCGGTCGAGGCGATCCTCAAGGCGTTTCCCGGGCACGTGCAGCTTGGCGGCGGCATCCGCACTGCGGTGGCGGTGGACGGCTGGTTCGATCTGGGCGTTGCCCGCGTGGTGATGGGCACCGCCGCGCTGAAAGACCCGCAGTTCGTGAAGGACATGGCCAAGGCCTATCCGGGCGGCATCGTCGTCGCGGTCGACGCGCGTGACGGGATGGTGGCGACCGAAGGCTGGGCGGAAGTTTCCGACGTCTCGATCGTCGACATGGCCCGGCGGTTCGAGGATGCGGGGGTGGCCAGCCTGCTGTTCACCGACATCGGCCGCGACGGGCTGCTCAAGGGCTGCAACATCGACGCGACGGTGGACCTGGCGCGGCAGACCGACCTGCCGGTGATCGCCTCGGGCGGGGTGAAGGGGCTGGACGATATCCGGATGCTGGCGCTCCACGCGGACGAGGGCATCGAGGGCGTGATTACCGGCCGGGCGCTGTTCGAGGGACGGCTCGATCTGGCGGCGGCGATCGCGATGGCGGAGGCCGTCCAGTAATGACCGTCCGCGTCCGCGTTATTCCGTGCCTCGACGTGGCCCAGGGCCGCGTGGTCAAGGGCGTGAACTTCGTCGAGCTGAAAGACGCCGGCGATCCGGTCGAGCAGGCGCGGGCCTATGACGCGGCGGGCGCGGACGAGTTGTGTTTCCTCGATATCACCGCCAGCCACGAGGCGCGCGGCACGCTGCTGGGCATCGTCCAGCGCACGGCGGAAGTATGCTTCATGCCGCTGACCGTGGGCGGCGGGGTGCGCACCGTGGCCGACGCGCGCGAGCTGTTGCTGGCGGGCGCCGACAAGGTGGCGGTCAATTCCGCCGCTGTCGAACGGCCCGAAGTGGTGTCCGAAATTGCCGAAAGGATGGGCAGCCAGTGCGTGGTCGCCTCGATCGATGCGCGGCGCACCGGGGCGGGCAAGTGGGAAATCTTCACCCACGGCGGGCGGCGCCCGACCGGGATCGACGCGGTGGAGCACGCGGTGAAGCTGGCGCGGCTGGGCGCGGGCGAACTGCTCGTGACCTCGATGGACGGCGACGGGACGAAGGCCGGCTATGACCTTGAACTAACCCGCACGATTGCCGATGCGGTCTCGGTCCCGGTGGTCGCCAGCGGCGGGGTGGGCACGCTGGAGCATCTGGTCGAAGGCGTGACCAAGGGCCATGCCAGCGCGGTGCTGGCGGCTTCGATCTTCCACTTCGGCACGTATACGATCGCCGAGGCGCACGCCGCGCTCCGCGCCGCCGGTGTTCCGGCGCGCGGATAATCGAAAGCAATTGGGCGCCGCCGGTGTTCCGGCGCGTGGGTGAGAGCTTGACCGGATCGCCCATGGACGGCATCCGGGCAGCATGACCGACACGCTATCCCGTCTCGAAGCGACCATCGCGCAGCGGCTGGGCGCCGATCCCGCGACATCCTATGTCGCCGCGCTCAAGGCCAAGGGCGTGGGCAAGATCGCGCAGAAGGTGGGCGAGGAAGCGACCGAGACGGTGATTGCCGCGCTCTCGGGCGACCGCGCCGAACTGGTCGGCGAGGCGGCCGACCTGATGTTTCACCTGATCGTGCTGCTTGGCGCCAGCGGTGTGCCGCTGGGCGACGTGCTGGCCGAGTTGGACCGGCGCGAGGGCGTTTCCGGAATTGCCGAAAAAGCTGCGAGAAAATCCTGATCCGAGAAGGTCTTGAGCGATGCCGATCGACCCATACGCACCCTACGATGACAACAATATCTTCGCCCGCATCCTGCGCGGTGAACTGCCGTGCAAGAAAGTCTATGAAGACGATTTCGCGCTGGCGTTCCACGATATCAATCCGCAGGCGCCGGTGCATATCCTGGTCATTCCCAAGGCGCGCTATGTTAGCTGGGACGATTTCACGATCCATGCGACCGACGGGGAAATTTCCGGGTTCATCCGCGCGGTCGGCGCGGTGGCGCGCGAACACGGCCTGGTCGAGCCGGGCTATCGCCTGCTCGCCAACGTCGGCCAGCACGGGCATCAGGAAGTACCGCACCTCCATGTCCACCTGTTCGGCGGGCGGCAATTCTATGCGATGATCCCGCAATAAGGGCAGTTCATCGAAGTAGGCCCACCGAAGTCGGCGAAAACCCCGGAAGCGGGCCTTGCCTCGCGAGTCGCGGCAAGGGTAAGACCCGACGCGCATGACCTTTCTCCCCCAGCCTCACGCCGGTTGCTTCGACGGGCCGCTTCACCGGTTTGCGGTGCGGGCCTATTTCGAGGACACCGATCTGTCCGGCGTGGTCTATCATGCCAACTACCTGCGCTGGTTCGAGCGGGCGCGGAGCGACATGGTGCGGCTGATCGGGATCGACCAGCGGGGCGCGCAGGAAGCGGGAGAAGGCAGCTATGCCGTTTCCGACCTTGCGATCCGCTATCTGGCGCCGGCTCGGCTGGACGATGCGGTGGTGATCGAAACCCGCGCGCAGGATGTCGGCGCGGCCAGTTGCCGCCTGCTTCAGAAAGCGTTCAGGCAGGATGCCGCCGATACCATGACACTGCTCGCAGAGGCGCAAGTGCGGGTCGGCTTCGTCGGCCCGGACGGGCGGCCGAAACGTCAACCCGCGGCGTGGCGCGCCGCCTTTGCCGCGCTTGTCCCATCATCCACGGAACCCGCATGACCAGCTTTGACCTTCTTGCCGCCGGGGCCGCCGGGCCGGCCCATCTCAATCCGATCAAGCTGTTCCTCGATGCCGATATCGTGGTGCAGATCGTCATGATCGGGCTGCTGCTCGCCAGCGTGTGGGTGTGGACCATCATCATCTCGTCCAGCATGAGGATCGCGGCCGAGCGGCGGCGCAATCGCACGTTCGAGGAGGGATTCTGGCAGGCCAAGGACATGGAAGCCTATCATGGCCGCGCCGGGTCGGGCGTGCCGGCGGGCCGGGTGGTAGGCGCGGCGCTGGCCGAATGGCGCCGCTCGCTGGCGCTGAACGGGCGTGACCGCGAAGGCACGCGCCAGCGGCTTGCGGCGGCGATGACCAGCGTGGTGGAACAGGAGAGCGACCGGCTGGGCGACCGGCTGAACTTCCTCGCCACGGTCGGCTCGGCCGCGCCGTTCGTTGGCCTGTTCGGGACGGTGTGGGGGATCATGAATTCGTTCTTCCAGATCGGCCAGCAGCAGAATTCCTCGCTCGCGGTGGTGGCGCCGGGGATTTCCGAGGCGCTGTTCGCGACCGCGATCGGGCTGTTCGCGGCGATCCCGGCGGTGATCGCCTACAATCGGCTCAGCCACTCGGTAAACGCCTTCGAGGCGCGGCTGCAGGCCTTCGCGGACCGGTTCTACGCCACGCTGAGCCGTGAGCTGGAGGTGGAGTGATGGGCGGAGTTGGAGCCTGCGCGGTGAGCGGAGGGGGAGCGGCCGGAGTCTTGGCCCGGTGCGCCCTTGGCATCCGCAAGGAAAGGCCGGAGGGCCTTTCCGCACCGAACAAAGGACTCTCCGCATGGCGATGAACCTTGCCACTTCGGGCTCGCGCCGCCGGGCGCGCGGGAAGCGCGGGGCGATGGCGGAGATCAACGTCACGCCGCTGGTCGACGTGATGCTGGTGCTGCTGATCATCTTCATGGTGACGGCGCCGCTGCTGACCGCCGGGGTGCCGATCGATCTGCCCGACAGCAACGCCAAGGCGCTGGCGCAAGAGCCGCGTCAGGTGGCGATTTCGATGACGGCGGACGGGCGCACATATCTGGATCAGGACGAAGTGGCGCCGGGCGAACTGGGTGACCGGCTGATCAGGCTGGCTTCGGCCGATGGCGGCAAACCGCCGCTGGTGACGCTGCGGGCCGACCGGGCGCTGCCCTATGGCGCGGTGATGGCGGTGATGGGCGAATTGAACTACGCCGGGTTCAACGCGATTTCGCTGGTCACCAACGGTTCAGTCGCGGTGCCGTAACCGATGGCAATGGCGACGCATCCTGCCCATGGGACAACCCTGCGCCGCGATGAAGCCGCCGCGCTGGCGCTGGCGCTGGCCGCCCATGCCGGGCTGATCGTGTGGCTGGCGCTGAAACCGCCGACGCCCGCTTCGGTGCCGCTGCCCGAGCGGATGACAGTGACTTTTTCCGACCAGTTCGCCGACCGCTCGACTTCGCCCGAGCCGAATGCCGAGGCGGCGCCGGCCATCGCGCCGGTGATTTCGGCCAACCCGGTGCCCGCGCCGGGGCGGGAGCCGCGCCCCGAACCTGCCCCGCAAGTGCCGCCGCCCAGACCCTCTGCGCGGGCGATCCCGGATGCGGCACCGCAACCGGCCCGGCAGCCGCTGCGGCCGCAGGAGCAGACCCGCGCCAGGCCGCAGCCCCAGAAGGAAACGGCCAAGCCAGCCGGCGGCAGCGGCAGCCGGATCGGCAACGATTTTCTGAAAGGCGTTCCGGGCGGGCAGACCCGGGGCGCGCGATCGAACAACCCGCCGGCGCAGGAGGTCGGCCCGTCGGTGAAGGCGGCGCTGGCCGGGGCGATCGCGCGGCAGTTGAAGCCGCACTGGTCCGCCCCGCAAGGCGCCGATGCCGATCAACTGGTGACCGTGCTGACCTGGGATCTCAATCGGGACGGGAGCCTGACGGGCACGCCGCGGGTTGTCGGCCAATCGGGCATTACCGATGCCAATCGCACCCAGGCGCTGCGCCATGCCGAACAGGCGATCCGCGCGGTGCGCCTTGCCGCGCCGTTCGATTTGCCTGAAGACCTTTATGCCGCGTGGAACCACGTGGCTTCATTCCGCTTCGACAGGAAGTTGTCGCAATGAACATTCGCCTGACGTCTCTGCTTGTTCCCGCCCTGGCGCTCGCGGCCGCCGCGCCGCTGGCCGCCCAGCAGGTGCCCGCTCCGGCGCCGGAGGAAGGCGGGCTCACCGGCTCGGTTTCGGACGAAAGCGCGTGGCAGGATCTGGGCATCGCGATTCCCGCGTTCGCGACCGATGTCGACGTGCCGACGCAGGCCAGCGCGGGTTCGACCGGGGCGCTCGGCCGGGCGCTGGCGCAAGTGATCACCGCCGATCTGCGCAACAACGGCCTGTTCAAGCCGACCGGGCCGGATGTGCTCCCCCGCCCGGTGCTGCCGCAGGTGACCGCGCCGGACTTCGCCGTTTGGTCGGGCAAGGGCGCCGAAATGCTGGTCCAGGGCTATGTCCGCGCCGGCGCCGACGGCAACCTGACGGTCGGCTGCTATCTCTATGACGTCGCGCTGCGCCAGCAACTGGTCAAGGGCGGATGGGTGGTTTCGCCCTCGGAGTGGCGCCGCGCCGCGCACAAGTGCGCCGACATCGTCTATTCGCGCCTGTCGGGCGAGAGCCCGTTCTTCGATTCCAAGATCGCCTATATCGCCGAGACCGGGCCGAAGGACCACCGGATGAAGCGGCTGGCGATCATGGATTCCGATGGGGCGAACCACCGCTTCATCACCACCGGCCAGGCGACCGCGCTGACTCCGCGCTATTCACCGGACTACAAGTCGATCGTCTATCTCAGCTATTTCAACGGCTTCCCGCGGATTTACGTCTATGATGTGGAGAGCGGCAAGCAGCGCCTGATCTCGCAGAACCGCAATCCCACTTTTGCCCCGCGCTGGTCGCCGGACGGCAAGTGGATCCTCTATTCGATGGCGAGCAGCGGCAACACCGACATCTACCGCATTCCCTCCAGCGGCGGGACGGCGCAGCGGCTGACCAACACGCCGGGGATCAACGTGGGCGGCTCCTATTCGCCGGAGGGCTCGAAGATCGTGTTCGATAGCGACCGTTCCGGCTCGCAGCAAATCTATGTTATGAACGCCGACGGCTCCGGCCAGCAGCGCATC
>VMTF01000152.1 GCA_013791705.1 Sphingomonadales bacterium | reverse complement strand
TGCTGAAGCCGGCGCTGTCGAGCGGGGCGATCCGCTGCATCGGTTCGACCACCTACAAGGAATTCCGCAACCACTTCGAAAAGGACCGCGCGCAGCTGCGCCGGTTCCAGAAGATCGACGTGAACGAGCCCTCGGTGGAAGACACGATCAAGATTCTCAAGGGCCTGCGCAGCGCCTTCGAGCAACACCACCGGGTCAAGTCCACGCCCGAGGCGATCAAGACGGCGGTCGAGCTTTCGGCGCGCTACATCAATGATCGCAAGCTGCCCGACAAGGCGATCGACGTGATCGACGAGGTGGGCGCGATGCAAATGCTGCTGCCGCCCTCGCGGCGCAAGAAAACCATCACCGCGCGCGAGATCGAACAGGTGATCGCGACGATGGCGCGCATTCCGCCCAAGTCCGTCTCCAAGGACGACAAGAAGGTGCTGGAATTCCTCAACCGCGATCTCAAGCGGGTCGTGTTCGGGCAGGACAATGCGATCGACCTGCTTGCAACCGCAATGAAGCTCTCCCGCGCGGGCCTGCGCGATCCGGACAAGCCGATCGGCTCGTTCCTGTTCTCCGGCCCGACCGGCGTCGGCAAGACCGAAGTGGCACGCCAGTTGTCCGACATCATGGGCATCCCGCTCGTGCGCTTCGACATGTCGGAATATATGGAGCGCCATTCGATCAGCCGCCTGATCGGCGCCCCTCCAGGCTATGTCGGGTTCGACCAGGGCGGACTGCTGACCGATGCGATCGACCAGCAGCCGCATTGCGTGCTGCTGCTCGACGAGATCGAGAAGGCCCACCCCGCTCTGTTCAACATCCTGCTGCAGGTGATGGATAACGGCCGCCTGACCGACCACCACGGCAAGACCGTGGACTTCCGCAATGTCGTGCTGATCATGACGACCAACGCGGGCGCATCGGATATGGCCAAGCAGGGCATCGGCTTCGGCGACGTTTCCAAGGCCGACGCCGGCGACGAAGCGGTGAAGAAGATGTTCAGCCCCGAATTCCGCAATCGCCTCGATGCGGTGGTGCCGTTCGCCTACCTGCCGCCCGCCGTCATCAGCCGGGTGGTGGACAAGTTCATCCTCCAGCTCGAACTGCAACTGGCCGAGCAGAACGTCCACATCCAGTTCGACGGCGACGCCCGCGTATGGCTGGGCGAGCGCGGCTATGATCGCCTCTACGGCGCGCGGCCGATGTCGCGCCTGATCCAGGAGAAGGTCAAGCAGCCGCTCGCCGAGGAGCTGCTGTTCGGCAAGCTGGCACATGGCGGCGAAGTTCACGTGAAGGTGAAGGACGGCGTGTTGGGTTTCGAGCTCACCCCGGCCCCGCCCAAGCTGGTGAAGCGCGCGAGCAAGGCCCGCAAGGCGCCGAACGCGACCGGAGCGACGCCCGAGCCGGACAAGGGCAAATCTGACTAAATATTTGATATATAGGTATATTTTAGGCCTCGGGTGAAAGCCCGGGGCCTTTTTCTCATTCGGGCGTGGCCTCGTCTGCGGACCGTCTTGACGCCACTTCGCGGAAACAAGCCGGGATTGATCGGAATCAAGGCGCTGGCCGGCTGCGGCGGACAGGAGGGAGGCTGAGAATAATCCTGTCGCCGGAGAGCCCTGTGTCCACCACCACCCAGACCCGCCCGTCCGCCGCCCCGCAAGCCACGCCCTATGACCGCCTGGGCGGACGCGAGACGATTCAACGGATCGTCGACCGCTTCTACGATCTGATGGACAGCGAGCCGGCCTATGCCGAACTGCGCGCGATGCACGCGCCGGACCTCGCCCCGATGCGTGGCAGCCTGACCGGTTTCCTCTGTGGCTGGTCGGGCGGCCCGCGCGACTGGTTCGACGCCAATCCCGGCCGCTGCATGATGAGCATCCACAAGAGCCACCCGATCAGCGCGGATACCGCCGGACAATGGGCCGCCGCGATGCGCCAGGCGATCGACCAGACTGTCGCCGATGCCGACCCGGAAATTGCCGGCGCGATGGGCGACGTGCTGGAAAACATGGCGCTGGGCATGGTGAAGTGAAGCCGTTGGCGAATCACATCCTCGCATGACCGCTATTGACTTGAGTCAGGGCCGGCCAGCCCGCTAGCATCCTGCCATGAAGCCCAAGCTCCTGACGACACTGCGCGGATATCGCCCGAGCCAGTTGCGCGCCGATGTGCTGGCTGGCGTGACCGTGGCGATGGTCGCCATTCCGCTCAGCCTGGCGATCGCAATCGCTTCGGGTGCCACCCCGGCCGCCGGTCTCGTCACGGCGATTGTCGGCGGGTTCCTGATCTCGCTGCTGGGCGGCAGCCGCGTCCAGATCGGCGGGCCGACCGGAGCGTTCATCGTGGTGGTCTATGGCGTGATCGCGCAGCACGGCTACGACGGACTCGTTCTCGCCACGCTGATGGCAGGGGGCATCCTGCTGCTCGCCGGATTGCTGCGCGCCGGAAATCTGGTCGAATACGTGCCCGAGCCGGTCGTCAACGGTTTCACCATCGGCATTGCCGTGATTATCGGATCGGGTCAGCTCAAGGACCTTCTCGGTCTCCACGCCGATGCGATGCCGGCCGATTTCATTCCCAAGTTGCAGGCGATGTGGGCCGCGAGAGCCACGTTCAGCCCGCTCGCCTGTGGTGCGGGGGTGGCCGCGCTGGTGCTGATCGTCGCGCTGCGCCGGCTCTACCCGCGCCTGCCGGGGCTGATCGTGGCCATGGCCGTCGTTTCCGGCGCGGTGGCGCTGCTCCACCTCCCGGTGGACAGCATCGGCTCGCGCTATGGCGCCTTGCCCGCCGGGCTGCCGGTGCCGCACATCCCGGTCATCACGCTGGCGCGCGTGCAGGAACTGCTGCCGTCGGCGCTGGTGATCGCCTTTCTCGCCGCGATCGAATCGCTGCTCTCCGCGATGGTTGCCGATCGCATGATCGAGGGCAGCCACCGGCCCAATGCCGAAGTGCTGGCGCAGGGCTGGGCCAATGTCGGCTCGGCCCTGTTCGGCGGACTGCCCGCGACCGGCGCGATCGCCCGCACCGCCACCAATGTGCGGGCCGGCGGACAGACTCCGGTAGCAGGGCTGGTTCATGCGGCGACGATCCTCGCCGTGATGCTGGCCGCCGCCCCGCTTGCCGGATATCTCGCGATGCCGGCGCTGGCCGCGCTGCTGCTGATCACCGCATGGAACATGAGCGAGCCGCACAAGTGGCCGCAGTACTGGCGCGCGCCGCTGTCCGACCGATTCCTGCTGGTGCTGACGCTGGTGCTGACGGTGCTGGCCGACCTGACCGTGGCGATCGGCGTGGGGGTGGGGGTCGGCCTTGCGCTGCGGCTGCGCGCGGGCCGGACCGGGGTCGAGGACTGGTCGGAACCGGATCGCTAGAGTTTTTCCGACTTGCATCGGTCCGGGACCAGCCCGCTCCCGTCCGAGGGTGACGGAAATGTCCGGGGGGCATTTCCGCCGAAGGGGCCGGCCACCCATATCATACGATAGCTTGGGTGGCCGGGTGGGAGAGCGGGCTGGTGCCGGCGAAACAGAAGGACGCTAGCGAACGCCTCACTCGGCGATGCGAAACTGCTTTTCGCGGGAAGTTGCGCCGCGCAACAACTCGACACGCGAGGAGGCAAGGCCGAGCCCGGCGGCAAGCAGATCGCGCACGGCCTGATTGGCTTTCCCGTCTTCCGGCTTGGCACGGACTTTGGCGAGCAGCTTGCCGGCGGCGATTTCCAGCATCTCGACTTTCGCGCCCGGCGTCACCCGCACGGCCAGGCGCCCTTCGCCATCGATCATGGCGCGGATCGCGGCGGCGGGCGGAAGCTCAGCTTTCGGCCGGGCCAAGCAGCGCTTCCGAAACCGCCTGCGCGTGGCGGCGTCCGTTTTCGACATACCATTGCACGCCCTGCTGCTGGCCGGCGATCGCCGCGTCAGTCAGCTCGCGCATATAGGCGGCGGGCCGCCCGCCCCAGAGCTGGCGGGCGGGAATGCGCTTGCCCGGCGTCAACATCGCGCCGGCGGCGAGCATCGCATCGCTCTCGATACAGGCGCCGTCCATGACGATCGACCCGAGCCCGACAAAGGCGCGGTCTTCGAGAATGCAGCCGTGGACCATCGCCATATGGCCGATCAGCACATCCTCGCCGATCAGCGTCGGGTAGCCATCGGGCCGGTCGGGGGTGGGACTGTCGCAATGGACCACCGTGCCGTCCTGGACGTTGGAGCGTGCGCCAATCACGATCCGGTTGGTGTCGCCGCGGATCACGCAGTTGTACCAGATGCTCACGTCCGGGCCGATCTCGACATCGCCGATGATCCGGCACCCCGGTGCGATGAAGGCGCTGTCGTGAATGCGCGGGATATTGCCGTGCCACGGAATGATCGTCGCTGCGGGGCGGGGGGTAAACATCGCTGCCTCCTTCAGGGACCGGGGATCAAGACCGCAGCAACCGCGCGGCATGGGCGGCGTGATAGGTGAGGACGCCGGACCATCCGGCGCGCTTGAACGCGGTCAGGCTTTCAAGGACAATCGCATCGCGGTCGGCCGCGCCGGCGGCGACGGCCGCCTCGATCATCGCGTATTCGCCCGAGAGCTGATAGGCGAACACCGGCACATCGAAGCGCTGCTTCACCCGCATCACGATATCAAGATAGGGCAGGCCGGGCTTGACCATCACGCTGTCGGCCCCTTCGGCAAGATCGAGGCCGACCTCGCGCAGCGCCTCCTCGGCGTTGCCCGGGTCCATCTGATAGGTCTTCTTGTCGCCCTTGAGCAGCCCGCGACTGCCGACCGCATCGCGAAACGGGCCATAGAAGGCCGAGGCATATTTCGCGGCGTAGCTCATGATCTGGACGTTCTGGTAGCCTTGGCCTTCCAGCGCGGCACGGATCAGGCCGACCCGGCCGTCCATCATGTCGGATGGCGCGATGATGTCCGCGCCCGCCGCAGCCTGGTTGAGACTCTGGCCGACCAGCACTTCGGCGGTCGCATCGTTGAGCACGTAGCCGGCATCGTCGATCAGCCCGTCCTGCCCATGGCTGGTGTAGGGATCGAGCGCGACATCGGTCAGGATGCCGATATCCGCGCCGACCGCATCGCGGATCGCCCGCACGGCCCGGCACATCAGGTTATCGGGGTTGAGCGCTTCCCGTCCGTGCGGGTCGCGCCGGTCGGGCGGCGTGTTGGGGAACAGCGCAAGGCAGGGAATGCCGAGCGCGACCGCTTCCTTCGCGCGCGCCGCGATGCCCTTCACGCACCACCGCGACACGCCGGGAAGCGAGCCGATCGGCTCCTCCACGCCATCCCCTTCGGTGACGAACAGCGGCCAGATCAGGTCGGCCGGGCTGACGACGACCTCGCGGTGGAGCGCGCGGCTCCAGGCGGTCGAGCGGGTGCGGCGCAAGCGGAGCGCGGGATAAGCGGCTGTCATGATGGCCAAGTCCTGCCGCAAAGCGGCGAGGGGTTCAATGCTTATGCAGTGGGGTTGCGCTTATACGGTGGCGGCTGGCCGCTTATCGACTGCGGACCCGGAGAAATCAGCGCATCGCGATTTGCCGCACGGCCGGTTGCGGGCGGGCGGCGAGGATGGCGCCCGGACGAATCGCCTTCATCTGCGCCAGTCTGGCGCGAAATGCGTGCAACTGCCCGGGATCGACCTGCCGGGTGACGGTGGCGAAGCGCGCGCCGAGCGGGTTCACGGTGCGCCCGTCGCGATACATCTCATAGTGGAGGTGCGGGCCGGTTGAGAGCCCGGTCGAACCGACATAGCCGATCACTTCGCCCGCGCCGACCCGTTCGCCAAGCGTGACCGCGATCCGGCTCATGTGGGCATAACCGGTGCCAAGCCCGCTGCCGTGATCGAGCCGGACGTAGTTCCCGTGGCCGCCGTGATAGCCGGCATAGGAAACGGCGCCCGCCGCCGTCGCGACGATCGGCGAGCCCCATGCCGCACCGAAATCCACGCCGGCATGCATCCGCCGATAGCCGAGGACCGGGTGGAAACGGGTTCC
This sequence comes from Sphingomonadales bacterium, assembly GCA_013791705.1. Classification (GTDB taxonomy): domain Bacteria; phylum Pseudomonadota; class Alphaproteobacteria; order Sphingomonadales; family Sphingomonadaceae; genus Novosphingobium. Next base: position 10,984 of record VMTF01000152.1, on the reverse strand, counting down.
GTACGACGAAGTGATCCGGCCGTTGACCGGCATCAACATGCCCGGGCCGGTTTGCACGTAAGTGGGGTTGGTGAAGGAATCGGCCGAATAGAATGCGCCGTCATTGCCCCAGCGGAGCAATTCGGCGACCGCCGTCTGTCCGCGTTGCAGGCCCGCGTAAAGCAGGTCGCCCACCTCGGTCTCGCCGGTCGCCGCGCGCCGGACGGCAAAGACGAGATCGAACAGGTCGCCGGACTGGATATCGCCTTCAAGGCTGATGTGGCCGTCGAGCGCCTGGAGATATTCCTGGATTGCCTGCGGCGGCGCGCCGGAAGCGCGGGCGGCGCGGTAAAGGCTCTCCCCCACTTGCCCGCGAATTCGCAGCGGTACGGTGTCGACCGGAATTGGCCGTTTCTGCAGCACAAGACCGCCACCGGCCCGGTTCACCGCCAGCGCCAGATCGAACCGGGCGCGAAATTCGGCATGTTCAAGTGGCCGGGGCAGGCCGGGCGCCGGGCGCGGACCGAGGACGAGCGCGACGCGGGTGCCGGACCTGATTTCGTCCAGCGGTACGGTTGCGGCGACGAGTTCGCTGGCGCGCGCAGCGTCGGCGCCGGACACCCCGGCACGCTGGAGCATTCGCCCAAGGCTGTCACCGGGCGCGAGCACCGAGGCCAGTTCGACTTGTGCCCGCTCCGGCACGAACGCAACCGGCCGCATGGCAAAGCGCGGCCCCATCGGCCGGCCGGTCGCGCCGCCGTAGCCCAGCGGCATGATCGACTGGCTGCGAAACTCATCCCGCGCGGCAGCATCGAGCCGCGTTGCGGGAGCGGCTTCCAGCCGGGAGAAATCGGGCCAGCAGGCGAGCGCGCAAAGCGCCAGACCAACCAGCGTTGCCATGCCCCGATACCAGCGGCGCGAGCCGATTTCCTCGGCCAGATCCGGAGCCCAATCGACGGCGGCGAGATCGACCGCGCGCAGGCGATGATTCAGCCGGGCGAAAATGCCTTGTGGCGGTTCGGGCGCTAGCTCTGACGGCAGTTCGGGCAGAACCTGGCCGATGGTGGCGAGATCGAGCGGCGCCGCAAGTTCGCGCACGGGGACGACCGCGAGTGCGCCCCCCCCGACAACCGGGCTTTCGCCCGTTGCGCCACCTTCATGCGATCTGAACACCTGCCCTCCACGCGCAAGGCCGGACACGGCCCAATTCGACACGGCCCGGTCAATTGCGATAATCCGGCGCAAACCCTGCACCGGAAGGGTTAACTTCCGGCTAATTCTCCACAGCAAGGCGCGCGCTTGCATACAAGCCTGTGCATGGCCGCAGAATTCTCCGGCAGCAGCCCGGCTTGCGCCTTGCCGGACCCCAAGGGCAATGCCAGATTGGCGGGGCCAATGGCCTATCGCTTACCCGATCCTGCTTCCCGCGGCGCCGACAGCAAGGTGCTGGCGGTACTTGGGCCGACCAATACCGGCAAGACCCACCTTGCGATCGAACGCCTCTGCGCCCACTCATCCGGCGCGATCGGCTTCCCGCTGCGACTGCTGGCCCGCGAGGTCTATGACCGGGTGGTGGCGATCAAGGGCCGCGAACAGGTCGCACTGATTACCGGCGAGGAACGGATCGAGCCAAAGGGTGCACGCTGGCTGCTCTGCACGGTCGAGGCGATGCCGACCCGCGCCGACCTTGCCTTCATGGCGCTCGACGAAGCCCAGCTTTGCGCCGACCGCGAACGCGGGCACGTGTTCACGAACAGGCTGCTGCAGGTGCGGGGCCGCGAGGAAACGATGATCCTCGGCTCGTCCATCATGCAGCCGATGGTCCGGGCGCTGGTGCCGGAGGCGGAGATCGTCAGCCGGCCGCGCTTTTCAACCTTGAGCCATGCCGGTGCGAAGAAGCTCTCGCGGATTCCACCGCGCAGCGCGATCGTCGCCTTTTCGGCCGAGCAGGTTTACGCAATGGCGGAAATGCTGCGCCGGTTCCGGGGCGGCGCGGCGGTCGTGATGGGGGGGCTCTCGCCCGAAACGCGCAACCGCCAGGTCGCCCTGTTCCAGTCGGGCGAGGTGGATTACCTCGTCGCAACCGATGCGATCGGAATGGGGCTCAACCTTGACGTCGGCCATGTGGCCTTTGCCGGGCTGAGCAAATTCGACGGGGTTCGCAACCGCCGACTGACCACGATCGAGATGGCCCAGATCGCCGGGCGCGCCGGGCGCCACCAGCGCGACGGCACGTTCGGCACGCTGGCCGGGATGGGCGGGCGCGACGCGGCGTTCACCGATGAAGAAATCTGGGCAATCGAGGATCACCGGTTTCCGCCACTCGACCGGATCTTCTGGCGTGAGGCCAAGCCCCGGCTCGACAGCCTGACTCACCTGATCGAGGATCTTTCGCGTTCGCCCGAGCGGCCGGAGCTGGCGCCGGCGCCGGAGGCCATCGATCTTGCGGTGATGCGGCGCCTGGCGGAGGACCCGCAGATCGCCGCCGCCGTGCGCGGCCGGGGCGCGGTCGCACGGTTTCGCGAAGTGTGCTCGCTACCGGACTTTCGCCAGCACGGACCGGAGACACATGCCCGCTTCGTCACGCGGCTGTGGGATGATTTGCGGAGCGGTTATCTGGGCAGCGACTATGTCGCCGCGCGGGTTTCCGAGCTCGACAACCCCTCCGGCGACATCGATACCTTGCAGGGCCGGATCGCCGCGATCCGCAGTTGGGCCTATATTGCCCAGCGTCCCGACTGGGTGCTGGCGCGTGAGGAAATGGCCGGACGGGCGCGGGCGGTCGAGGCAAGACTGTCCGACGCGCTGCATGCAAGACTGACGGAACGTTTCGTCAACCGCCGCACGGCAGTATTGATGCGCAAGACCGGGCCGGATGCCGCATTGTTGCCGGTCGCCATGGAAGGGGATGAACTCTTGGTTGACGGAGAGAAGCTGGGAACGCTCCAGGGGTTTCGGTTCAAGGTCGATCCCGCCGCGCATCACAGCGATCACAAGCTGCTGCTGGCGGCGGCGGAACGGCATCTGCCCGATCTGCTGGCGGAACAGGCTGAAACGCTCGCCCGGGCAATTGGCGAAGGTGGCGCCAACCTGGCGCTCGACGCCGGGGCGATCGTGCACGAAGGCGAGGCACTGGCGCGGCTGAGGCCCGGCAAGGATCTGCTCTCGCCCGGTCTTGAGCTTGAAGCAAAGCTGGGGGCAATTCCGCCCGTTCAGGGCCGCGCGCTGCAGGCGGCCATCGAAGGCTGGATGGTCGACAAGCTGGCCGTGCTGGAACCGCTCGTGCAACTGGCCGAGGCGAGCCGCGCGATCGCGGGTGGACCGGAACTGCGCGCACTGCTGATCCGCCTGATCGAACGCGGCGGGGTGGTGGAGCGCGCCGACTCCGGGTTCGATGGAATGCAGCCGGCGCAGCGTGATGCCCTGCGCAAGCTGGGGGTGCGAATCGGCGCGCTCAGCCTGTTCGTCCCGGCCATGCTGAAGCCCGCGCCGCTGGCAGCCTGGCGCGAACTGGCGAGGATTCAGGGCCTGGCCCCGCCCGAAGCGCGCGGCGAAATGCCGCCCGTCATACCGCTGCCGCCCACCCGTCATCAGGGCTATCCGCCGCTTGGCTATCGCGGCGTCGGCCAGCAGGCGATCCGGATCGACATGGCTGAAAGGTTGCTGCGCATGGCCCATACCCAGCGGGTGAATGCCACCAACCGGATGTCTTTCCCGATTGATCCCGCCCTTGCCCGCTCGATGGGGCTTTCGCTTGAAAGCAACACACATTTGCTGCGCCTGGCCGGGTTCACGCCGTCGGCACCCCGGCCCCTCGCCGAAGGTGCCTTCGGGCCGCCTGCCCCCACCACCTGGCGTTGGCGCCCGCCGCGCCGGCAAGCGCCGGCTGCCGCCCCGCCGCCAAAGCCAGCGGCCGGCAATGCCTTCGCCGCTCTGGCGGGGCTCGTCCGCTGATGCGGCTCGCCCGGGCCTGAAGGCGCAAGGCGGCGCGGCGCGAACCGATGCGGCTCGACAAACTCCTGTGGTATCTGCGGTTCGCCAAGACCCGGTCGCTGGCGCAAACGGCGATTGTGAGCGGACATATCCGTCTCAACCGGCGCCGGGTAGACCGGCCCGCCCAGCGGATCGCGGTGGGCGACATTCTCGTGCTGCCGGTCCCGCAGGGCATCCACGTTATCGAGATCACGGCGCTGCCGGGCAGGCGCGGACCGGCGGCCGAAGCATCGAGCTGCTATCGGACGCTTGACGCGGCGCAATCAAATCTCATAGCAGCGGACGAATCACCGCCAGCGCCAAGCCGGACAGAAGACCAAGAGGATCGTTCATCATGACCTATGTCGTTACCGACGCATGTATCCGCTGCAAATACATGGACTGCGTCGAGGTCTGCCCGGTCGACTGTTTCTATGAAGGCGAGAACATGCTCGTCATCAATCCGAGCGAGTGCATCGACTGCGGCGTTTGCGAACCCGAATGTCCGGCCGAAGCAATCCTGCCCGATACCGAAAACGGGCTTGAGCAATGGCTTGAACTCAATGCCAAGTTTTCGGCCGAGTGGCCGAACCTCACCACCAAGAAGGATTCGCCGGCCGATGCCGATGAGTTCAAGGGCGAGGACGGCAAGTTCGAAAAGTACTTTTCGGCCGAACCCGGCGACGGCGACTGATCCCGCCACCGGCCTCCCCGGCCGCGCCGATGCAGGCGAACCGGGGAACGTCTCAGGCCGGACCTGAACTGTCCCGCAGCGGCGCCAGCCGACACCCTCCGGTCAGATGGCCTGGAGGGTGTTCGCACATGTGCGAATCGGGGGGCTGGAATTTTTGTTACAGCTCTGCTATATAGGTCGAACCGGCTGCGGCGTTCTGCCCGCCGGCGTACATCACGAAAGGCAGGATCGCAGCAGACGGTTGAAGGGGGGCTTCGCAGCGCGTTGCCGAAAAGGTGGCACTCGCCCCGGAAATCCCTGCACCCAGTCGGGTCGCGACGATCCTCGAGGTGAAAGGACGATACATGGCGGTCAAGGCTAACGCCTTCGATGTTGGAGACTACGTCGTTTACCCGAAGCACGGTGTTGGCCGGGTCATCGAGTTACAAGAACAGGAAATCGCAGGCATGAAGCTGGAGCTCTACGTGCTCCGCTTCGAGAAGGAACGCATGACGCTGCGCGTTCCGGTGAACAAGGTTGAAGCGATCGGCATGCGCAAGCTGTCGTCGGACAAGACGTTGCGCGAAGCCCTCGATACACTCAAGGGCAAGCCCAAGGTGAAGCGCACCATGTGGTCGCGCCGCGCCCAGGAATACGAAGCGAAAATCAATTCGGGCGATCTCGTTTCGATCGCCGAAGTGACCCGCGATCTGTTCCGCGCCGACGATCAGCCGGAACAGAGCTATTCGGAGCGTCAGATTTTCGAAGCAGCTTCTTCGCGTCTGGCGCGCGAACTGGCGGCCATGGAAAAGACCGACGAACCCGCCGCGCTCCAGAAGATCCTCGCGATCCTCAACGAGTATGCGCCGAAATACTACGAGCCGGCCCCGGTGGCCTGAACCCCACCCGCTGTTTCGCTATCGGAAGGGCCGCCCCCCAAAGGGCGGCTTTTTCGCGTTTGGGGATGGGCACGCACGGGCAGCGCACTGCCGCGAACTGGCGATAGTTCTAGGCTGCGGCGCGGCGCAGGCGATCGTTGATCGCCTCGCCGATTCCCGCTTCCGGCACCGGGGCAACGGCAATGCGGGGCTCCGGTGCGGCGGCGGCTTCGTGAAGGCAGGCATAAAGCCGCGCCGCCGCCTCGGCGAGATCGCCCGACGGCGAGAGGCTGATAGTGCCCGCAACCAGGCCGAAACCGATCAGGAATTCATCGGGCGCCGCCGTGCTCGCCGCAAGCCGCACCGGCTTGCCGGGCGCATAGTGACTGGCAAGCTGGCCCGGCGCTTCGATTAGCGCCGAATTAGGCATGACGTCACTGCAAGTGCCCAGAACTGCGGCAATTTGGTGCTCGGTTACGGGACCGGGGCGAAGCACGGCCCAGCCATGCGGACGCAGCGCGACAATGGTCGATTCGATCCCTGCCCGGGTGGCGCCGCCATCGAGTACGAGGTCGACAGCCACACCAAGGCTGCCGGCGACATGCCGCGCGGTGGTCGGACTGACCGCTCCGCTGCGATTGGCCGATGGCGCGGCCAGCGGAACCCTCGCCTCGCTCAGCACGGCCTGCATGACCGGATGGTCCGGGCAGCGCAATGCGACCGTCGACAGCCCGGCTGTGACCGCCGGGGTGATCCCGGAGCCGGACCGCAGCGGCAGGACAAGCGTCAGCGGGCCGGGCCAGAACGCCTCGGCCAGAGCGCGGGCGCGGCCATCGACCACGGCCAGGGCCTCGGCCGCGGCAAGGGTGGGAACGTGGACGATCAGCGGATTGAAATCCGGCCGGCCCTTGGCGCGATAGATCCCCGCAACCGCCTCGGCGCTATCGGCCCGCGCGGCAAGGCCATAGACCGTTTCGGTCGGCACTGCGACCAGCCGCCCGGAACGTAACAATTCCGCCGCGAAGGCGATCGCCGGTGCATCCGCTGCGCGAATATCAACTCCCGCACCATTGGCTGGCGGGTTTGCAGAGCTACTGTTGCCGGTCATGGAGCGGCGCTATAGGCGGTTAGCGCGGCTACGCCAAACATCGACCACTCGGGAAGAGGACCACCGCTCCATCATGCCATTCATACCCCCCACCGCAGAACAGTTGCTGGCGCTTCGGGTCAACGCCGGGATCAGCGAGAGCGCCGCCGTGACGCCGGATCTGGTCGCGGCAATCGTCGAGGGCATCGGCGATTTCGCCGCAGGCGAGTGGGCGCCGCTGGCCCGGATCGGCGACACCGAGGGCGCGGTCGCCACGGATGGCGTGGTTCGCCTGCCTGCCGGTTACGCCGAGGCATATCAGGCCTATGTCGCGCAGGGCTGGAACGGCATTGCCGGGCCGGTTGCATATGGAGGACAAGGGCTGCCGATGAGCCTGGCGACCTGTGCGCAGGAAAGTCTCGGCGCGGCGAACCTCGCGTTCACGTTGCTGCCGATCCTCACCGTCGGCGCAATCGAGGCGATCGCCCACCATGGCAGCGATGCGCAAAAGGCGACCTATCTGGCGAAGCTGATCAGCGGCGAATGGTCGGGCACAATGAACCTAACCGAACCGCAGGCCGGATCGGACGTGGGGGCGCTGCGCACCGCCGCCACGCCGATTGCCGATGGGCCGGATGCCGGCAAGTACCGGATCAAGGGCACGAAGATCTTCATCACCTGGGGCGAGCACGACCTGTCGGGCAACATCGTTCACCTGGTGCTGGCGCGAACGCCGGGCGCGCCAGCCGGCTCGCGCGGGATCAGCCTGTTTCTGGTGCCAAAATACCTGGTCGACGAAGCCGGCAACCCCGGCCGGCGCAACGACCTGCGGGCGGTGAGCATCGAACACAAACTCGGCATCCACGCCTCTCCCACTTGCGTGATGAGCTATGGCGACCATGACGCCTGCATCGGCGAACTGATCGGAGCCGAGAACGAGGGCCTCAAGTGCATGTTCACGATGATGAACGCCGCGCGCATCAACGTCGGAAGCCAGGGGGTACAAGTGGCGGAAGCGGCATGGCAACTGGCCCGCGCCTATGCCCGCGAACGGGTCCAGTCCCCGCGCGCCGGTTCGCCCGACAAGACCCCGGTGGCGATCATCGAACACCCCGATGTGCGGCGGATGCTGCTGCGGATGCGATCCCTGACCGAAGCGGCGCGGGCCTTGCTGTACCACACCTGCGGCGAAGTCGATCGCGCCGCTCAGGGGGACACTGCTGCGAAAGCCCGCGCCGAAGTGCTGGTGCCGATGATCAAGGCCTGGGGTACCGACATCGGGTGCGAAGTCGCCAGCCTGGGCGTGCAGGTCCACGGCGGAATGGGCTTCATCGAGGAAACCGGCGCCGCGCAACACTTTCGCGATGCGCGGATCACGCCGATCTACGAGGGCACAAATGGCATTCAGGCCGCCGATCTCGTCACCCGCAAGCTCCGCATGGAAAATGGCGGCGTCCTGCTTGCGCTGTTGGGCGATATCGAGCGTGACGCGGCCGAAGTGCCGGCGCTTGCCGGATTGGCGGACGAATGTGCGCAAGTCGCGCGCTGGATGATTGCCGACGCATCGCTCGACGATCGGCTGGCGGGATCGGTCGCGTTCCTGACAATGTGTTCGGTCGCGGTGGCCGGGTGGCAGTTGCTGCGGCAGGTGCGTGCGGTCGCCACCGGTGAGGCCCCGGGCAATCTGGCACTGACCGAGCCGGTTACCGCCCGATTCTTCTTCGACCATATCGTGCCCGAAGCGTCCGGACTCAGGGCTGCGGCCTCGGCCGGCGCCGCATCGCTCTATGCGCTCGAGGCGGAAGTTCTGGCCGGATGAGCGAGGAACTGCTCGCCCGGATCGCGCAAGCACTCGAACGCCTGGCCCCGGCGTCCGCCGACGCGATCGACTGGGCCCTCCATCCCGCCTACGTCTGGGATAACGGCGGACCGCGCGCGGTGGAGGCGCTGGTGGCGCCGCCGCTGGCCCTGCTGCGCGGGATCGACCCCCAGAAGGAAGCCGTGGTCGGCAATGTGACCCGTCACGCTGCCGGCCATGCCGCGCACGACATGCTGCTGTGGGGTTCGCGCGGGATGGGAAAATCCGCCCTGCTTCGCGCGGGGATCGCGGCGGCACAGGCCGCCCTGCCCGGAAGCATTGCGCTGGTGCAGGTGGCGCCGGATGCACTTTCCGGCCTGACTGCCCTCTTCACGAAGCTGGGCAAGGTGAGCCGCCGGTTTGTCGTCTACATCGATGACCTCGGCTTTGAGGACGGCGACGCGACCGGCCCGCGCCAGCTTCGCTCCTGGCTGGAAGGCGGGGTCGAGGCCCGCCCCGGCAATGTCCGCCTTGCTGTCACCGCCAATCGCCGCGCGATCGTTGCGCGGCACTTGTCCGAACAGGACGATCCGATCAATCCGCGCGACGCGATCGACGACAAGCTCGCGCTGGCGGACCGGTTCGGACTTTCGATCGGCTTCCACGCCTGCAGCCAGGACGATTATCTTGCGATCATCGAAGGCTATGCCGCCGAATATGGCCTGAGCTTTACCGAAAGCGATGCGCTGGAATGGTCAAAGCGGCGCGGGGCGCGATCCGGCCGGGTAGCATGGCAATATGTGACCGAACTGGCAGGACGCGCCGGCCAGTCACTGTGAGGCGGTTGCGCGGGCAGTGAGACAATCTCCTGCTGCCGCGAACAGGCTGCCCCCGGCCCGGTTCTTGCCTACTGTTTGCCGGCCTTCGGCTGATCCGCCGCCGGAGACCGGAAACTCGCATCGACAGCGCTGTTGAGTTCACGCTGCGGGGGCATACGATCGGTCACCACCGGCTTCACCCCGGGGCTGGGCGCCGCGCCGGGGGCGATGACGCGCCAGATGATCCCGGCGGTATCGTCGCTGACCAGCAGGGCGCCGCCCTTGTCGAAAGCAAGCCAGGTCGGGCGGCCGTGCGTCTGCTTACCGTTGGCGGTGAGGAAACCGGTCAGCACCGGGGTCGGCATGCTGCGCGGGTTGCCGTTGGCATCGAACGCGACAAAAACCACGTCATAGCCGACCGCAGGCTTGCGATTCCACGATCCGTGGCGGGCAATGAACGCGCCATTGCGCAAGTTCTCACCCAGACGATTGCCGGCGGCGGCGAAGCGGAGGCCCAGTGCCGCCGTATGGGCGCCAAGGGCATATTCCGGTTTGCGGACATATTCGGTGAGAAATTGCGGCATCGGCTCCTCGACCCGCTCATCAATCCTGTCCTTCCAGTAGACCCACGGCCAGCCATACTGGACGCCGATCGGAACATTGGTGAGATAGTCCGGGACCAGATCGCCACCGAGCAGATCGCGTTCATTGACGACAGTCCAGAGCTCACCGGTGGCCGGATTCCAGTCCATGCCGTTGGGGTTGCGCAAGCCATTGGCATATTGCCGCGAGCGGCCGGTCGCGAGCGCAATCTCCCAGATCGCGGCGCGGCCCTGTTCTACCTGCATCCCCTGCTCGCCGATGTTGCTGGCCGAACCGACCGCGACATAGAGCTGCTTGCCGTCCGGGCTCAGTTCAAGATTGCGCATCCAGTGGTTGCCGGCGGGTGGCAGGTCCATCAGTTTCGTCGGCGCCCCGGAAAGCTCAGTCTGCCCGGGCGTGTAGTCAAACGCCAAAACGGCATTGTGATTGGCGACATAGAGTCTGTCTGCGGCCCAAGCCATACCGGACGGCGATTCGAGACTCTCCGTGCGCAGGGTGAAGCGTAGCTCGGCAGTGCCGTCGCCATCGCCATCGCGCAGCAGGACAATCCGGTTAGGACTGTCGCCGCCCGCGCCGGCCCGCTTGAAGAGCAGCCGCCCAACCATGCTTTGCACGCCGCCGCCGTTGCTGGGCGGACGGTTGGTTTCAGCGACCAGCACGTCGCCATTCGGCAACGTCAACATCGTGCGCGGATGATCCAGCCCTTCGGCGAAACGGGCCACGGCAAGCCCTGGCGCGGGCGTCGGGGCTTCGCCGGCCTGCCAGCCGATCGGCGTGGCAATGCCGACCGGGGGAAATTTCTCCGGCTCGGGATCAACCAACTGGGGATCCCGCCCGGTGGAGGCAGCAATGGTCCGGTCGGTCGGGTTGCCATGCGCGAGCCAGGCGCCGGCCGCGAACACGACGATGATAAAGACGCCCAGGGCGATCAGCGATTTGCGCAGGAATGGCTTCATGATGCTGGAGATAGGCCGCCGGCGCGCGCGCGGCAACTGGATGCTGCGATTAGTCGAGTTCGGCCAAGAGTGCGGTCCCCCGGATCGAAATTCAACGGCGATTGCCCCCCCCCGTTGGGGGGGCCAAATTGGGGGGGCACGCCGGCGCAGTTTGCCGCGGGGTGGCCCGGGGGCATGACCAGGCGCGGGTGGGGGGGGGTGTTAAGGGGGGCGGCCGGGG
>VMTF01000003.1 GCA_013791705.1 Sphingomonadales bacterium | reverse complement strand
GCTTGATGATGTCCATCGTCTCCATGGCGAGCCCGGCGCCGTTCACCATGCAGCCGATGTCGCCATCGAGCTTGATGTAGGCCAGATCATACTTGCTGGCTTCGATCTCGGCCGGATCTTCCTCGGTCTCGTCGCGCAGCGCCATCACGTCGGGGTGGCGATAGAGCGCATTCGAATCGAAGCTCATCTTGGTATCGAGCACGAGCAGTTGGCCATCTTTGGTTTCGACCAGCGGATTGATCTCGAGCATCGCGCAATCGAGCGCCATGAAGGCATCATAAAGCTGCTTCGAAACGTTCTGGGCCTGCTTGTTGAGATCGCCTTCGAGCTTGAGGCCATAGGCCACCGCGCGGCCGTGATGCGGCATGAAGCCTTCCGCCGGATCAACCACGATCGTGGTGATCTTTTCCGGGGTCGAATGAGCGACTTCCTCGATATCCATGCCGCCTTCGGTCGATACGATCAACGCGACGCGGCCGGTCGCGCGGTCAACCACCATCGAGAGGTAGTATTCCTTGGCGATATCGACGCCGTCGGTGACGTAGAGCCGGTTGACCTGCTTGCCGGCATCGCCGGTCTGGATCGTGACGAGGGTGTTGCCGAGCATTTCCCTGGCGCAGGATTCGACTTCCTCGATCGACTTGGCAAGACGGACGCCGCCCTTGGCATCGGCCGGCAGTTCCTTGAACTTGCCCTTGCCGCGCCCGCCGGCGTGAATTTGCGCCTTCACCACATAAAGCGGCCCGGGCAGTTGCTTTGCCGCAGCGACGGCTTCTTCCACGGTCATCGCGGGGATTCCGGCCGGAATGCCGACACCGTACTTCGCGAGCAGTTCCTTGGCCTGATATTCGTGGATGTTCATCGCGTGGATCTTTCGCTGTTGCACCTGGGGAGGGTTTTAACCGGTCGATTGAATCGCCCTATTTTGCGGTGCCGCATAGGCTATCGGTTGCCGCTTGAAAAGCGCTGGAGGCGAGCGCATTTGCGCGCGACACTAACCAAGACCGCCAGATCGGCGCCAACGACGATGAAAGTCCGCCCCAACACCCGATGATCGACCGCGAGCGCCTTGCCACGATTGTTCGCGATGCCGGACGAGTCGCCCTCGAACTGTGGCCCGGCAACGGCCATTCGCCGCAAGTCTGGGAAAAGTCGCCGGGCAACCCGGTGAGCGAGGCGGACCTGCTGGTCGATCGGTATCTGCGCCGCGAACTGACCCAGTTGCTGCCCGCCGCAGGGTGGCTGTCGGAAGAAACCACCGACGCGCCGGAGCGCCTGGCCGGAGGGTTGATCTGGCTGGTCGATCCGATCGACGGCACGCGCGATTACATTCACGGCCGCGAAGGCTGGGCCGTGTCGGTGGCGTTGATCTGCGCGGGCCGGCCACTGTTCGGCCTGCTCTGCGCGCCCGCGCGCGGCGAGTTCTGGCACGGGGAGGCGGGCCAGGGTTCCTTCCGCAACGGCCGCCCGCTTATCGCGAGCAACCGGAAGCAACTGCCCGGGGCGCGGGTGCCGGCGGATCTCCTGCCCCGGCAGGACACCGACCTCGTGCATGTCTACAAGCCCAATTCGATCGCGCTCCGGATCGCGATGGTCGCCGCCGACGAGGCCGATCTGCTGGCAACCCTGCGCTGGGGGTGGGAATGGGATATTGGCGCCGCGGCCCTGATCGCCCGCGAAGCCGGTGCGGCCGTTACGGACGCATTCGGGCAGCCGCTCAACTATAACAAGCCCGATCCGCGCGCTTTCGGCGTGCTGGTGACGGCGCCTGCGATCCATGACGCCGCAGTGGAACGACTCGCCGAGCGGGCCGCACGGCTTTCCGTGCAGGGTTGAGCCGGCCGCGCAAGATCAAGCCGGG
>VMTF01000020.1 GCA_013791705.1 Sphingomonadales bacterium | reverse complement strand
GCTGGGCCCGGGGTAACGCCCGGGGGGCGCGGCCGCGCGGGTCAAGGACCTCGCCACCACGTTCGCGCCGCACCGGCCGAGCGCGCGCGGCGACGATCTGGCGGCCCACCCCGACGAGGCGGTGGACGCGGAGCTGTATCGGGCGCTGAAGTTTGTCACCCACATTTCCCCGAGCTACTCGCTGCGGGGCGGCACCCGCGAGATCCTGCGCGGCATTATCGCCCGCGGGATGGGATTGCGTTGAAGCCTTGAGGCTGAAGGAATTCGCCATGGAAATGAACGAACTGCTCGAACCGTTTGAACGGATGCTCGAAACGATCTCCACCCCGGCCGCGGTGCGGGCGGTGGAGCACGGCGGCACCATCGGCGAAATGTGGAGCGCGCTGGTCGAATCCGGGTTTCTCGACGCCCTGGTGAGCGAGGACGCGGGCGGCTTCGGGCTGACGCTCGGCGAAGTCGGGCCGCTGATCCAGGCGCTTGGCCGCCATGCGGTGCCGGTGCCGGTGGCCGAAACGATGGTCGTGCGCGCCTTGCTGGCCGCCGCCGGAGTGGACCGGCCGGAAGGCCCGATCACGCTGGCGACGGCGCTGGGTGATGAGATCGTGGTGCCGTTCGGGCTGGTTGCCGAGCATGTGCTGGCCGATCGCGGCGACACGCTCGTGCTGGTCGGCGCGGGCGATGCGAGCCCGGCGCCGACCGGTGTGCGCAGCGATCTTTCGGCGCGGATGCAGTTCGGTGCCGCCGCCGGAACCAAGATCGCGCGCCCGGCGGGCGGGTTGCGGCCGATTGCGGCGGTGCTGCGTGCCGGCCTGATCTCGGGCGCGGCGGACAAGCTGCTGACGATGACGACCCAGTTCGCCAACGACCGCATCCAGTTCGGCAAGCCGATCGGGCGCCAGCAGGCGCTGCAGCAGAATCTGGCGATGATGGCCGAGGACGTGATCGCGACCCGGCTCGCGGCTCAACTGGCCTGTGATGGCGGACTGCCGGTGCGCATGGCGCTGGCCGCGACCGCCAAGTCGGTGGCGAGCACTTCGGCGGCGCGGATCGCCAACATCGCGCATGCCGTGCACGGCGCGATCGGCATCAGCGAGGAGTATGACCTCCAGTTGCTGACCCGGCGGCTGCACGAATGGCGCCTGGCCGATGGTTCGGAAGGCTACTGGAACCGCGTGCTTGGCGGCGAGCGGCTGGCGACCGGTCCAGCGCTGTCGGTCGACTGGGTGCGGGCGGAAGTGTTCGCCTGACGCCTGGGTTTCGCGGCCGGTCGGGGATCAGGCTACGGATCGAAGCACGTAGCCCCCGGCGGCGGCGAGGCCGAGCACCGCGATGACGTTCCAGCGCAGGCGGAAGATCGCCAGCGCGGCGAGCGCGGCCAGCAGCCCGGCCTGCCAATCGAAGCTGGGCCAGTCGGGAACCTGCAGCGTTGCCGGTCCCAATGGGACGAGCAGGGTGCGGGCGAACAGCACGTGGAGCCCGAACCACGCGGCGAGATTGGCGATCACGCCGACGATCGCGGCGGTAACGGCGGCCAGCGCGCCTTTCAGCCGGGTTGCGTGCTCCAGCCGTTCGAGCCACGGGGCGAAGGTGAAGATCCACAGGAAACAGGGCGCGAAAGTCACCCAGCAGGTGAGCGCGCCGCCGAGCAGCCCGGCCAGCAGCGGGGAAAACGGCTCGGGCGCCCGCCAGGCGGCCAGAAAGCCGACGAACTGGGTGACGAGAATGAGCGGGCCGGGCGTGGTTTCGGCGAGGCCGAGGCCATCGGCCATCTCGCCGGGGGTCAGCCAGTGGTATTGCGCGACGGCGGCCTGCGCGAGATAGGCCAGCACCGCATAGGCGCCGCCGAAGCTTACCACCGCAAGGCGCGAGAACAGCACGCCGATCCGCCACAGCACGTGGTCCGGTCCAAGCGACAGCAGGATCAGGAGGAGCGGCGCGGCCCATACCGCGCCCCAGATGGCGATGGTGCGCAGACTGCCGGCCCACGGGCGCGGTGCGAGCAGGGGCGGGGCTTCGCCGCCGCCCAGGTTCAGCCATGCCGGCCGCCATGTCGCGATCGCAAGGCCGGCCAGCGCGGCCGCGACGATCACCAGCGGGAAGGGCAGCGCGAACAGGAACAGCGCGACGAAAACTAGTGCCGCAAGGCCGCGTTTGAAGCGCGTATCGAGCGCGCGGCCGGCGATCCGGACCAGCGCCTGCAGCACGATGGCCAGAACGGCCGCCTTGATCCCGGTGAAGAGCGCGGCGAACCATGCGAGCCCGGCGGCCAGCGCATAAGCGATCGACAGGGCAAGGATCACCGCAGCGCCCGGCACCACGAACAGCAAGCCGGCGGCGAGCCCGCCGCGCACGCCGTGGAAGCGCCAGCCGATCCACGTCGCAAGCTGCTGGGCTTCCGGGCCGGGCAGGAAATGACAGAAATTGAGCGCGTGCAGGAACTGGGCGTTCGCCAGCCAGCCGCGATCCTCAACCACCTCGCGGTGCATCAGCGCGATCTGCCCGGCCGGGCCGCCGAAACTGAGCACGCCGATCCGCGCGAACACGCGGATCAATTCGGGCAATGTCGGCGTGACGGGCGCTGGCTCGGGCGGCGATGAGGAGACGCCGCCGGCCACCGGTTCAGCCTTCGAACAGATCGAGATAAGCGACAACGTCGTTGTCGGTCGCGATATAGAGGGCGGCCTGCAGTTCTTCGGGCTGGGCCGCGGCCAGAGCCATGGCTTGCGCCAGCGGGCCATAGAGCAGCGTGGTGGCCGCGCCCCCTTCGCTCGCATCGTCGAGGTGATAGAGGCGCACGGTGGCGCCTTCTTGCGTGGTGCGCATCAGCTTTCGCCGCGATCGATGCGGGCACCGTCCAGGGTGCGGTCGATTCGCGCGGTCTCGGCCTGGGCGGTGTGCCTTTCGGCCTTGGTGCGGCCGAACTTCGCCCGGTTTTCCGCTGCGGCACTTTGCGCGGCGCGGCGTTCGCGGGCCTTGCGGGCGATCCGGAGGTTGACGATCTCGGTCATGAGCCGTGGCCTAACCGATCGCCGCCGGTCGCGCCACTGGGGATAAGCCGGTTGGCGGCGGTTGAGCGGGTCCGCGCCATCCGCGAGAGCAGGCCGGGTGAGTGCTTCCGTCATCATCGGCTCCGATCCTTCCGGCGCGCCCGTGCCCGTCGATATCGAGGAACTGCTGGCCACGCGCCTGCTGGTGCAGGGCAATTCCGGTTCCGGCAAATCGCACCTGCTGCGCCGGTTGCTGGAAGAAAGCGCCAGTCTGGTTCAGCAAGTGGTGATCGATCCGGAAGGCGATTTCGTGACGCTGGCAGAGCCGTTCGGCCACGTCGTGATCGATGGCAGCGCCTATTCGGGGGACGAGATCGCGCGGTTGGCGGCGCGCATCCGCAAGCACCGCGCCTCGGTCGTGCTGGCGCTCGACGGGCTGGAACTGGAAGCGCAGATGCGCTGCGCCGCACAGTTTCTGGCGACGCTGTTCGATGCCCCGCGCGAGGAATGGTATCCCGCGCTGGTGGTGGTCGACGAAGCGCAGATCTTCGCGCCGGCCGCCGCCGGGGACGTTTCGGACGAAGTGCGGCGGCTCAGCCTTGCGGCGATGACCAACCTGATGTGCCGGGGCCGCAAGCGCGGGCTGGCCGGGATCATCGCGACCCAGCGGCTGGCCAAGCTTGCCAAGAACGTCGCGGCCGAGGCCTCGAACTTCCTGATGGGCCGGACGTTTCTCGATATCGACATGGTCCGTGCGGCCGATCTGCTGGGGATGGAGCGGCGGCAGGCGGAGCAGATCCGGGATCTGGCGCGCGGGCATTTCCTTGGCCTTGGCCCGGCGATCAGCCGCCGGCCGGTCGCGGTGAAGATCGGCGATGTGCGAACCCGCGCGCGCAACGTGATACAAGGGCTGACCCCGCTTCCGGCCGCCGGGCAGGACATGGAAGCGCTGCTGCTGGCCGAGCCGGCAGTACCCGAACCGGTGCCATGCGCGATGCCGCTTGGGCCGGAAGCGGCCGATAGCGGCGAATTGCTCGAACAGATCGCCAGCTATGTGCCGGCGGGCGAGGAGGCCGAAGTTTCGACCGAGCCGAGCCTGTTCGCGGCGCAGGAGCAGGCGGCGGGCGTGAGCGCGGTGCTGGCCGAACTGGCGGCCGAACCGGACTGCACGTTCCAGCCGGTCGCCGCGTTGTTCCAGGATTTTACGCTGCGCTGCCGGATGAAGCGGATTGCCGGGCACGGGCTCGACGTAACCGCGTTTCGCCGCCGGTTTGCGCTGGCCGTGGCCGGGGCGGATGAAGCCGATCCCGACTGGGCCGAGCTATTGCGGATTGCCGGAGATGTGCAGGACGACCTCGTCGCGCCGTTCCTGGTGATCGCGCGGGCCGCACAGCGGGGCGAGCCGTGTCCGGACGATGCGGAACTCTCGCGCATTTACGGGACCAGCTCGCCGGGCCGGATCCGGCGGCTGCTCGAACATTTCGAGAAAGCGGGACTGATCGTGGTGCGGACCGATTTTGGCGGCAGGCGCTCGATCGGCATTCCGGCGCTGGGCGCGACGACGGCGCCGGTCGATCAGGACGTTACCGGCTAGGTCGGCACGCGCGTATGCCCGCGGCCGTCATTTGACTGCGTAGAGCAGCCGGTCCGGGCCGAGCACTTTCAGCACCGTGTCGATTTCGGCAGCGGACACAGCGAAGCAACCCTGGCTGCGGCCGACGCGTCCTTGCGCGGCGGCCAGGCCGGGATCGACATAGCGCGCGGCGTGGATGACGATCGCCCTGCTGGCGGCCATATCATTGTTCGGATCGAGCCCGATCAGGCGGCGCGAGCGGCCGTGCTTGCCATAATAGGTGGGGCCGGTGAGGAAGGCGCCCGCGCACGAGGCGTTCGAGCCGGGGCGGTTGGACAGGCGTTCGACCCAGCCGCTATTGGCCGGATCGGAACCGCTGCCATGCGCGACGAGGTGGGTGGAGATGACCCGGTCGGCCGCAATGTCGAACAGCGAGAACCGGGCCGTGCCCGAGGGTGCGGAGAAATCGACCAGGCCGATGACATCGCGGTTGGCGATCATCCGGCCGTGACGATCCAGCGCGGCGCGGGCCTGGGGCAGCAGGATGGAGTCAAAGCGCTCGCGCCCGATGCCGCTTGCCGCAAGGTCCAGCGGCGCAGCCTGCGCGACATCCGAACCGAAGACGCGTGGCAGGGCCAGTCCCGCCGCTCCCATCGCTACCGCGCCGAGCAGCCGGCGCCTGCAGATAGTCATACTCGTTACGATCCCGAAGCAGTTCCGTCCGAAAGCCGGTCCCTTGGCCCTCGCAACCGGATGATACCGGCTTCTGGCCAACACAAGGTTAAGCATGATCCGGCGCTGGCCAGCCGTTTCCTTTTTGCGTTCGGCGGAGTTCGTGCCCGGGAACGTTTGCAAAAACCGCCGCGGTGTGGCTGAACGATGTTCGCAAATGCAGCGTCCGGGAGGATTTCCTGCGGGTAGTCTGCCCCCGGCGCTGGACAGCGACCTTGCCGGGGGGGCATCGTCATGCGGCAGCGCAAGGATCGAATCGTTGCGCGGGGGGTGGGGGACAGATGAAGCGAATGGTAGCCCGAGCGGCAGCGCGATTGTGGCTCTTCGTTCTTGCCGGTTGTGTGGCGGCCGGTTCGGGCGGAGTCGCGGTGGCGGCCGACCCGGCGCTGGTCCCGTCGTTTGCCGACAGCTTCCGCATCGGCACGAGCGGCCCGGTGTGCGAAGCGCAAGCCGTTGCCGCCGGCGCGGCGCGGCGCTCCATTTTCGATCGCCGGTGGGCGCTGCTGTGCCGCGAAGTGTCGCGGCCGATCGGATCGGCGTGGTTTTCGCGCGATGGCACGCTGCCCGTGCCGGGGCAGGGGCTGGACGAACCGGTCGACTGCGTGGCGGCGGGCGTTGCCCGAGTTGCGGGGATCGAGAATGCGCTTGTCCGCAATTGCCGGGGCAGGACTTCCGGCCTTGAATATCGCAGTTATTCGCGCGTCGGCGAACGGGGCGCGTTTGTCGTCGCTGGTCTCGCCGCCTATGACAGCGCCCTGCAACTGGCACTGCGCAGCCTGGTTGCCGACCGTGTGGTGCCCGGCGAAATCGTTGCCGCGAGCCTGGGGGCGGGCGGCGGAAGCGGGTTCTATGCGGCCAAGGCGCAAGCCGCCGATGCCGCCAACCTGATCGGGCAGGGCTATCGGCGCAACGCCGCCGGAGACTATGCGGAAGCCGCGCAGATCTTCTCGGCGGTTGCGACGTCCATCGGCGCGGGCGAGGCTGACAGCCCGGCCCGGCGGCACGAGTTGACCATCAACCATGCCTTGCAGGTCTCCAACCTCGGGCAGTTCGATCAGTCTGCCGTGATCTTTGCCCGGGCGCGCACCATGTCGGGGCTGGACCCGGTGCAGGCGCGGCTCGGGCGCAATTTCGAGGCGATTGACGCGCTCAACCGGGGCGATCTCGCGGCGGTTCCGCGGATTCTCGCGCGGCCGGTGCCCGCCGCGACGGCCGGAATCGTGGCCGGCGACGGAACGGTCGAGATCGATGCGGCGACGGCCGAAGGGCTGAGCACCGGCACCGCCGCGGATCTCGCCGCGATCCTCGGGCAGCGGGTGCGACTGACTGCGGCGGAGCGGGTGGAAATCCTCGACGCCCAGGCGGAATCGCTGCGCGGCACGGCGCTGCGCCTGTCGGGTAACCTGCCCGAGGCGCGTTCGGCGCTGCTCACGGCCAACCGGCGGGCCCTGGCGGTCCGCGACGGACGCGTCATTTCGGTAACGCGGCTGCGCAGCCAGATCCTGACCGAGATCGCCGAAACCTTTGAGGCGCAAGGCGATCTGGCCGAGGCCGAGCGCTTGTTGCGCGAGGTGGAGGCGCTTGTTGCGGCGCAATATCCGGACAGCGCCTCGGTCAATGCCGCCCGCGCGCGGCTGGCCGGGTTCATGGCGCGGCACGGGCGCAAGGACGAGGCGCATGGCGCGTTTCGCGCGCTGGTCGCAGGGGCGATCGGCAATCGCGACGCGCTGGTTGGCATGTCGCACCTGATCCAGCCCTATTTCGCCATGCTGACCGACGATGGCGCGACCGCGCCCGGTGATCTGGCCGACTTGCTGCTGGCCAGTCAGTTGGTGGAACGGCCGGGCGCCGCCGCCACGCTCTCGCAGCTCGCCCGCGAACTGGCGGGCGGGAACGACGCTGCGGCCGCGCTGTTCCGCCGCGCGCTGGCGGTATCGCGGGATATCGAGCGCAATCGCATCCAGCTTGCGCGGACGGCGAATTCCGGGCTCGACCGGGCCGCGCTGGTGCCACTGCTCGCATCGCTGACCGACGAGCGGCAGCGGCTGGATCAGGCGCAGTTGCAATTGGCCAGCCAGCTTTCCGCCTTCCCGCAATATCGCGCGGTGGCACGCGGCTATGTGACGCTCGATGAATTGCGCGCCACGCTGCAGCCGGGCGAAGGCTATTTCAAGCTCGTGACGCTGGGCGAACGCACTTACGCGGTGCTGGTCACCCCCACCGGCGGACGCGGCTGGCGCGTGGCCAGGAGCAGCAGCGAACTGGCGGCACTGGTCACCACGCTGCGCGAATCGATCTCGGTGACGATCAACGGCGTGCGCTCGACCTATCCGTTCGATATCGACAACAATCTGACGCTGTCCGAGGCATTGCTCGGCCCGGCCAGAGCCGACCTGACCGGGATCACCCATCTCGTGTTCGAGCCCGATGGGGCGATGCTGCAGTTGCCGGCGAACCTGCTGGTGCTCGATACGACCGGGGTTGAGGCCTACCGCAGCCGGGTCGCGGCGGGAGGCGACGAGTTCGACATGCGCGGGATCGCCTGGCTCGGCCGCAAAACGGCGATCAGCACCGCGCTCAGCGCGGCGAGCTTCCGCGACGCCCGCACCGCGCCGCCATCCAAGGCGGCGAGGGTCTATCTCGGGCTGGGGCAGAACCAGCCGCTCGGCGCGGTCACCACCCTTCCCGGGGTGCGCGGGGCGAGCATGGCGGGCGGGACTGCGGCCGACGCCGGGTGCGACTGGCCGGTGGCGACGTGGAACCAGCCGATCGCGGCCACCGAACTCAAGGAGGCGGCCGGCCTGTTCGGCAAGGGCCGGTCCGATCTGATGACCGGCGCCGGGTTTACCGACACCGCGATCGAAGGCCGCACCGACCTGGCCGACTTCCGGGTCGTTCACTTCGCCACCCACGGCCTCGTTACCGCGCCGCGTCCGGGTTGTCCCGCCCGGCCGGCTTTGCTGACCTCGTTTGGCGGCACGGATTCGGACGGACTGCTGCGCTTTGACGAGATTTTCAATCTCCACCTCGATGCCGATCTGGTGATCCTTTCGGCCTGCGACACGGCTGGCGGGGCAAGCCTTGAGGCAACGCGCGAGGCGGGGGTCACATCCGGTGGCGGGCAGGCGCTCGACGGCCTGGTGCGAGCGTTCATCGCGGCGGGCGGGCGGCAGGTCATCGCCAGCCACTGGCCGGCGCCGGACGATTACAACGCGACCGAGCGGCTGATCGGCGGCTTTTTCGGAAGCGAGACGGGGGGCAGTGCGGGAAGCGTGGCGGCTGCGTTGCAGCGCAGCCAACTGGCGCTGATGGACGATCCGCTCACTTCGCACCCGTTCTACTGGGCCGGCTTCGCCATCGTCGGCGACGGCGAGCGACCGCTCCACGTGCGCTGAGGGTGAGCGACAGGACTGCCAGACTTGCCGGAACGGGCAACAGCGCGGCGCGGGCGTGGGCGCGCGGCTGGCGCAACGTGCGCGAAGCCGGCGGACGGCGCCTGGCGGCAACCGGCGTGTTGCTGGTCGTGGCGGTATTGCTGGCGAGCTTTTCATGGCAGATTCCGGGCGTCGGCGATGCCGAGCGCTCGCTGTACGACTTGCGCAGTTTCATCGCCGCGCCCCGGGTCGATCAGGACAGCCGGGTGCAACTGGTGGTCTATGACGATCAGACCCTGATCGCCGCGCGCAAACGCTCGCCGCTCGACCGGGGCCTGCTGGCCAAGGCGCTGCGCAATCTTGACGCGATGGGCGCAAAGGCGATCGGGATCGATATCCTGTTCGACCAGCCGCAGGACGAGGACGATGACCTCGTTGCCGCGTTGCGGGCGATGCAGACGCCGACGTTCGTCGCCTATGCCGACGTGGCGGGCAATCGCGACGACATTGTTTACGACCAGCAGCAATATCTCGACGCCTTCCAGCAGCGCCTCGCCGGCAGCAAGGCGCAGCCGACCTCGATTCGGCTGGACTACGCGCAAGGCGTGACGCGCAACTGGCCGGAAATCAGCCCGCGCCTCCCGCCGGTCATGGCCCGGGCCATGCTGGCCGCAGCCGGCGAGCAGGCGCTCGTGAAGGAGTTCGCGGGCTATCGCGGCGCGATCAGCTATCGCTTGCCGCAGACGGACGACCGGCCGGTGTTTTCCTCGCTCAAGATCGACCTGTTCGCCGATCCGGCGATTGCCGCCGCGATGGCCGAGCAGGTGCGCGGGCGTTATGTGATCATCGGCGGCGACATCGTCGATGTCGACCGGGTGACGACGACGTTTACGTCGGTCGACGGGAAGGCCGTGCCGGGGCTGCAGGTCCATGCGGCGATGATTGCCCAGATGCTCGATGGGGCACGGCTGCCGCGCCTTTCGTCGCTGCAACTGGGGCTGCTGGCGGTGCTCGTGGTTCTCGCCGCCGTACTGACCAGCCTGCTCGAATGGAAATTCTGGCGCGTGCTGCCGTTCATCGCCGCGCAACTGGTGCTGTTCGGTGAGGCGCCGTTCCTGTTGCAGGCGCGCGGGATCGATACGGCCGGGGTACCGGCGGTCGGCTGGGCGCTGGGCTGGATCGTGGCATTCGCTGCGGTTTCTTCGGCGGCGCGGGCGGCGACCGCTGAGCAGCGCCGGTTCGCGCAATCGGCTTTGGGGAAATACCTGCCGCGCGACATTGCCCAGGAAATCCTGGAAAACCCGAAGCTGCTCGCGCTCCATGGCGAGAAGAAGGAACTCTACATCATCTTCAGCGACTTGGAGGGCTTCACCCAGATGTCGCACCAGCTCGAACCCGAAATGGTGGCGAAGCTGCTCAACCAGTACCTCGAGATGCTCAGCAAGGTGGTGCTCGATCATGGCGGGGTGATCGACAAGTTCGTTGGCGATGCGGTTGTTGCGTTCTGGGGCGCGCCGGTCGCGCGGGCAGATGACGGGCTGCGCGCGGCACAGGCCGGCTATGCGATGTGGCAGGCGGGCGAGGAATTCCGCAACATGCAGCCGGCGGGCCTCCCGAAAATCGGCAAGACCCGCGTGGGTATGCATTATGGCGAAGCCGTGGTCGGCAATTTCGGCGGCGAGCGGCGGATTCAGTACACCGCGCTGGGCGATGCGATGAACACGGCCGCCCGGCTGGAGAGCGCAAACAAGCCGCTCGGTTCGAGCGTGATGGCAAGCCGCGAGTTTGCCGAACGTTCGGGGCTCGAATGGTGGCGGCCGATGGGCAAGGTCGTGCTGCGCGGCCGCGCCAAGGCGATCGACCTGCGCGAGCCCGCGCCGGACTTTCCGGCCGAAGACCGCGCGGCGCTGTTCGAGGCATTCGCGCAGTTCGAAACCGATCGCGGGGCGGCCATCGCCCGGATAAGATCGATTGCCGTGCGGCATCCGGCTGACACTGCGCTGCAAAAGCTGGTAGACCGCTGTGAGTCACTAGGAGAGGGTGAAGCCAATGTTCTCGGCTAGGTTTGGAATTGCGCGCGGCGCGGCGCTTGCCGCCGTGGCGGCGCTGGTCGTTCCGGCGGGCGCTAATGCCGCGATCGTGGTCGGATCGTCCGGTCCGTCGGCGGCGACCTATCCGGTCGGCAGGAAGCTCGACGATTCCGGCGTGGTTACGCTGCGAGCGGGCGATACGCTGACCATTCTCGACGGACGCGGCACCCGTGTGCTGAAAGGCGGGGGCACCTTCGCCGTCTCGGTTTCGTCGACGGTTCCCGCCAAGACTTCGACTTTCGCGGTGCTGACAATGCAGCGTGCGGCGAAACGCGTCCGGACCGGAGCGGTGCGCGCAGGCAAGGACGCGGCGCCGCCCGCCAGCCCGAACCTGTGGTTCATCGATGTTGAGAAATCGGGCAAACGCTGCCTGGTCGAAGGGGAGCCGGTCCGCTTCTGGCGGCTCGATACGGACCGGCCCGCAACTTACGCGGTCGCTCCGGCGGCGGGCGGCACGAGCGTTTCGCTTGCGTTTGCAAAGGGCGCGATGGTCGCGCCATGGGACGCGGCCAGCAATCCGGTCGCGGACGGCGCGAACTATGCGGTGACGCTGGATGGCAAGCCGGTCGGCACGATCGAGATCGCGCTGTTGCCGGGCCAGCCGGCCGACGCCGAGGCGATGGCGGCAACGCTGATCGAACAGGGCTGCACGGCCCAGCTCGATCTGCTGGCCACCACACTGGCGCAGCCCTGAGCCGATGATGGGACGGGGGGCAATCGCCGGGATGAACAAGAACCGCTCAGGTGCAGCGTTACTGCGCGCGCCGCATCGCCTGCTGCTCGCGGCGCTGCTCGGCAGCGCTCCGGTCAGCGTCTGGGCGCAGGCCGCACAGGCTCCGCCCGCCGCGCCCGCCGCGCCGACCCGCGAGGAGCTGGAACTGCAGCAGGGCCTCGCCCGGCCGCTGCCGCCGAGCAGGCTGAGCGTTGATGGCGGGTTCGAGCATGGCACCTGCGCGCTGGGGGACCCCGCTTTGGCGAATGTCAGGGTGACGTTCGGCAAGGTGACTTTCGCCAATCTTCCCGGCGTTTCTGCGGCGGAACTCGATTCCACCTGGGCTGACCTGGCCGGGACCGAACAGCCCGTTGCGGTGCTCTGCGAAGTGCGCGACCGGGCGGCGACGATCTTGCGCAAGGCGGGTTTCCTTGCCGCCGTGCAGGTTCCGCCGCAGCGGATCGAGCGGGGCGGCGAAGTGCGGATGGACGTGCTCGCGGCGAAGCTGGTCGACGTGCAGGTTCGTGGGCGGCCCGGCAATGCCGAGAGCCAGATTGCCGCGCACTTGCGCCAGCTCACCAGCCGCCCGTGGTTCAACGTTCACGAGGCCGAGCGCCAGTTGCTGCTGCTGCGCGACCTGCCCGGTTTCGATGTGCGGCTCACGCTGCGTCCGGCCAATGCCGGGCCGGGCGAGGTGATCGGCGATGTGGTGGTCAAGCGCCGCCCGGTCGAGCTGGTTGTCGGCGGTCAGAACCTGGCTTCGGGGATCACCGGCCGCGAGGGGGCGATTGCGCAACTGACGCTCAACGACCTGACCGGCATGGGCGATCGCACCGTGCTGAGCCTCTACAACACGCTCCAGACCAGCGAGCAGACCGTGGCGCAGATCAGCCACGAATTCGCGCTCGGGCCGCAGGGGCTGCGGCTGGGCGGACAACTGGTCTATGGCCATGCCCGGCCCGACTTTGCCGGTAATGCCTTCAGCACTTCGACGTGGATCGGCGGGCTTCACCTCGCCTATCCGTTCGTGCGCCGACAGGCCTGGACGCTGGCGGGAACGGCCGGCATCGACGTGGTCGACCAGAAGATCGACTTCGGCGGCGCGCGCCTCAGCGCCGACAAGCTGCGGGTCGTCTATGGGCGGCTGGAGTACCGGTCGGTCGATGGCGCGAGCCTGGCCGGACGGTCCGGCTATTCGGTGGCCGAGCCGAAGTTCCGCATCGGCGGGGCGATCGAAGTGCGCAAGGGATTGAACTGGCTGGGCGCGAGCCAATCATGCGTTGTGCTCGCCAACTGCCTGGTGGCCAACACCCCGATCAGCAACATTGCCGCGAATCCGCAAGCGGCGCTGGTGCGCGGCGAGGCGAATCTGGAATACCGCCCGATCCGTGCGGTGACGTTCGTGCTGCGCCCGCGGGCGCAATATAGCGGCAGCCAGTTGCTGAGTTTCGAACAGTTCACGCTGGGCAATTATACGGTCGGCCGGGGCTATGACCCGGGCACGGTGCAGGGTGACAGCGGCCTTGGCGCGGCGCTGGAACTGCGCTTTGGCGGGCTGATGCCGCGCAGCGCGAGCGGTATTGCGTTCCAGCCCTATGTGTTCGGCGATGCGGGCTGGGCCTGGGCCAACGATGGCGGCCTGACCCCAGAGCGGCACCTGGTTTCGGCCGGCGGCGGCGTGCGCACCCGCTGGGGCGACCATGGCGACTTCAACCTGTTCCTGGCGGTTCCACTTGAAGCCGCGCCCGGCCGGACCACGCTCGGCCCGGCGCGCCTGCTCCTGACGTTCTCGACCCGCCTCATCCCCTGGAACACGCAATGACCGGCTCAGTCGTTATCGGCGCCGCGCAAACCGGCCGCTTCACGAGCCGGCGTTCCCGACTTCGCACCGGAACCGCGCTGGTCGCGGGTCTGGCCGTCGCCAGTTTTGCCGGCGGGGCGCATGCGCAAGGGTTCAACGGCACCCCGACGAGCGTGACGGGCGCGGCGGTCAACGGCACCAACGACGACGTGACGGTGTTCGGCAGCGAGGCGATCATCACCTGGACCGCCAATGCGGCGGCGATCACCGATACCAATGTCGATTTCCTGCCCGCCGGCAACACCGTCACCTTCCACGATCCGGGCAGTCCGGTGGGCGATTTCACGGTGCTCAACCGGATTATCCCGAGCTATTTCGACATCGCGACCAGCACCCAGACCAATCTGGCCGCGACGATCAGCCTGTCCGGCACCGTCAACAGCAATGTCAGCGGGGGGAACGGCGGCAATATCTGGTTCTACAGCCCCTATGGCATCATCGTCGGCGCCGCCGCGCAGTTCAATGTCGGCAGCCTGCTGCTGACCACGTCGGACATCGACACCAGCAATGGCGGCTCGCTGTATCTCTCGCAGGCCGCCGGCAACCAGATCGGCTTCCTGCCGGCAACCCAGGCCAATGCGTTCGTCCGGATCTTGCCGGGCGCACAGATCACCGCGTCCGACTATTCGCCAAATTCCGCCTATGTCGGGATCTTCGCGCCGCGCATCGAGCAGGGCGGCTCGATCCGGTCGGACGCGATGAACGCGCTCGTCGCGGCGGAAGCCGGCACGATCACCTTCAATGTGGGCCTGATCGACATTCAGGTTACCCAGGGGACCGACGAGAGCCAGGGCAACGGCATCGTCCACACCGGCAGCACCGGCGGCGCGGCCTCGACCGGCGAGCCGCAGACGCTCGCGCTGGTGGCGATCCCCAAGAACAACGCGCTGACGATGCTGCTCGGCGGCGCGATCGGCTATGACGCGGCGACTGTCGCCATTCCGGACCCGAGCGGGGTGATCCTATCGGCCGGATACCAGCCGACCGCGAGTGCAGCCGACCTCGCCGCCGGGCTCGGCAACATGCGGATCGGCAATACGGTCTTCACCAGCCCGACGATGGCATACGCCACCGGCACGCTCGACGTGCTGCCGCAATTCCTGGGCGCGGCCACCCCGGGGCTGGTCGATTTCCAGAACGACGCCAGCCTGATCGCGGGCCGGCAGATCAACCTTGTCGCCGGCGCAGGCGAGGAAATCCGGGGCGGCGGATCGCTGTTCCTTGCGCCGTTGCTCCCGCTCCAGGGCGAGGATGTCTCGATCACGGTCACCGGCAACGCGGCGATCTCGCCCACCAACGGCTTGATCGACGTGACCGGCGATTTCGTCGTCGATGCCAGCGGCACGCCTGCCGGGTTGCAGGGGCCGCCTCCGGTGATCGGCGCCGATGGCCGCGGCGGCAATATCACGGTCGCGGTTTCGCAAGGCCGGTTGAGCGCGGGCAACAACCTGGCGTTCGTGGTCGACGGCATCGGCCAGGATGCCGATGTCGTGGCCGGGAACGGCTTCGGCGGATCGATTGACATCGGTGTGACGAACCTGGGGACTGTTTCCGCGCCGTTCTTCTCGGCCAGCGCTTATGGCGGCGGCGGGTTCGGCATGAGCGCGGGCAATAGCGGCGGCAGCGGTACCGGCGGCCTGATCGATCTGCACGACGATGGCGGCGTGCTGAATCTGGGGGATGTTTCGCTCAGCGCCCAGGGCGAAGGCCTCGACGGCGACAATAGCGGAGGCGATGCCACCGGCGGCCGGATCAGCCTGACCATCGCCGGCGGGATGGCACAAACCTGGACCTCGCTGACGGCCGATTCGTCGGCGATCGGCGGTGCGGGAAATCTGGCTTCCGGCAGCGCGACCGCCCTGAACGACGGGCTGAACCTGCACGTAACCGGCGCTGGCAGCAGCCTTACGGTCGATTCGCTGCAATTCAATAGCAGTGCCTATGTCTATCTTGGCGGTACGGCTCCTTCCGCTGCGTTGGCTGGCGGGTTGGATGTGCTGGTCGATGCCGGGGGTGCCTTGCGCGTCAACGGATTTGCCACCCTGCTGGCCGAGGCGGGGATCGGGATGGAAAGCTCGCCATCCACGCCCGGCACCGCACCGACGATGACCGGCGGGACGATCTCGATCCTCGCGGATGGCGGCCAGCTCAGCAGCGGGTCGATCACGGCCACCGCCGATGCGCTTGGCGTGGCGGGCCTGACCGCCGCCGGACCGGCCAGAGGCGGCGCTGTGACCTTGGGCGCGCTGAATGGCGGCACTGTCACCCTGCTGGCGGGTCAGCCGCTGATCCAACTGACGGCCGTCGCGCGCGGTGCGGTCGGGACGGCTCCGGCCGACGCCACGGGCGGCGACGTGACCGTGTTCGCGCAGGACGGCACGATCGACGCCAACGGCGGGGCAATCCTGCTCTCGGCGGCGGCGGTTTCCGGCGGGTTCAGCTATTTCGGCGGGGGCAGCGGGTTTGCCGCGCAGGGCGGCAACGCCGCAGTGGAGATCCGCGCGGGGGCGGCCGGGAGCGGGCAAATTCTGGCCGGCAACATCATCGTCAACGCCAAGGGCGAGGCGACTGTGCTGGCCGTGTCGGCAGACCCGTTCCTTGATTACGCCGGAGGTTTCACCGCTTCGGAGATTTCACCGATCAATGGTGATGGCGGCCTCGGCACCGGCGGAACCGCGTCTCTCGACGTCGCCGCCGGAACTCTCTCTGCCGGGTTCGTCTCTGTCCTTGCCAGCGGGCTGGGCGGATCGTCGGGCTTCGGGCTGGCCGGCAATGCGCCGTTCCAATCCGGCGCCGGACAAGGCGGACAGGCCGTGGTTACCCAATCCGGCGGGGTGATCGGCCTGACCGGGCTTGATGTTACCGCGCTGGGGCAAGGCGGCGGTTACGATGCGATCGGCACCGGGCCGCTGTCGTTGCCGCTGGCCGGCAGCGGGCTGGGCGGAACAGCCCGCGTCTCGCTGGCGGGCGGCACGATCAACCTGGCGAACCCGCTCGCGATCACGTCGCTGGCAATCGGGGGCGTGGGTTCGGGCACCGACGATCCACTCACGGCTGCGGGTAGCGGCGGGATCGGCGACAATTCCGCAGGCGTGGCCGAACTGGCGATGGCGGCAGGTAGCAGCGCGCTGCTGACGGTGCCGTCGATCTCGCTGGTTGCGGCGGGACTGGGCGGTCCCGGCGGGACGAACCTGGGCGGCGGGCTGAACGGAAACGGCGGCGCGGCCCTTGGCGGACTGGCGCGCTACAGCCTGGCCGATGGCGGCTTTGCGGTGAGCGGCGGGGTTGGCGCCTTTGCCGATGCGCTCGGCGGCAGCGGAGATACGGGCGGCGATGCGACCGGCGGAACGGCGGCGTTCATCCTGGCGGATACGGTCGCCGCGCCGGCGACGACGCGCTCGATCGGCTCGCTGGCATTGAGCGCCAGCCCGGCCGGTGGGCCGGGTGCAAGCGCCGGTATCGCTACGGCGGGCACCACGCAGTTCACCGCGCAGGCGGGCGCGGCCCCATCGGCGCTGACCATCGCCGGTGATTTTCTGGCCGATGCCAATGGCGCGATTGCCCCGGCGGGCGACGGCTTCACCGGCATCCTCGGCGCGGTTCCGGTTGCCGTCCTTGGCAACGCCGCGATTGCCACGGGCCGCGACATTACCATGACCGTCGCCGCCGGAGGCGGCTTTGCCGTGACCGGAACGCTCGATCTGCTAGGCCGCAACATTGCGACGTCGGGCGCGGGCGTGCTTGCGGCCGGTGGCAATGTCACCGTGTTGGCGACCACTGCGATCGGTCTCGGTGGGCTCTCGACGGGCGGGACAACGCTGCTGCAGGCATTCGAGCCGGCGACGTCGGCATTCGGCCCGGTTTCGATCGCGAACCTTGTATCGGGCGGCCTCGTGACGGCTTACGCCGGCTCGTTCAGCGCGAGTTCTCCCGGAACGCTCGCGTTCGCGGACTCGTTTGCGGCGAACGGTGATTTTATCATCCAGGCCGCAGGCGACCTGACCGTGCCCGACATTACGGCGCTAGGTCGGCTCGGCCTTGCGAGCAGCGGCGGGCGCGTGGCGATCAACGGAGTTGCCAGCGGCGCGACGATCGCGGTTTCGGCTGCCGATTTCAGCATCGCGGCGGGGGGCGTCCTTGGCCAACGCGGGTTCACCAGCAGCATCGTGCTGACCAACGCGGCGCCGGGGGCAGGGATGTTCGTTGGCGGGGCGGGCAGTGCCGGCGCCTGGAGTCTCGATGTGGCCGAACTGACGCGGCTGTTCGCCGACCAGTCGATCACGATCGGCGTCACCGGCACGGCATTGACCGCCGCCGACCTGGTGATCGGCAATCTTGCGCCGACATTCGGGGCGGGCGCAGGAGCCAACCTCGGCACCGGCGGCATTTTCGCGGTGAGTTCGCCGGGTCGGCTGCGCGTGGTGGGGGCGATTGCTCCGGCTGTGTCGTCGAATGGCGACGTGTTCAGCCTGGCCGGCAGCAGGATCGACGTTGTGACCGATCTCGGATCGATTGTGCTGCGCGATGCGAGCGGCGCTCTTTCCGGCACTTTGCGGCTGTCTGCGCCGACCATCCGGGTCGCCACCGGCGCGACCCTGGCGACGCTCGATTCGATTTCATCGGTTATCCTGGCGAGCGCGCTGCTCAGCAGCAACGGCGGCATCGTGAACAATGCCGGGGCGCTTCAGGCCAATGCGATCGCGGTCGCGACCGGCGCGAGCACATTTTACGTCCAGAACAGCGGGATCGATGCGCAGTTTGCTTCGCGCCGAGGTTTTACCGCCAATTCGCTGACGATCGACGGGCTGAGCGGGAGCGTTCCCTCGTTCGCCATCAACGGCGTGCTGATCGATGCAAGCGGGGCCGCGATCACCGGTCGCGACACCTATCGCTCGATCGGCATCAGCGGCGCCGTTGCCGCAGCGGGCGGCCTGTTCAATCCGTTTTCAACGGTCAACGGCTGCGCTGTCGGGAACGATTGCACGTTTCGGCCGGGCGGCATCGCCCCGCCCGACGATACGGTCGGTGCGTTGACCGGGGGGCTCACCCCGGGCGGCGGCGGCGCTGCGATCCTCAATCTGCCGATTGTGCAGTTTGGCGAGCCGCCACTGCTGGATTCACCGCCGTTGATCGATGAGCCGGTCACCGGCGTCGGCAACGATGACTTGTGGCAACGAAGCTGCGGTGCTGATAGTGATTGCTACGGGTAAGGGGGATAGCCTGTGCAGCCATTCGCGTTCCTGAAACGCGCATCGGGCCAGTTGCGACCATCAGGTTTGATGGCCGGGCTTGGGCAAATCGTGGCCGCGGCAGCTTTGGTGCTGGGGGTTGGCGCCGCGACTGCGGCGCTTGCCGGCGGCCGCTTCGAGGGCGTTGCGAGCTGCGCGGGATCGACCTGCCATGGCCGCGCGGAAGGCAATGGCAAGGTCGTCCGTCAGGATGAGCTGGCGCATTGGCAGGATCCCGCTTCGCAAGGTGGCGCGCATAGCCGCGCATTCGCGGTGCTGGCTGGCCGGCGCGGCCAGCAGATCGCGACATCGCTCGGGCTGGGCTCGGCGACCGCCGCGCCGGCCTGCCTCGGCTGCCATGCGACCAACGCGCCCGCCGCGATGCGCGGCGACCGCTATCAGCAAGCCGACGGCGTGGGCTGCGAATCGTGCCACGGCGCGGCCGGCGGCTGGATCGCGGGGCACTATACGATGGCGGGCTCGCACGCCGCCAATGTCGCGGCCGGGCTGATCCCGCTCGACAACCCTGCCGCCCGCGCCAGGGTCTGCCTCGATTGCCACTTAGGCAGCAGCGCGCCGGGTCAGTTCGTTTCACACCGGATGATGGCCGCCGGCCACCCGCGCATTCAGTTCGAACTCGATCTGTTTTCGGCGCTGCAGCAGCACCACGACGAGGATGCCGACTATATCCGGCGCAAGGGCCGAACCGACAGCGCGAAGTTCTGGGCGGTCGGTCAGGCGGAAGCGGTGAAGCGGTCGCTGGCGCTGTTCGCGCAGCCCCGCTTCGGGATGCAGGGGATATTCCCCGAGTTCACTTTCTACGATTGCCATTCGTGCCATCGCACCATCGAGGACGGGCCGGACCGCAAGCTGACCTTCGAGGTCAATCCCGCCCGCCCTGGCCCGTTCGGCACGCCGCCCTATAACGACGAGAACTTCATCATGCTGAGCGCTGCCGCCCAGGTTCTCGCCCCGGCGCAGGCCGCCCGGTTCGATAGCGCGAGCCGGGCATTCCATGCCGCGATGGGCGGCGGCCGGGCCGAGGCGAGTGCTGCGGCAAGCCGGCTCGGGGCCTCCGCCGCAGCGCTGTCGGACGCGATGGCGGCCAGCGGGACCGGCGCGGACACCGCGTTCAGGATGATCGCGGCGATTTCCGGCCAGGCGATTTCGCCGCGCTTCACCGACTACACCGGCTCGGTCCAGGCGGTGATGGCGGTCGATACGCTGCTCAATGCGCTCGTCAAGGACGGGCGCGTGACAGTCGGAGCGGCCGCCGGAATTCGGGCCAACATCAACCGTGCCTATGGCGCCGTGAAGGGGCCGAATGCCTACCGCCCCGCCGCTTTCCGCGCCGCGCTTGGCGAAGCGGCCCGGTCGATCGCGGTGCTGCGCTGATGTGCGCGCGCTTTTCGCTGCGCCGCGCCGCGCGCGCGTTCGCCACCGTGCTGGCGCTGCTCCCGCTTGCGGCCTGCGGCGGGGGTGGCAGTGGTGGTTCCGGCAGCGGGAGCAGCTCTGGCGGCGGCAGCCCGGCACCGGCGCCGATTGCCACGAGCGGCGCGGCCTATATCGCGCCGGCGCAGGATTTCCTGACGGCCGCCGATGTCCAGAAGATCCTCGCCCAGACGGCGGCGCAGGCCGGGGCGGACGCCAGCCCGGCGGTCATCGCGGTGGTCGATCGCGTGGGCAACGTGCTCGCGGTCATGCGGATGACCGGGGCGCCGCTGACCGCGCATATCCCGGAAGCGGCGGACGGATCGAAGCAGGACGTGCAGGGGCTGGACGTGCCGGCCGAGGCCGCCGCCATCGCCAAGGCGATCACCGGCGCCTACCTTTCGAGCGGCGGGAATGCGTTCACGTCGCGCACCGCCTCGATGATCGTCCAGCAGCATTTCCCGCCGTCGCCGACCACGGCGGGACTGGAAAGCGGGCCGCTGTTCGGCGTGCAGTTCAGCCAGTTGCCCTGTTCGGACCTCGCCACCCGCTACGCTCCGGCGGGCGCCGACGCGCTGATCGGGCCGAAACGCTCGCCGCTCGGCCTCGCCGCCGATCCGGGCGGATTCCCGCTTTACAGCAGGAACGGCGTGTTGATCGGCGGGGTCGGCGTGCTGGCTGACGGCACTTACGGGCTCGACCCCAATGTGCTCGATGTGGACAGCGACACCGACGAGCGCATCGCGCTGGCCGGCACGGTCGGGTTCGAGGCGCCCGCAGCGATCCTTGCCGACAAGATTTACGTCGATGGCACCCAGTTGCGCTATTCGGATGCGGATTACGCCAGCCTTGCCGGCACCGTCGCCGGCGCGACCTACGCGGCGACGATCCCGGCGCTGGGGACGATCACACCGGTTACCGGATATTTCGCGGGCACGATCCTCGCCGGCACGTCTTACGGCAGCGAGGCATCGGGAATGCGCCGGGCGACCGGCAGCGAATTCGCCAACACCGATGCGTTCGTGCTGAGCGACGGGGCGGGCAATGATCGCTATCCGATCCGCGCCGGGACGGACGCGGCCGATGTCGGAACGGCGCTTTCCGCCGCCGAAGTGCGCGCGATCCTGTCGCAGGCATTCACCGTGATGAGCCGCGCCCGCGCGCAGATCCGCCAGCCGCTCGACAGCCGGGCGCAAGTCTCGATTTCGGTGGTCGATACGCGTGGGGGCGCGCTGGGGCTGGTCCGCGCGCCCGACGCGCCGATCTTCGGGATTGACGTGGCGCTGCAGAAGGCTCGCACGGCAGCGTTCTATTCCGGGGCTTACGCGGCGAGCGACCTGCTGGCCGACCCTAGCTCCGACGTACGCGGCTTTGTCCCGGCCGCGCGCGCTTTCCTGGCCGACCCGGCGGCGCTCACCGGCAAGTTCGCATTCAGCGACCGGGCCGGCGGCAACCTTTCGCGGCCCTATTTCCCTGACGGGCAGGTGGGCACTGCCCATGGCCCGTTCTCACGCCCGATCGCCAGGTGGAGTCCGTTCAGCACCGGCCTGCAATCGGCGCTGGTGCTGACCAACCTTGCCGAGCATCTGGCCTATGTCACCGGCGCTGCCGCCACCGACACGCCGCGCCGCTGCACGTTCCTGCCCGATGTGATCAGCGGACAAAGCCGCATCCAGAACGGCATCCAGATATTTCCCGGTTCGGTGCCGATCTACCGCAACGGGCAGCTCATCGGCGGCATCGGCGTATCGGGCGACGGGATCGATCAGGACGACATGATCTCGTTCCTCGGCTTGAACAATGCAGGCTTGCAGGTCGGCGGCGGCTTGGCCAACGCGCCGGTCGGCATCCGCGCCGACCGGATAGTCGTGCCGGTCGGCAGCGGAGTGCGGCTGCGCTACATCAGTTGCCCGTTTGCTCCGTTCCTCGATACGGCCGACCAGAACGTCTGCCAGGGGCTGTGAGTTGAGCGCGCTGTTCCTTCTGCCCCCGCTGCTGCTGCAACAGGCCGTCGGCGAAGCAATTCCGGAAGCTCCGGACAGTCTGGCTGAGCCAAGCACCTTGCCGGACCCCGATGCGCCCGCGCCCGACGTGAACCGCGAGACGATCGCCGGGCGGCGCCGTCCCGGCTACAATCCGGTACTGCCCGAGGCGGTGCAGCAGGACAATCCCGGGGCGGTCCGTGCGCCGCCGCCCGAGGCGTTTCCGGCCGATGCCGTGCCCGTGCCGGATCGCTGGCGCATCATGACCGGCCTGTGCCCGGCCAAAGGCGCGGCCGACCAGTCGATCTTCACGGTGTTTCGCGCGATGCGCGACGTCTGCCATCCCCAGACCGATCCCTATCACCAGAACGTGCTGAAGGGCGATATCCCGCTGGCCAAGGGCAAACGCCCCGGCTTCCTCAAGGGTGACGACTGGTTCTTTACGATCACCGCAATCAGCGACACGGTGATCGAGCCGCGCAGCTTCCCGATCCCGGTTGGCGTGCAGACCACGGCGCGTCCGCAAAGTCTGGACGTATTCGGCAAGGATTCGAGCTTTGTCTTCTCGCAGACGTTTCTCGCGGGCATCGGGCTGACCAAGGGCAACACTGCCTTCAAGCCGCCCGAAATCGAATACAAGCTGCTGCTCGCCTATAACCTCAATTATGTGCAGGTGCCCGAGCGGCGTGTGCTGTTCGTCGAGCCGTCAAAGCCGACCCATCGGTTCGACAACTGGCTCGGGGTGCAGGAAGCCTTTGTCGACTATCACTTGCGCAACGTGTCGGAACGCTATGATTTCGATTCGATCCGCGTCGGCATCCAGCCGTTCCAGTCGGACTTTCGCGGGTTTCTGTTCAACGACCAGAATCTTGGCCTGCGCCTGTTCGGCAATCGCGACGACAACCGGGTGCAATACAATCTCGCCGCGTTCTGGCGGCTGGAAAAGGATACCAACAGCGGGCTCAACGTGGTCACCTCCGCGCCGCGCCGGGATTGGGTGATCACCGCCAACCTCTACCGGCAGGATTTCCTGATCCCCAGCCTCACCAGCCAGATCAGCGTGACGTGGAATCACAATCGCGAAGCCAATGACATCCATATCGACAACACCGGCTTCCCGGTTCGCCCGGCACTGCTCGGCACCTTGCGCGGCCGCAGCTACGATGTGGTCTATCTGGGCTATGGCGCGGACGGACATATCGGCCGGATCAACCTGACCGCGCAGGCCTATGGCGCGCTCGGAAAGGACCGGAACTCGTTTTTCACCGATCGTCCGGCCAATGTCCGGGCGTTCATGGGCGCAGCCGAACTGAGCCTCGATCGCGACTGGATCCGCTATCGCGTCTCCGGACTTTATGCGAGCGGCGACGGCGATCCCTACGACGACAAGGAAAGCGGGTTCGATGCGATCTTCGAGAACCCGCTGTTCGCCGGGGCTGACACGTCCTACTGGATTCGCCAGACCATTCCGTTCGCCGGCGGTGGCCGGGCGATCGCCGTTTCGGGCCGCAATGGCCTGCTCAATTCGTTGCGATCCTCGAAGGAAGAGGGGCAATCGAACTTCAACAACCCCGGCACCGTGCTGGCGGGCGTCGGCGCCGATTTCGACCTGACACCCACCTTGCGGGTCTCGGCCAATGCCAACCACTTGTGGTTTGCCAATACCATAGTGCTGGAAACCCTGCGCAATGAAGGCTCGATTCCGAAGGCCATCGGCTGGGACTTGTCGGCGGCGGCGATCTGGCGACCCAAGGCCAACCAGAATGTTGTATTCCGCCTTTCGGCTGCGGCTCTGCTGCCCGGCCGGGGCTTTCGGGACTTGTTTGATGATACCTACGGACACCGGACCCAATATTCGATCCTCGGCAATGCAGTATTGAGCTTCTGATGCGCCTTGATCGTACCCTGATCCGCTCCGTTCTGGCGCTGCTGCTACTTGCGGTGGCTGTGCTGGTCGGTCCCGCCACCGTCAGCCTCGCCAGCGAGGAGGAAGCACCGGTTGAACGGATTTACGCGAAAGCCCCGCCGGCTCCGGTCAGCCAGACCGCCGCGCAGATGGACGCGAAGTCGGCGGGATGCGTGTCGTGTCACGTCAAGTCGGATGCGCCGACGATGCATCTGTCGCCGGCCGTCCGGCTGGGTTGCACGGATTGTCATGGCGGTAATGCGGCCGTGGTCGGCAACCCGTCGCTGGCGCGCGGCGATCCGCAATATGTCGCCGCGCGCGAGCGGGCTCACGTCCTGCCCCGGTATCCGCACTCGTGGCACTATCCCAGTTCGGCCAATCCGCCGCGCACCTACACGTTGCTGAACAAGGAAGCGCCCGAATACATCCGCTTCATCAACCCTGGTGACCTGCGCGTCGCCCGCGAGGCCTACGGCGCCTGCCACATGAGCGTGGTCGAAGCGTCCGAGCGTTCGTTGATGGCAACCGGCGCGATGCTGTGGGGCGGCGCGGGCTACAACAACGGTATCGTGCCGTTCAAGAACTACATCTTCGGCGAGAGCTACACCCGCGAAGGCGTGCCCGCCAAAGTCGTCTCGCCGGGCAATCCGGCGGGCACCGTGACCAAGGCCCAGGCGGCGCGCGGTGCGCTCGCCGCAATGTATCCGCTCCCGCCGTGGAACGTGATCCCGCCGGCGGACATCTTTCGGGTGTTCGAGCGCGGCGGCCGGACGATCGGGTCGGCATTCGCGGAAGTTGGCTTGCCCAATGTCTCGGGCTCGATCCAGCGGCTCGAGGAGCCGGGCCGGTCGGATATCAAGCAATCGAACCGGGGCCCAGGTACGGGCTTGCGTGTCGCGATTCCGGTCCTCAACATTCACAAGACCCGGCTTAACGACCCGTTCCTGTGGTTCCTGGGGACTAACGATCAGCCGGGCGACTATCGTTCTTCGGGCTGCACCGGCTGCCACGTGATCTACGCCAATGACCGCGAGCCGCGCCACAGCCTGACGTATGCGCAGTATGGCCGCGACGGGCAGACGATCACGGTCGACCCGACCATCGCCGACAAGCAGGTGCCGGCCCACGGTGCCCTGAAGGACGGGCACGAGGCGAACAAGGGCCATGGGGCGGAAGATGCGCACGGCTCGCCTTCGGGCGAGATGGTCAAGGAGTCGGGCCATCCGCTCCGGCATGTCTTTACCCGCGCCATTCCGACCGCTCAGTGCATGAACTGCCACATGCATCAGCCGAACATCTTCCTGAATTCCTACCTCGGCTACACGATGTGGGATTACAAATCCGACGCGCCGAAGATGTGGCCGGAGAAGCAGGTTTATCCGACTGCTGATGTCGTGTGGGAGGTCAACGAGCGCAACCCCGAAGGCGCCGCGCCGCGCGGGAAGTGGGCGGACCTCGATTTCCTGCGCAATGTCTATGATCTCAATCCGACGCTCAAGGACACGCAGTTCGCCGACTATCACAGCCACGGCTGGAACTTCCGCGGGATATTCAAGCGCGACCGCGAGGGCAATCTGCTCGATGCGGAGGGCAAGATCGTCTCGCCCGACGATCCGGAAAAGTGGCGCCGGGCCGGTGAGGGCAAATTCGTTCCGCCCGGGACCAATCCGGGCAAGACAGTCCACCTGATGGACATCCATGCCGAGAAGGGCCTGCAATGCGCCGATTGCCACTTCTCGCAGGACAGCCACGGCAACGGCCTGATCTATGGCGAAGTGGCCAATGCGATCGAGATCGGCTGCAAGGATTGCCATGGCACGGCTGACGTCTATCCCAACTTGCGCACGTCCGGCCCGGCCGCGCCGCCCAAGGGCCACGACCTGACCCTGCTGCGCAACGGCGACGGCAAGCGGCGGTTCGAATGGGTTGACGAGCCCGGCGGCCGGCGCACGCTGATCCAGCGTTCGATCATCGATCCCAAGCTTGAATGGCGGGTCCACCTCGTCAAGGATTCGGTCGATCCGGCTTCGCCTTATTTCAACGCCAAGGCGGCCCGCGCCAAGCTGATGAGCAAATCGGGCGCGGACGACGGGCTCTATCGGTTCGGCCCCGGCATACCTGCCGTCGACCGGGCTCACGATCCGGACAAGATGGCCTGCTTCACCTGCCATCTTTCCTGGACCACGAGTTGCGGCGGCTGCCACTTGCCGATCGAGGCGAACTGGAAGACCAAGGTGCAGCACTTCGAAGGGGGGGAGACGCGCAACTTCGCGACTTACAACCCGCAAGTGGCGCGTGACGAGATGTTCCAGCTAGGCCGGCACATGACCACCAAGGGCAGCCAGATCGCACCGGTCCGCTCGACCTCGGCGCTGGTGCTCTCGTCGACCAACGTCAACCGCGAGCGGATCTATGTCCAGCAGCCGCCGGTCAGCGCGATCGGCTTCTCCAGCCAGGCGTTCGCGCCGCATTTCCCGCATACGGTGCGGACCACCGAAACCAAGACCTGCACCGATTGCCACCTTTCGGCCGCAGACGACAACAACGCGATCATGGCGCAGTTGATGCTGCTCGGGACCAATTTCGTGAACTTCGTCGGCCTCAATGCCCGGACCGGGCTGGAAGGCGGGCTGCAGGCGACCCGCGTGACCGAGTGGGCCGAGCCGCAGGCGGTGATCGGCTCCTATCTCCAGAAATACGCCTATCCGGACTATTACAAGCTCCACGTCGAGAAAAACGGACGCGAGCTGAAGAACTGGACGCGCGGCAAGACGTTCGACAGCAAGCTTTCGGGCGAGACGGACTCGCTCGAACAGTTCCGCAACGTGGTGCAGGGTACGCGCGGCGCGGTCGGCTGCCTGCATCTGCGCGGCGAATATATGTTCGCGGCCGAAGGGAAGGGCGGCTTCAAGGTCTATGACGTCGCCTCGATCGCCAACAAGGGCATTTCGGACCCGATCCTGTCCGGCCCGACTTCGCCGCTCGGCCACGATACGGCGGTGAAGTCGGTCAATGCCACCTGCATGGCGATCCCGACCAACCAGGCGATCAATCCGTTGCGCAACACGCCGGAACTTCGCGCGATCAACGAGGAGCAGGCGTTCCTGCCGATCTATTCCTACGCCGCGGTGACCGACAGCGCCGAAGGCCTGATCATGGTCAACGTCGATACGCTCAACGATGGCGAATTCCGCAACAACTTCCTCAAGCGGGCGGTGACGTGGAACCCGGACAATGTGCTGAAAGGCGCGCGGCACATCACTCTGGCGGGCGAAATCGCCTACATCACGGCCGATGCGGGGCTGATCGTGGTCGATCTGCACGATCCGCTGCACCCGAAGCTGGCGGCGGTGCGGCCGCTGATCGATGCCCGGGCGAGCGCGGTGCAGTTCCGCTATTTGTGGGTGACGGACAAGGACGGGCTCAAGCTGTTCGACGTGACCGACTTGCGCAACCCGGTCGCCATGCCGTCTGGCACGGTGCCGCTGGCTGATGCGCGCCGGGTCTATCTGGCCCGCACATATGCCTATGTGGCGGCGAAGCAGGATGGTCTGGTCATCGTCAACATCACCAGGCCGCTGGCGCCGGTGGTCTATCAGAAGGTCACCTTCGGGGGGCAGATGACCGATGTCGAGGACGTGATGGTCGGCTCCACCAACGCCAGCCTGTTCGCCTATGTGGCGGACGGGCGCAACGGGCTCAAGGTGCTCCAACTTACCTCGCCGGACAGCCAGCCCAACTTCTACGGCTTCTCGCCCGCGCCCAAGCCCGAGCTGATTGCCTGGGCCAGGACGCCAAGCCCGGCGCTGTCGCTCTCCAAGGGGCTCGACCGCGATCGCGGGGTCGACGAAACCGGCGGCCAGATGGCGGTATTCGGCCGACTTGGCTCGCGGCCGTTCACCCGGCCGGAAATGGAGGAGCTGTTCCTCAACCGGAAGGGCTTCCCGTTCAAGGTGACCGATGAGGCGGACATGAAGGACTGGGTTCCGGCGAAATAAGCTGTTGCGGCAGAAGGGAAAAGGACCGGGCAAGGGCCGGTCTTCGTGCGCAAGCGGTAATTTTGTTGCGCTGGCTGAGGGCGGCCCAGAAATTTCAATGGGTTGGCGGACTTTAGTTGATGAAGTACGCGCGCACGGCTTCATTCCGGGATAGGCAAACGCGATTGCGCGCGGGACCCTGTGGCTGACGATGGCAAAGAGCTCGCCCGGATGAGGGCTCGCCGAGGATGACAGGCGCCGGGCCTGTAGGAAAATGGTTTGGTATCCGCACGCCAGCCCCCGCGCGCCGGATGCGAAACGGATCATGCCTTGTCATCCCCGCCGGGATATGACCATGGGTTAGGCGATCAGCACCCGACGGATGCCATCCCGGCCGACACCGCGACTGATTCCAACCTGACAGGATCATCCATGGCCAACATCCGCTCCGCCAATCGGCGGCACAAGCGTGCCCTCGCGACTTTGCAGACCCGCAAGAAGCTGGCCGCGCAGGCGCAAACCGCGAATGACAAGCCAGCCAAGGCGGCGCGCTGATTTCGCCGCCGCAAGTGCCGCCGCAAGCCGACCAGGCCATCGCCAACGCGCCTGATGCCAGTGCGCCGGTTGCC
This sequence comes from Sphingomonadales bacterium, assembly GCA_013791705.1. Lineage (GTDB taxonomy): Bacteria > Pseudomonadota > Alphaproteobacteria > Sphingomonadales > Sphingomonadaceae > Novosphingobium. The sequence continues at coordinate 4,162 of VMTF01000020.1, read as the reverse complement.
GACGCGCCGGTTGAATGCGTCGATATCGCGGAAATCCCGGGCGGAGGTGCGTTGCACCTGATGCGCCGGGGGGATGATTTTTCGATCCGCTTTTGCGGCGACGAATTGATGGGCAACCAGGTCCGGCACTCCGAACAGGCGCTGGCCACGCTCGCCTGCGAACGGCTGGGCGCCAGGGACGGCCGCGTGCTGATCGGCGGGCTGGGCATGGGCTTCACGCTGGGCGCCGCGCTGGCGGCCTGGGGTCCGGCCGCGCGGATCGTGGTGGCCGAACTCGTGCCGCAGGTGGTCGTCTGGGCCAAGGGACCGCTGGCTCGCATCTTCGGCACTTCGCTGGCCGATCCGCGTGTTTCGCTGGAAGTGGCCGATGTCCACGATGTGATCGTGGGCGGGGCGGGCAGTTTCGATGCCATTCTGCTGGACGTGGACAACGGCCCCGACGGACTGATCCAACTGGCCAATGACCGGCTCTACTGCAACTGGGGGCTGCGCGCGGCCCATGCCGCGCTGCGTCCCGGCGGGATGCTCGCGGTCTGGTCGGCCTACAAGGACGCGGATTTTCGCGAGCGGCTGGAAGTCGCCGGATTTGCGGTCGAAGAAGTTGTTCTGCCGGCCGACGTGGACGAGGCAGACGGGTGGCACATCATCTGGCTGGCTGCGAAGGCGGGCTGAGACTGGGTGTCTTTCTGATTCAGACCGCACCAGCCCGCGTGGACAAATGCGGGTCTGAATGATCGTCACGCGTCTGAAACGCTTCCGGCCAGACCAGCGATACCGGCAGCCGACGTGCGGTGTGGCCCGCTTACAAGCTGCCGTCGTTGCCGCGCAGGTGGCAGGCATGGAAGCGTTTCAGACGCGTGACGATGCGTTTCTGGCGGAGCGCAAGCTGAAGGGAAGGAGGCGGGCCAAGAAGGAGGCGCTGATCGCGGGGGACTGGAACCTGATCGGTGCACTGGCGTGCAGCCGGAAGGGCGGATTGTGCGGGGCTGATTGCGGGGCCTGCGCCGCGCGGGGCCTTCGACAAGCTCAGGCCGAGCGGGCGGGAGTAACTTGGCGGGTGGGGGCATCTGAGCGGGCGGGGTTGCTTGCGCGGCCTAGTGCGGGAGGGCCTCGAACGCGGCCAGATCGCGCTCCAGTTGCAATTGCAGCGCGGCCTTGGGGCTGGCGGCCGCAAATGCCGCGCAGGTGGCCGCATCGCGCACCGCGCAGGCTGCGACTTTCGGTCCGCCTGAGTGGGCTTGCCACAGGCTGGCGCCGGGCAGGAAGCTGAACTGCAGGCTGTCGCGCATGATCCGCTTGAGATCGGCATAGCGCAGCCCCTGTTCGGTGACGGCGCGGAAGTATTCGTGGGTCATGTCGCTGCGCGACACGCCTTCATCGTCGGTCGAGAGGACCACCGGCACCCCGGCTTCGCGATAGAGCGAGAGCGGATGGGCGCGCCCCGCAACGCCCAGGATCACCGCGTTGCTGGTGAGATTGATCTCCACCGCGACTTGCTTGCGCGCCATTTCACGCAAGAGCCCGGCTGCACCGGCTTCATAGGAAATATCGATCCCGTGGCCGATCCGCCGCGCGCCCGCGACCTCGACCGCCGCGCGGATATGGAACGCGAGATCGCGCGGGGGGACGAGGCCGAGCGTGAGTTCGCCGGCATGGAGCGACAGCGCCACGGCGGGATGGCGCGCCTTGAGGAAGCCGATCATCCGCATGTGCAGCGCATAATCGCGGATCGCCACCGGATCGTGTTCGGGCGCGGCGATATTGACGCCGACGAAGCGCGGATCGGCCTCGGCCAGCGCAAAGCCGAGCGCCAGTTGCGCGAAGACCTGCGCCGGGGGGAAAGTGCGCAGCGCGGTGTAAAGATAGCGCAGCTTGACCGCGCAGGCCGGGGCGGGGGCCGGACCGGCGCAGCCATCGATCCTGGCCGCCTCGGCTTCGTGGCGATCGTAGTCCGCGCGGGTGCCGGCGACGGCGGCGGGCAGCAGCGGCGCGATGCGGGCATGGAGCGCGGCCAGATCGGCCGCGTCGGCGGACCCCACTTGCCGGATCAGGCCGGCCGTCGCGGTGGAGCCGCTGCTGAGTTCGATATAGGGCACCCGGTCGGCCGCCGCCTGCTGCATCGTCAGCGCCAGGAGCTTGCCCATATTGCCGCTCGCGGCGGGCCAGAACTTGTCGAACGTGGCAAAGAAGCGGTCGTAGCCGGACACCGCCGGATCGCCGACCCCGGCTTCGAACCCGCGCACCGAAAGCGAATCGATCGTCTTGCTGTAGCGCGGATAATCATGTTCCAGCCCGGCGGCGGGAACCCGGCCCGGGGCGGTGCAGGGCGGCGCGACGATGCGATAGCTGTCGGTGGCGATGCACAGGCCGTCCTGCGCGGCGAAGCGGAGGAAATCCTCGGCATAATTGGCGCCGCCGCCATGGTTGTGGAGGTCTGCGCCCTTGGGCATGGCCTGAAGGAACATCCGCAGGCGGGGCGGGCTGTCCACGATCCGGTCTAGCGCGGCGGCGGTGCGCGCTTCATCGGTTTGCGGCGCGCTTGCCGGGGTGCGGGCGGCGGCGGCACTCGCGCCGGCGCCCAGCATGAGCGCCGCCGCCAGGGTGAGGGCGGCCCGCCCTCCGGGCCGGGTTTGCATCAGACGACTTGGCGACACTGGCGGCACACTCCACGATCCGCCTCTGCCTCTCGGGAATCGGCGCCGAATGTACAACCGCAATGATGAGCACGCGGCGTTGCGAAAATGAGCGCGCGAGGATGGCGCGGCCGAAGTGGATGCGCTCATTTTCGCAACGATCCGTTCAAATCATTGCGTTGGATCGGCAGGGGTTAAGCGGGCATGGTCGCCGGACAATGCGGCGCCCGTTGTCCCTTCCGCGGTGGTCCCTCCCTGCACCAGACCCGTTCCTCCTGTGGTTGATCGGGGTGGTGGCGGCTGCCTCGCTGTTGCCGGTGCGCGGGGAGGTGGCGGCGTGGTTCGAACTGGCCGCGAAGCTGGCCATCGCGCTGCTGTTCTTCCTGCACGGGGCGAAGCTTTCGCGCGCGGCGATTGTCGCGGGGCTGGGCAACTGGCGCCTGCACCTGCTGGTGCTGGGATCGACTTATGTGCTGTTTCCCGCGCTGGGGCTGGCGACAGCGGCGCTGGCGCGCGGGTGGATCGATCCGCTGCTGGCGGCGGGGCTGTTGTTCCTGACGCTGCTGCCATCGACCGTGCAATCCTCGATCGCGTTTACCGCGCTGGCGCGGGGCAATGTTGCCGGGGCGGTGTGCAGCGCTTCGCTCTCGAACCTGCTGGGCATCTTCCTGACGCCGCTGCTGGTCGGCCTGCTGATGCGGGCGGGCGGGGACGGGGCGATGGCATCGTGGAGTTCGGTCAGGACCATCGCGATCCAATTGCTGTTGCCGTTTCTGGCCGGGCACCTGCTGCGCCCGGTGATCGGCGGGTTCATCGACCGCAACAAGGCGATCCTGCAGCCGGTCGATCGCAGTTCGATCCTGCTGGTGGTCTATACCGCGTTCAGCGCGGCGGTGATCAGCGGCATCTGGACAAGGGTGGGCGTGGCCGAGCTGGGCCTGCTGCTGGCGCTGAGCGCGGTGATCCTGGGGATCGTGATGGGGGTGAACGCGCTGGTCGCGCGGGCGGCCGGGCTGCCGCGCGAGGATGCGATCGTGCTGCTGTTCTGCGGTTCGAAAAAGAGCCTCGTTTCGGGCGTGCCGATGGCGGCGGCGCTGTTCGCCCCGGCCACGGTCGGAATGGTGGTGCTGCCGCTGATGATCTTCCACCAGTTGCAACTGTTTCTGTGCGCGTGGCTGGCGGGCCGGTTTGGCCGGGAATTGCCCGCGCATCCGGTGGATGCGGCGGCGCGCCATGATGCGGCCATGCGCCGCGTGCCGCAGGGCGAGGCGGAAGCGGCCGCTGCGGCGGGGGCGCTCGGGATTGTTATTCCGGCGCCGTGCCTGCCGGGGGTGGTTGCCAACCTTGCATTGCTCGGCCGCCATGCCGCGGCGCTGGATGGCGGCGCGGACGGGGCGGCGCGATGAGGCAGGTCACCGAAATCGCCGCCGCGGTCAGGGCCGGGCGGATCAGCGCGGGCGCGGTGACCGAGCGCTGTCTGGCCGACCTGGCGCTGGCCGCGCCGCTGGCGGCGGTGACGCGGATGCTGG
>VMTF01000014.1 GCA_013791705.1 Sphingomonadales bacterium | reverse complement strand
CGGTCTTGCGGTCGACGAAGGAATTGGAATCGAAGTTCTTCGGGTCGACCACCGCCGAATTGACGTTGGTGAAGATCTTGAAATCGTCGGACACCCGCGCATCATAGCCATAGGACGAGAGCCCATAGGAAATGCAGCCCTCGCGGCGCTGATTTTCCACGAACGGCTCGATCATGCCGTGTTCCTGCGCCTGGGTACGGATCCACTTGTCGGAAAGAATCGCCATGGCCGCGTGATTGCCGCCGGGCTCGCGCCCGGCAAGATCACAGCCCGTGATAGTCGCGATACCACGCCACAAAGTTGGGGACACCGCTCTCGATCCGGGGCGTCGGCCGGTAGCCGAGGGCGCGCGTGATCGCAGCGATGTCGGCGAAGGTGCGCGGCACATCGCCCGGCTGCATCGGCAGGAATTCGATGTCCGCGGTCCGGCCGGTGGCTTCTTCCAGCAGGCCGATCACGGTCATCAGCGATTCGGCCTGATTGTTGCCGATGTTGTAGAGCCGGTGCGGCTTGAGGCTGCCGCCCGCCTTCACTTCCCCGTCGTCCGGCGGCGGATTGTCGAGGCTGGCGACGACCCCGGCGATGATATCGTCGATATAGGTGAAGTCCCGGTACATATCGCCGTGGTTGAACACCGGCAGCGTCTCGCCGGCGAACAGCTTGCGGGTGAAGATCCACAGCATCATGTCGGGCCGGCCCCACGGGCCATAGACGGTGAAGAACCGCAGGCCGGTCAGCGGAATCCGGTAGAGATGGGCGTAAGTCTCGCTCATCAGTTCGTCGGCCTTCTTGGTCGCGGCATAGAGCGAGAGCGGAAAGTCGACCCGGTCCTCGACCGAGAACGGCAGCTTGGTGTTGCCGCCATAGACCGACGAGGAACTGGCATAGACCATGTGTTCCACCTGCCGGTGCCGCGCCACTTCAAGCAGGTTCACATGGCCGACCAGGTTCGACTGCACATAGGCGTGCGGGTTCTCGATCGAATAGCGCACGCCGGCCTGCGCGCCGAGATGGACGATCCGATCGAACGTGTGCGGCTCCAGCGCGGCAACCAGCGCGGCATGGTCGGCGAAATCCAGCCGCAGGAAGGTGAAGCGATTGCCGCCCTGTTCGCGCAGGCCCGCCAGCCGCGCCTCCTTCAGCGCGGGATCATAGTAATCATTGCAATTGTCGATGCCGATCACGCTGTCACCACGCGCAAGCAAGGCGATGATCAGGCTGTAGCCGATAAATCCGGCCGCGCCGGTTACGAGAACTTGCATGGACCTGCCCTTACCGTTCCGGCCTTAGCTGGCGGTTAACTGGAGGAGTGTGGCGCGGAACGGCGGGAGTTTTTGATGAGTGCGGAACGGCCTTCAGGCCGTTCCTTTGCGGCACCGGCCCGAGTTTTTGATTGGTACGGCGAACCCCTCCGGGTTCGCCTTGCGGCACCGGCCCGCTCCCCCGCCCGGCCACCCACTCAGCGTATTCTCGATGGGTGGCCGG
>VMTF01000052.1 GCA_013791705.1 Sphingomonadales bacterium | reverse complement strand
GCGACGTGGTCAAGGACGTGCGCGACCAGTTCCGTGACAATCCGGGCATCATGGAGGGCACTTCCAAGCCCGACTATGCGCGCACGGTCGATCTCGTCACCAAGGCGGTGATCAAGGAAATGATCGTTCCATCGCTGCTGCCGGTGCTGGCCCCGATCGCGGTCTATTTCGTGATCACCGCAGTCGGCGGGCAGGCCAACGGCTTTGCCGCACTGGGCGCCCTGCTGCTGGGCGTGATCGTCAGCGGCCTGTTCGTCGCGATCTCGATGACTTCGGGCGGCGGCGCATGGGACAATGCCAAGAAGTACATCGAAGACGGCAACCACGGCGGCAAGGGCTCCGAGGCCCACAAGGCCGCGGTGACTGGCGACACGGTCGGCGATCCCTACAAGGACACCGCCGGTCCGGCCGTCAATCCGATGATCAAGATCACCAACATCGTTGCCCTGCTGCTGCTGGCTGCTCTCGCGGCCCACTGACGCAGGCGCGTTACCTATCGGGGCGCAAGACCCCGTCACCTGCCCCGCCGGGAGTGATCCTGGCGGGGCTTTTCTTGTGCGGCTCGGCGGCGGCGAAGGCCAGAAAGTCTGCCGCCCGCATCGGCCTGGCCCTGAGGAAGCCCTGCATTGCGGCGCAGCCCTCGCGGGCGACCAGCGCGGCCTGGGCCTCCTCCTCGACCCCCTCCGCGATCACTTCGAGCCCGAGCGCGCCGGCCATCGCGACGATCCCGCGCAGCACCGCGAGATCGCGCGCGTCGCTGGTGATGCCATCGATCATCGCGCGATCGAGCTTGAGATAGTGGAGCGGCAGGAGCTTGAGATAACGAAAGTTGCAGAACCCCGCGCCGAAATCATCGAGCGCGATGCGGATTCCGGCGGCGGCCAGTACGCCGAGAATCCGGCGGGCCTCGCCAATGTCGCCGATGATCGCCTGTTCGGTCACTTCCAGGGTCAAGCGGCCGGCCGGAAAGCCGCTGGCCCCGACCAGCCCAAGGATGGTTTCGGCGTAGCTGGCGGCGGCAAGATCAGCCGAGGTGACGTTGAGCGACAGCCGCACGGCCGGCGGCCAGCCGGCAGCGGCCGCGAGCGCCTTGCGGGCGATATGATGAGAAAGCTGGGCAACGTGATCGGCCCGTTCGGCCAGCGCGAACAGCGCCACCGCGCCGATCCGGCCGAGCCGGGGGTGATTCCACCGGGCCAGCGCTTCGGCGCCGACGAGGGCGTTGCCGACCAGGGCGAACTGTGCCTGGAACAGAATTTCGATCTCGTCGCGGTCAATCGCGCCGAGCAGATCCGTTTCCAGCTCGGCCGCGCTGTGGCCGGGACGCACGACCGCGCCATCGGCCCAGAGCAGGCGGCGGCCCGAGCGGCGTTCAAGCACGGCCATGGTCTGGCCAAGCCGGTCGAGCAGGGATTCGGCCCCCTCGCCCGGCATCGCGCGCAGCAGGGCAATGCGCGGCGAGAGCCGCAGCGTGGTCTTGCCGCCGGGGATCGGCCGGGCGATTGCTTCGGCCAGCCCTTGACCGAGCAGTTCCCAGCGCTCGCGGCTCAACGGCTCGCGGGCCAGCAGCAGGAAAGTGCCGCCGGCAAGGCGCGCGGCGAACCACGGACCGTCGAATTCGGCCGCCGCGAAATGAACGAGCCGCGCGGCGGCTTCGGCGATCACCGCATCCCCGGCCGCGTTGCCATAAGCCAGGTTGATCGCCGGAAGCCGCGAGAGCGCCAGCAGCAGGCCATGGGCGGGCGCATCGCCGGCCCAGCCATCCAGTGTGCGCCGCGCCGCTTCCAGCCCGGGCAATCCGGTCAGCGCATCGCGCTCGTCAGCAGGGTCGAAGGCTCGTGATCCGTCCATCGTTTCTTCCATAATCCCCGAGCGGTTGCCAAAGCCTCAATCATCCGCGAGGCCTTGAACCAGCCGAAGCTTCAATTGCCAAACCGGGGTGCGGGCCATATCACCCACCCCTAAAGACGAACGGGAGACCCTGAGCCGGTGAACAAGGATCACGTCAAGCTCGCCTTGACCGTATCAAACAGCATGAAAGCGCAAGCCGGATCGAAGGCGCTGCGCGATTCCCACGATTGGGTTTCCGAAGAGGAAGCCGATGTGGTGGTCGTGCTCGGCGGAGACGGCTACCTGCTGCATGTGCTGCACCAGATGCTCGACGGCAACCGGGTGAAACCCTGCTACGGCATCAATCTGGGCACAGTCGGGTTCCTGATGAACCGCAATGGCAGCAGCCGTTCGATTGCCGAACGGATCGCCCGCGCGCGCGAGATCGCGGTGGTGCCGCTGGAAATGGACGCGGTCGCCCGCGACGGTCAAAAGCACCACTTCTACGCGATCAACGAGGTTTCGCTGCTGCGCGAAACACGCCAGTCGGCCAAGCTGGAAGTGGCGATCAACGGCAAGGTCAGGATGCAGGAACTGGCCGGCGATGGCGTGCTGCTGGCAACGCCGGCCGGATCGACTGCCTATAATCTCTCCGCCAACGGCCCGATCCTGCCGCTCGGCTCGAAGCTGCTTGCGCTCACCCCGATCAGCCCGTTCCGGCCGCGCCGCTGGAAAGGCGCGATCCTGCCCGAAAGCGCGCGCGTTTCGTTCACAGTGCGCGAGCCTGACAAGCGCCCGGTCGCCGCTGTGGCCGACAACAAGGAAGTGCGCGACATCGCCGAGGTTCACATCACCAGCGCGCGCAACCACAAGCTGACCTTGCTGTTCGATCCGGGCAAGACGCTGGAGGAGCGGATTTTCGCCGAACAGTTCCAGGTTTGAGGAAAAGGCGCGGGCGATGCGTTTCTCCGGCTTGCCAAAACCGGAAGCGCTGCTATACGCGCACCCCTGCCCGGGAGACCGGGCTGCTCCCCGATAGCTCAGCGGTAGAGTAGGTGACTGTTAATCACTTGGTCGTTGGTTCGAATCCAACTCGGGGAGCCATCTATTTTCGCCGGATCAAGCATCTGGCGCCAGAATCTCTGATTGAACCTGAAGTGCGCCGGAGCGATTGCTCCGATGCCGGCTGGCGCATGGGCCGGCTGCGCGGGGCGGGCGTCAGGCCTGTTCGACCGTGACCGACTGGGCATTCATGGTGGCGATTCCATAAGCGGTGAGGAACGACACGTCGGCGGCATCGCGGCCGACGCCGATCTTCGCCATCGAGCTTTCCTGGGCCATGCCGGTCGCATCGACGAGATGCCATGCCCCGCCCAGGAACACTTCCGCCACCGCATGAAAATCCTGCGGCTCGACCCCGAGCGCAAAGACGCTGGCGATCCGCGCCGGAATGCCGCAGGCGCGCACCATGGTGATCAGGACGTGCGCATAATCGCGGCACACGCCCTCGCGCCGCACGAACGTATCGATTGCCGTCGTATCGGACGAACTGACGCCGGGCACATAAGTGAAATGCTGGTGGATCCAGTCGCGCAGCGCGGCGACGAGCGCGCCCCCTTCCAGGCCGGAAAATTCGGCATCGATGAACGAGTGGAACTGATCGGACGGACAGTAGCGCGACGCCATCAGATACTGGACGGTCTCGCCCGGCAGCAGGTGCGGCGGAACCTTGGCTAGCCCACGGCAATCGTCGAGCAAGCGATGGATCGAGACAATCGATTTGTAATCGACCGTCACCTGCCCCTGCGCGCGAATCCAGATGCGGTCTCCGATCATGTCATGGCCGGATACCCGCGCGAAATACTCGCAGCCACGCACGTCAATATGCGCGCTCTCGATCTGTTGTTCAGGGATAGCCGCCGCTTCGACCTGCAGCAGCACATCGGTCATCAGGGGAAAATCGTAGTCGAGCATGGCGGTGATGGCTAGTTTCATGGGGGTGTTCGTCACTCATTGCGAGAAGTTGGCGCGGAACCGCTAAACAGACAGCGCCGCGATGCGTTCCCGCGGCCGGGCAGCGCGCTGCGCCCGGGCGGTCTGCCCGGCTATTGCGTCCGGATTATGAATTTCCCCGCCGGCGAGGCCCGCGCGAGCGCCAGGCCTCGCCGGCCGTCAGGCAACCGCGCCGTGGCAGTGCTTGTACTTGATGCCCGAACCGCACGGACATGGCGCATTGCGCGACAGGCCCAGGCCGGCATAGGGATCGCCGCCCTGCGCCGCCCCCGCCCCCATGCCGCCATGCGGCACGGTGGAAGCGAGCGCGCTCAGCATCGCCTCGGCGCCGGGAGCGCGGCCGCCGCTGTCCAGCTCGCCGGTCAACGGATCGATGTGGCCGGCCAGGAACGCGGGCAATTCGGGCAGAGCGGCGTTGTCTTGCGGCTGCTGAAAGCGGAACTCGCCGCCGCACAGGATGCGCGTCACATCCTCACGGATCGTTTCGAGCATGTTCTCGAACAGGCTGAACGCCTCCCGCTTGTATTCGTTGATCGGCGTCTTCTGCGCATAGGCGCGCAGGAACACGACCTGCCGGAGCGCATCGAGCGTGGCGAGGTGTTCCTTCCAGTAGTGATCGAGCCGTTCGAGCAGGATCGATTTTTCGATCGTGCGCCAGACTTCGGGCTGGTCGGTGGTCTTTTCCGCCATATGCGCATCGGACAGGTTGCGGACGCGCTCCTCGATCACTTCGGGATCGATCCCGTCTTCCTCGATCCAGGCATCGAGGGGAATTTCGATACCGAGCGTATCGCCCACGCGCTGCTTGAGGCCCTCGACGTTCCACTGTTCCGGGTAGGAACCCGGCGGCAAGGCATCGGCGACCAGCGCGTTCACCGTGTCGTGCCGCATGTCGATCACGACATCGTCGACTGTATCGGCATCCATGATGTCGGCGCGCTGCTCGTAGATGACCTTGCGCTGATCGTTCATCACGTCATCGTATTCGACGACCTGCTTGCGGATGTCGTAATTGCGCGCCTCGACCTTTTTCTGCGCGGTCTCGATCGCCTTGGACAGCCACTTCGAACCGATCGCCTCACCATCGGCAAGGTTGGAGTTCATCATCCGGGAAAACAGCGTGTCCGGCCCGAAGATGCGCAGCAGATCGTCTTCCAGGCACAAGTAGAACTTCGAGAGCCCCGGATCGCCCTGACGGCCCGAGCGGCCGCGCAACTGGTTGTCGATGCGGCGGCTTTCGTGGCGCTCGGTGGCGATGACGCACAGCCCGCCCGCCGCCAGGACCTTGTCCTTTTCGGCAGAGACTTCCGCCTTGATCCGGGCGACGGCGTTCTCGCGCTCGCGGCCTTCGGGGATATCACGCAGTTCGTCGTCGATCCGGAACTCGGTGTTGCCGCCGAGCTGGATGTCGGTGCCGCGTCCGGCCATGTTGGTCGCGACCGTCACCGCGCCGAGCCGGCCGGCCTGCGCCACGATATGCGCTTCCTGCTCGTGGAAGCGGGCGTTGAGCACGTTGTGCTTCACCCCTTCGCGATTGAGGAATTCGGACAGCAATTCGGACTTCTCGATCGACACGGTGCCGACGAGGACCGGCTGGCCGGTATCGTACTTCTCGCGGATCAGCTTGGCGATCGCGGCGAACTTGTCCTGCGTGTTCTTGTAGAACTCGTCCTCCTCGTCGATCCGCTGAACCGGCACGTTGGTCGGGATGGTGACGACATTCATCTTGTAGATGTCGAAGAATTCCGCCGCCTCGGTGGCGGCAGTGCCGGTCATCCCGGCAAGCTTGGGATACATCCGGAAGTAGTTCTGGAACGTGATCGAGGCCATCGTCTGGTTCTCGGGCTCGATCGTGACGCCTTCCTTGGCCTCGACCGCCTGGTGCAGCCCGTTCGACCAGCGGCGGCCGTCCATCATGCGCCCGGTGAACTCGTCCATGATGATGATCTTGCCGTCTTTCACCACGTAGTCGATGTCACGCTTGAACATGACGTTGGCCTTGAGCGCCTGATCGAGATGATGGACGACCTGCGTGTTCTCGACATCGTAGAGGTTCGAGCCTTCGAGCAGTTCGGCCTCTTCCAGCCGCCGCTCGGCCCATTCGACCCCGTCCTCGGTGAGCATGATGCTCTTGGTCTTTTCGTCGGCCTCATAAAGGTCCGCCGGCAACTGCTTCACCACCGCATCGACCAGGACATAGAGATCGGACTTGTCGTCGGTCGGACCCGAGATGATCAGCGGGGTGCGCGCTTCGTCGATCAGGATCGAATCCACCTCGTCGACGATCGCGAAGTTGAACGCGCGCTGCACCATCTGGCTGCGCTCGTGCTTCATGTTGTCACGCAGGTAATCGAACCCAAGCTCGTTGTTGGTCGCGTAGGTGATGTCGGCGTTGTAGGCTTCGGCGCGCTGCGCCTCGTTGAGATTGGGCACGATCACCCCGACGGTGAGGCCCAGGAACGTATAGACCTGGCCCATCCATTCCGCGTCGCGGCGGGCAAGATAGTCGTTAACGGTGACGACGTGGACACCCTTGCCCTCGATCGCGTTGAGATAGACGCCCAGCGTGGCGACCAGCGTCTTGCCCTCGCCGGTGCGCATCTCGGCAATCTCGCCGCGGTGAAGCACGATCCCGCCGATCATCTGCACATCGAAGTGGCGCATGCCCAACACCCGCTTCGAGGCTTCGCGCACGGTGGCGAAGGCTTCCGGCAGGATATCGTCGAGCTTCTTGCCCCCGGCGAGCTGCTCGCGGAACTTCAGCGTCTGGGCGCGCAATTCCTCGTCGCTCAATTCCACCAATTGCGGTTCGTAGGCGTTGATCTGGGCGACGGTCTTGGCGAGCTGTTTGACGTAGCGGTCGTTGGATGAGCCGAACACGGCCTTGGCAAGTGTGCCGAGCATGGATTTGTCCTGATGATGGGCCGCCGGTCCCTGTGGGGACTATCGTGCGGCATTAAGGTGCGGGGTGGAGGCGCGCGCGGCGTGAACGGCCGCCTCGCGCGAAAAACAGCAACGTGCGGCGGAGCGCTATTCGGACGCGCGGTCGACACCAATCAGCACGGCGGGAACAACCGCCTGAGCCTGCAAGACCGGGAACACCTCGGCCAGAGCGGGGCGATGGCATGTGCCGGTGGTGAATGCCGGGCGGACGATTGCCGCCGTGCGGGCCGCGAGCGCCAGCGATGCGGCGCGGGTTTGCGCGACGATCCCGATCGGCGTTCCGCTCGCGCAGACGCGCGCTTGTGCCGGCGCGGCTTGCGCAACAAGGCCCAGCAGGGCGAGAAAGGCGAGAAGAGCCCGGGTCATCTGCGGGTGGAGATATAGGTGCGACGAGCCGCGCCGTCCATCCCCCTGGCGCACTTGCCGCCCGCCGGCCCGCCCATTGCCGCCGGCTCCGTTCAGCGGTGGCTTGACCTGACCGGCCCGCGCGCTAGTCCCTCGCCCATGTCCGATGCCATCTCGCCGCTCGCCACGCCCTTCCCCGCCCTTCCCGCGATCGCCGGGGTGACGCCGCACATCGTGCGCGCCGGGTACAAGGACTGGGGACGCTGCGACCTTACGTATATCGAACTGGCGCAAGGCACCGCCGTGGCCGGGGTGTTCACGAAAAACGTGTGCTGCTCCGCGGAAGTGGACCTTGGCCGGGCCAATATCGTGCAAGGCCGCGCGCGGGCGCTGGTGGTCAACGCCGGCAATTCCAACGCCTTCACCGGCTATCGCGGGCGCGAGGCGGTGGAACAGATCATGGATCAAGTCGCAGGCCGGCTCGGCTGCGCGCGCGAACAGGTGTTCGTGTCCTCGACCGGGGTGATCGGCGTGCCACTGCCCAAGGACAAGGCGCGGGCCGGGATCGACGCCGCGCTGGAGGCCGCGCCTTGCGGCTGGGAAGACGCCGCGCGGACGATCGGCACGACCGACACCTTCCCCAAGGGCGTGGCCGCCTTCGCCATGATCGGCGAGGTGAAGGTTTCCTTCTCCGCGATCATCAAGGGCAGCGGCATGATCGCGCCCGACATGGCGACGATGCTGGGCTATGTGTTCACCGATGCGGCCGTTTCGCCGGAGTTCCTGCAGCAGTGCCTGTCCGCCGCGAACCTGGCCACGTTCAGTTGCATCACCGTCGACAGCGACACTTCGACCAGCGACACGGTGCTGGCCTTCGCCACCGGCGCGGCCGGCAACGCGCCCCTGACCTCGGCGGACAGCCCCGGCGCGGACGCCTTTTCTGCGGCGCTGGCCGACGTCTGCCGCCAACTCGCGCATCTGGTGGTGAAGGATGGCGAAGGCGCGCAGAAGTTCATCGAAATTGCCGTGAGCGGCGCGGTGAGTGACGAATCGGCGCGCAAGGTCGGCCTCGCCATCGCCAATTCGCCGCTGGTGAAGACCGCGATCGCCGGCGAGGACGCCAACTGGGGCCGCGTCGTCATGGCGGTGGGCAAGGCGGGCGAACCGGCCGACCGCGACCGCCTGTCGATCGGCTTCGGCGGGATCTGGGCCGCGCGCGAAGGCCAGCCGCTGGCGGACTATGACGAGGCGCCGGTCGCCGCGCATCTCAAGGGGCGCGAAGTTTCGCTGGAAGTCGATCTCGGCCTTGGCGAAGGCCGCGCGACGGTGTGGACCTGCGACCTGACGCATGGCTACATCTCGATCAATGCTGACTATCGGAGTTGACCGGGATGCTGACGATCTGGGGCCGGCTCAACTCGCACAACGTCAAGAAGATCGCGTGGATCGCGCAGGAAATCGGCCTGCCGCACCAGCGGATCGACATGGGCGGGAAGTTCGGCTTCACCGGGCAATACCTCGCGATGAACCCGAACCGGCTGATCCCCACGATTGACGACGATGGCTTCGTCCTGTGGGAATCGAATGCGATCCTGCGCTATCTTGCCGCGCGCCATGCCCCGCACCTCTGGCCGGACGATCCGAAGCAGCGCGGCCGCGCCGATCGCTGGATGGACTGGCAATTCCAGTTCGCCGACGCCCAGCGCGATGCGTTCCTCGGGCTCGTCAGGCACAAACCGGACCGGCGCGACGCGGACGCGATTTCCCGCTCGGCGGCGGCGGCGGCGGGCCTGATGCACATTCTCGACGCCGAACTGGCGCGCCAGCCCTGGCTGACCGGGGCAAACTTCGGCATCGCCGACGTCCCCATGGGCGTCTATGCCTACACCTACTTCACCATTCCGATCGAGCGGCCCGATTTGCCCAACCTGGCGCACTGGTATGCCCGGCTGACCGCGCGGCCCGGGTTCGCCGCCCAGGTGATGATCCCGCTGTCATGACCGACGCACTGACAGCCGGCGTGCACGCGCTGATGCGAGAGGCCACCCAGCGCGCGATCCTGCCGCGCTACCGGATGCTGGCCGCGCACGAAATCACCGCCAAGGCGGCCGATGACGTCGTGACGGTGGCCGATGCCGAGGCCGAAGACATTCTGGCCGCCGGGCTCGCGCGGTTGCTGCCCGAGGCCGCGATAGTCGGCGAAGAAGCCGCACACGCCGATCCGGCCGTGCTGGACCGGCTGGGTGATACGCTGTGCTGGATCGTCGACCCGCTCGACGGGACCAACAACTTCGCTGCGGGCAAGCCGCCGTTCGGGGTGCTGATCGCGCTCGCCGAAAAGGGCGAGACGGTTGCCGGGTGGATCTACGATTGCCTGACCGGGCGATTCTGCCTCGCCGCACGCGGCGGCGGAGCGTTCATCGATGGCGAGCGGGTTCATGCCCGCACTTCGGGGCAGGCGCCGCCGATTGCCGCGATTTCACTGGTCTTTGCCGATCCGGACCGGCGCCAGGCGCTGAAAACGCAGATCGCACCGCACTATACGCTGGTCGACATCCCGCGCTGCGCCGCCGAACAATATCCCCGGCTGGTGCTGGGGCAGAACGACGTTTCGATCTTCGAGCGCACGCTGGCGTGGGATCACGCTGCCGGCGTGCTGTTTACCAACGAGGCGGGGGGCAAGGCCGCGCGGCCGGACGGATCGGCATACCGGGTCGACCGGCATCTTGAGCCGGGACTGATCGGCGCGGCGAGCCCGGCCGTGTGGGACTAACTCGCCGCGCGGATGCAGGTTCTGTGATTGCTCCGGTGAACCCTTCCGGGTTCGCCTTGCGGCACCGGCCCGAGTCCTGGTTGGGTGCGCCCTCGGCATCCGCCAAGGGCTTGCGGCCCCCGGGCCCGCGGGCCCCCCCCCCCCCCGCCCCCCCCGGGGGGGGTGGGGGGGGGGGGGGGGGGGGGGGGGGGGGGGGGGGGGGGGGGGGGGGGGGGGGGGGGGGG
>VMTF01000249.1 GCA_013791705.1 Sphingomonadales bacterium | reverse complement strand
TCCCCGAACACCTCGTCGATCGCCCCGAGAATGGCGGTCGCGTCAGGCAGCATGTGGCCCTTGCACATGAAATCCATCGCCTGAAGGTGCGAAAACGCGGTCGGGCGGATCTTGCAGCGGTAGGGCTTGTTGGAGCCGTCGCTCACCAGATAGACGCCGAACTCGCCCTTGGGGCTTTCGGTCGCGACATAGACTTCGCCCTCGGGCACGTGGAAGCCTTCGGTATAGAGCTTGAAGTGATGGATCAGCGCTTCCATCGATTGCTTCATCTCGCCGCGCTTGGGCGACACCACCTTGCGGTCTTCACTGGCCACCGGCCCTTCGGGCATTTCAGCCAGGCACTGCTTCATGATCCGGGCGGACTGGCGCACTTCCTCGACGCGGACCATGAACCGATCATAGCAATCGCTGTTGGTGCCGACCGGAATTTCGAAGTCCATCCGGTCACAGACGTCGTAAGGCTGGCTCTTGCGGATATCCCACGGAATGCCGGCGGCACGGATCATCGGGCCGGAGAAGCCCCAGGCCAGCGCGTCTTCCCGGCTCACCACCGCGATATCGACATTGCGCTGCTTGAAGATGCGCTTGTCGATCACGAGGCTCATCGCATCGTTGAACAGCGTCGGCAGCCGGGTGTCGAGCCAGTCGGCCATGTCGGCCAGCAGCTTGAGCGGCACGTCCTGATGGACCCCGCCCGGACGGAACCACGCCGAGTGCATCCGCGCGCCCGAGGAGCGTTCGAAGAAGTTGAGGCAATCCTCGCGGATTTCGAACAACCACAAGTTCGGCGTCATCGCGCCGACGTCCATCACGTGGCTGCCCATGTTGAGCATGTGGTTGCAGATACGGGTCAGCTCGGCGAACAGCACGCGCAGATATTGCCCGCGCAGCGGCACTTCGAGGTTCAGCAGCTTTTCGATCGCCAAGACATAGCTGTGCTCCATCGCCAGCGGCGAGCAATAGTCGAGCCGGTCGAAATAGGGCAGCGCCTGCAGGTAGGTCTTGTGCTCGATCAGTTTTTCGGTGCCGCGGTGAAGCAGGCCGACATGCGGATCGATCCGTTCGATGATCTCGCCGTCCAGCTCCATCACCATCCGCAGCACGCCGTGCGCCGCCGGATGCTGGGGACCGAAATTGATCGTGTAGTTGGTGATCACCTCGTCGCCGGTGGTGGGCGACTGCTCGAGCTGCATGCTCATGCCTTATCCCCCTTCGGCGGCTTGGGCGCGGCCGGCTTGCGGGCCGGAGCCTTCTTCGTCGCGGTTTTCGCCGGCGCGGCTTCGGCCTTGGGTGCGGCCGGCTTTTTCCCGGCAGGCGTCTTGGCGGACGCAGCCTTTTTGACCGGAGCCTTTTCCGCCTTGGCCTTTACCTCGGGCGCAGGCGGCGGCGGCGGTGGTGGCGGCGGAGTTTCCGCGTTCTCGTCGCCGGGCAGCACATAGTCCGCGCCTTCCCACGGGCTCAAGAAATCGAATGACCGCAGATCCTGTGCCAGCTTGACCGGCTCATAGACCACGCGCTTGTCTTCCTCGGAATAGCGCAGCTCGACATAGCCGGTCAGCGGGAAGTCCTTGCGGAACGGGTGCCCCTCGAAGCCATAGTCGGTGAGGATACGGCGCAGATCGGTGTTGCCGGAGAAGATCACCCCGTACATGTCGAACACTTCGCGTTCGAGCCACCCGGCCACCGGCCACAGGGTCGTCACGGTCGGCACCGGAATGTTCTCAGCCGCCGAAACCTTCACCATCAGCCGGTGGTTCTTCGTCACCGACAGCAGCATATAGACGACTTCGAACCGCTCGGGCCGCGCCGGATAGTCGACCCCGGCGATTTCCATCAGTTGCTGGTATTCATGGCCATCACGCAAGATGCGCAATGCGTCCTCGATCACTTCGCGGCGAACGGTGATGACCGTTTCGCCGTGCTCGGCCTTGGTCGCGACGACCTGGTCGCCCAGCGCGGCGGGCAGCGTTTCAAGCAGGCCCTCGGGCGTCAGGAATCTCGGGGCAGAATGCAGAACAGTCACGCCGATCCCCTCAACGCTCGATCGTGCCGACGCGGCGGATCTTCCGCTGCAATTGCATCACGCCATAGAGCAGTGCCTCGGCGGTCGGCGGACAGCCCGGGACATAGATGTCGACCGGAACGATCCGGTCACACCCGCGCACCACCGAATAGCTGTAGTGGTAATAGCCGCCGCCATTGGCGCAGCTACCCATCGAGATGACGTACTTCGGCTCCGACATCTGGTCGTAAACCTTGCGCAGCGCCGGGGCCATCTTGTTGCACAGCGTGCCGGCGACGATCAACACGTCGGACTGGCGCGGGCTTGCGCGCGGGGCAACGCCGAAGCGATCCATGTCATAACGCGGCATGCTCACGTGGATCATCTCCACCGCGCAACAGGCGAGGCCGAACGTCATCCACCACAGCGAACCCGTACGGGCCCACTGGAACAAGTCCTCCGTCGACGTGACGAGGAAGCCCTTGTCGGAAATTTCGCTATTCAGGCTGTCGAAGAACGCCTGGTCGGGCGCAACGATGGAACCAGCGGCGGGATTGGCAAGCATCTCGTTCATTCCCAGTCCAGCGCCCCCTTCTTCCACGCATAAGCATAGCCGATGACGAGTTCGAGCAGGAACACCATCATCGTCACCCAACCGGTCCACCCGGTTTCCTTCAGGCTCACCGCCCAGGGAAACAGGAACGCGGCTTCAAGATCGAACACGATGAACAGGATCGCCACGAGGTAAAAGCGCACGTCAAACTGGCTGCGCGGATCCTCGAACGCGGGGAACCCGCACTCGTATTCGGAATTCTTCTCGGCGTTCGGACTATGCGCGCCCGTCAGCCGGGCAACGCCCATCGGCAGGAACACGAAGGCCGCAGACAGTCCCAGTGCGATGACCAGGAAAATCAGGATCGGAAGATATTGCGAGAGGTCGACCACGCATACGCCTCTGGGCTGACTCGAAAGGTAACTTCGGAAGAAGCATCATGGCCACTAGTCCCGCCGGGAACGCGGCGCAAGTGGGGGAACTGCCGCGTTGCAACAAATGCCACGCAAAGTCCCGCCGCAAAGCAACAGTCCGAGGGTTCGGCGTGCGCCGCGCCGGTTCGCGCGGCGGCAAGACGGCGAAGTTCCGGCAGTTCGCTGGAATGAGTCGCGGGAATCGCCAATGCGCCGCGCCCACCGGCCGGGAATGGATCAGGGCGCGCCCGTTCCCCACAGCGCATCGGCGCGGACATAGCCCGCGCGGCCGCCGACATCGAACTTGCACCATCCCTCGGCACAATCGCCCAGTTTGCCGGTGACCCCGGGCTCAAGCCGCCACAACAGCCGGCCGCCATCTCCTGGCCCATCGTGCATCGCGGCCAAGGCCTTGCCCCGCACGATCGCGCCGCGTTCGCGCTTGAGGAAACGCGCCAGCATCCAGCCGCGCGATCCGTCCGGATCTTGCACGAGGCGCCAGCCCTCCATCGTGCGCAGTACCTTCATCGGCAGATCCTCGCGGTGGTACCGGAAGTTGATCCGGTAATCCTCGCCCGGCCCGACGCGCATGTTCACATCCTTGCTGCGGAGCGAGGCCCAATAGGGCACGCCGTCATCAGCGGCGAAGGCCGAACCGGGCAGGACAGCGGCTGCCAGCAGCAGCGTGCCCACGGGCAGGAGATATCGCGATACCATGGTCGTCCCATAGCCCCGCCGCCGTGAGTCCATCAAGGCCGCTTGACCCTGCTTGTCCCCTGCCCTTAGCTGTTAGCCACCATGCCGCGCCCGCTCACCTCCCCGATTCCCCCTGGCGTGAAGCCGGTGGTCGTCGTCACGCGCAAGCTGCTGCCGGAAACCGAGGCACGCATGGCCGAACTGTTCGACGTTCGCCTCAACCCGCCGGACAAGCCGCTGACCCGCGCCGAACTGCGCGCGGCCATCGCCCAGGCGCACGTGCTGGTGCCCACGATCACCGACACGCTCGACGCCGATCTGCTCGCCGCCGCCGGGCCGAATTTCGGACTCATCGCGAATTTCGGCAATGGCACCGATCATATCGATCTGGTCGCCGCCCGCGCGCGGCGCATCATCGTCACCAACACCCCCGGCGTCCTCACTGACGATACCGCCGACATGACCATGGCGCTGATCGTGATGGTCGCGCGCCGGTTCGGCGAAGGGCTGACGCTGCTCAATTCGGGACAGTGGACCGGGTGGTCACCGTCCCTGCTGCTCGGACACCGGGTAAGCGGCAAGCGTCTCGCGATCATCGGCATGGGCAGGATCGGCCAGGCGGTCGCCCACCGGGCGCGCGGCTTCGGCCTTGATGTGGTCTATCACAATCGCCAGCGCCTGCCCGCCAGCCTGGAAAACATGCTCGCGGCCCGCTGCGAGCCCGATCTCGACCGGCTGGTGGCAGAGGCCGACATTCTCTCGCTGCACTGTCCGGCAACACCCGAAACCCACCATATTCTCTCGGGCGCGCGGATCGCGTCGATGAAGCCGACGGCCCATGTGGTCAATACCGCGCGCGGCGAACTTATCGACGAGGAAGCCCTGATCGACGCTCTGGAAACCGGCCGACTCGCCGGCGCCGCGCTGGACGTGTTCGAGCACGAACCGGCGGTGAACCCCCGCCTTGTCGCGCTGCCGAACGTGCTGCTGATCCCCCACCTCGGCAGCGCCACTTACGAAGGCCGCGCCGCAACCGGCGACCGGGTGATCGCCAACATCCGCTACTGGGCCGATGGTCACCGCCCGCCCGACCAGGTGCTTGAGGGACTGGTCTAGGACCGCATAGCCACCGCAGCAATTTTCCGCGCTTGCCGTTGCTGCACCGCTTGCGCCGCAGCAAGAATATCCCCTAAGCCGCATGACGGGGACGTGACCGGGAAACCCGGCGCGCGGAGGGACGATTTATGAACAGCAGTATCGCTCGGCTGGTCGCCACGGTGGTGGCGACATCGTTGTTGCTTGTGCCAGTCGCCGCGCAGGCTCAGGCGGGCATGAACGGCGCGGCCGATAGTGGCGACACCGCCTGGATCCTCATTTCGTCGGCCCTGGTGCTGATGATGGCCGCGCCCGGACTCACCCTGTTTTATGGCGGGCTCGTAAGGGCCAAGAATTTCCTCTCGGTCCTCGTGCAGGGCGGCGCGATCGTCGCGGTTGCCTCGCTGCTGTGGATTATTGTCGGCTACACCATAGCCTTCGGCCCGGTCACCAATGGCTGGATCGGTGCGGGCACAGCCGCCATGTTCGGGAACCTTGGCGGCCTGCGCGAAGGCTATGCGGTGCCGGAAAGTGCGTTTGCCCTGTTCCAGATGACTTTTGCCGCAATCACGCCGGCACTGATGGTCGGCGCCTGGGTCGATCGCGCCCGGTTCGGCTGGGTCATCGCCTTTTCGGCGCTGTGGAGTCTCGCGGTCTATGCCCCGGTAACGCACTGGGTCTGGGGCGGTGGCTGGCTGGCGCACAGTTTCGGCACGCTCGATTTCGCCGGCGGCATCGTCGTCCACACCACTGCTGGTGTTTCCGCACTGGTCGCCGCGATTCTGCTGGGCAAGCGCAACGGGTTCCCCAAGCATCTGATGTTGCCGCACAGCCCCGCTTTGACGATGGCAGGCGCCGCGCTGCTCTGGGTCGGCTGGTTCGGCTTCAATGGCGGCTCCGCACTGGCGGCTTCGGCGGATGCCGCTTCCGCCATAATCAACACCCACGTCGCCGCCTGCGCCGCCGCGCTGATGTGGATCGGCATCGAGCGGGTAAGTGTTGGCAAGGCGACCTCCATCGGTTTCGCGACAGGCGCAATCGCGGGCCTGGCCACGGTTACTCCGGCGGCCGGATTCATCTCGCCAGGTGCTGCAATCCTGTTCGGAATCGTTGCTGCGGCCATCTGCTACCCGATGATCCAGACGATCAAGTTCAAGCTCCGCATCGACGATTCGCTCGATGTCTTTGCGGTCCACGGGGTCGGCGGGATGGCCGGTTCAATCCTGCTCGCGGCGTTCCTCTCGCCTGCGCTGGGAGGCAGCGGCTATGCCGAAGGCATGACGATGGGCAAGCAGATCGTCGCCCAGATTGTCGGTGTGGGCGTGGTCGCCGCGTTTTCCGCAATTGTCAGTGTGATCATCGCTCTGGGCGTCAATCGCGTCGTGCCGATGCGCGCTTCCGAATACGAGGAACGCGAAGGCCTCGACATCACCAGCCACGGCGAGCGCGCGTGGGAGATGGACTGAGCGCAGGCCCCAATTCCGCAACTGAAAAGGGCCGGCGCTCCGCGCACCGGCCCCTCTGCCATTCCGATAATGCTGCGGCTCAATCGCCGGTCAGGATCCGGTCGACCAGTTGCTTCACCGTCGGGGTGAAATTGTTGGAATAGAGCGGATCCTGCTTGAACCGGTAGGCCGAATGCCCTGCGAAGATCAGATTTTCGTCCAGCGGGCCGCCATGGGCAACGTCCTGCAGGGTCTTCTGGATGCAGAAGCTGCGCGGATCGGCGAGGCGTCCGGTGGAATAATCGTCATGGTCCTTCCACGAGGAAAACCCGCAGTGCGACAGGCAGCCCATGCAATCGGCCTGGTCCTTGCGGATCACCTCGCGCTCGGCCGGGCTGACGAAAATGATCGTGTCGTCGGGCGTGCGCAGCCCTTCCGTGAAGCCGGCGCCGAACCACGTCCGCGCGCGGGCAAGGTCGGCCGGAGTGACCCAGAAGTTCTTGCCTTTCACGCCAACGTCGAGCTGGACGGTGTGCTCGCCCGCCGCAACTTTCGAATAGGGGATCTGCCGGTCAGAGCGCGCCTCAAGGTTGCGCAGAAACGGATTGCGCACCGCCGAGCTGTAGAACCCGGTCGGAGAGAAACGGTGCAGCAGGATGTCGCCCGGATCGAGCGTGCGCAGATGGTCTTTCCAGGCCTGCGGGATCGGGCTTTCCTCGGTCAGCAGCGGCCGCGTGCCGAACTGGAAGGCGATCGAGCCCAGCTCCGGATTGTCGATCCAGTTGTCCCATTCGCGCAGGAACCACACGCCGCCCGCCATCACGATCGGCACCGAATCCGCCACGCCCTCGGCCCGCATCGTGTCGCGCAGCGCCTTGACGCGGGGATAGGGATCTTCCGGCTTGCGCGGATCTTCGGCGTTGGACAGGCCGTTGTGCCCGCCGGCCAGCCCCGGGTCTTCATAGACCACCGCCGCCAGCAGATGCGAAACCTTGTGATAGGCCCGCTTCCACAGCGCGCGGAAGGCCCGGCCCGAGCTGACGATCGGCAGGTAGTTCACATCGAACCGCGCCGCGATCTCGGACAGCTTGTAGGGCATGCCTGCGCCGCAGGTGACCCCCGCCACCATCCCGCGGGTCTGTTCCAGCACCCCTTCGAGCACCGCCTGCGCGCCGCCCATTTCCCACAGCACGTTGATATTGACCGCGCCCTTGCCGCCGGAAATGTCGTAAGCCCGGTGGACCTGTTCCACCGCGCCGTCGATCGCATAGCGGATCAGTTGCTCGTGGCGTTCCTTGCGGGTCAGCTCCTTGTAGACCTGCGGGATGATCTTGCCTTCGGCATCATAGCTGTCGGCATTGACCGCGCTGACCGTGCCGATCCCCCCGGCCGCCGCCCAGGCGCCCGAGCTGGCATGGTTGGTTGCCGCCACGCCCTTGCCGCCCTCCACCAGTGGCCACACTTCGCGGCCGCCATAGAGAATTGGCTGAAGTCCCTTGAAACTCATCGCACCCACTACTTTCCGTCGCGTTGGGCCGCTGTGACATTCGCGCCCAACCTGCTCCCATCCGCCTTGCAGGGCCGGATAGCCGAGGGAGCTGGACGCGGCCCCACGGCCTCGAACTTCGCATAATAACCCGTTACGCCGGGCTTACGGACAAATTCAGCCAAGCGAAAGCCCACAGCGGCAAATTCGCAGAAAAGCAGCGCCGGCGGCATGCCATGCTGGTCGGCCGGGCGATCGACATCGACCACAATCACGCTTCCGCCCGGCCTGAGCGCAGGCCGCAAGCGCCACAGGAAAGCGAACGGCTCGGCCACTTCGTGATACATGTGGACCATGAAGATGCGGTCGAACGAATTGTCCGGCAGCTTCGGATCGTCCGGCGTCCCGGTCCTGATCGATACGTTATCGAGCCGCTCACGCTCGACCCGGCGGCCCAGCCGCTCCATCGCGTCGCCGTCGATGTCTTCGGCCAGCACGCGGCCCTTCGGCCCCACCCGCTCGGCCAGCCGCATCGTATAATAGCCCTCGCCCGCGCCGAGGTCGGCCACGGTCAAGCCTGCGCCGATCTGCGCAAGATCCATCACCGTTCGCGCTTCGCCCACCTTGTCGCGCTGGTCCTCGGTCGAGAACTGGGTCGAGCCGGTCTTCGACACCGGTCGGTCCGCCCGGGGGAAGCCCCGCGCGCTTTCCGGCCGGTCGGCATCCGGGTCAGGCGCCGGCGCCTGGCACGCGCCCAGCCCGAGCGGCAGCAGTGCCGCCGCCAGGCAAAGCGCCCGCGCCGATCTCAATCGACGTCCTCCACCGCGACCTTCTCGCCGGTCACCCGCTGCGAGAGTGCCGCCGCCATGAACGGATCGAGCGCCCCGTCGAGCACGTCATCGGGCGAGGTCGAGGTCACCCCGGTGCGCAGATCCTTCACCAATTGATAGGGCTGCAACACGTAGGAGCGGATCTGGTGGCCCCAGCCGATCTCGGTCTTGGCCTGGTATTCGCTGCTGGTGGCCGCCTCGCGCTTGGCCAGTTCCGCCTCGTAGAGCCGCGCCTTCAGCATGTTCATCGCGGTCGCGCGGTTCTTGTGCTGGCTGCGGTCGTTCTGGCTGGCAACGATGATCCCGCTCGGCACGTGGGTGATGCGCACCGCCGAATCGGTGGTGTTGACGTGCTGCCCGCCCGCACCCGAAGCGCGGTACGTGTCGATCTTGAGGTCGGCCGGATTGATCTCGATGTCGATGTCGTCATCGATCACCGGATAGACCCAGACCGAGCTGAAACTCGTGTGCCGCCGTGCCGCGCTGTCATAGGGGCTGATCCGCACCAGCCGGTGGACCCCGCTTTCGGTCTTGGCATAGCCATAGGCGTTCTCGCCCTTGATCAGCAGCGTCGCGCTCTTGATCCCGGCCTGCTCACCCGCGTGATAATCGACGATCTCCACCTTGTAGCCGTGCCGCTCGGCCCAGCGCACATACATGCGCTGCAGCATCTCGGCCCAATCCTGGCTTTCCGTGCCGCCCGCGCCGGCGTGAACTTCGAGGTAGGCGTCGTTGGCGTCCGCCTCGCCGGCCAGCAGCGCCTGGATCTTGTCGGCATCCGCCCGCTCGGCCAGCGCGGCCAGGCTCGCCAGCCCCTCGTTCACCGTGTCCTCGTCGTCCTCGGCCTCGCCCATGTCGATGAACTCGATCGCATCGGCCATTTCCTGCGAGATCGCGTTGACCGCGCCGACCGCCGCTTCCAGCCGCCGCCGCTCGCGCATGACCGCCTCGGCTTCCTTGGGATTGTTCCACAGGCCGGGATCTTCCACCCGCGCATTCAGCTCGTCGAGCCGCCGCAGCGCGCTGTCCCACACGAGGAACTTGCGCACCAGCGCCAGCGACGCCCCGATCCGGTCGATATGAGCCTGCCCTTCGGCACGCATGACATTACACTCCGCAAAATTCGAGCGGCCCCGCTTAGCGAAGCACGGCCTTTTGTAAAGCTGACGAGAAGGAAAGGAAGGCAGCGCGCTGCTCGCCATGCGTCGCTTGCGGCGACAGGCCCGGCCCGTCGTTTAGCTCGCCCGACCCTGAGCCCGCCCGGGCTGGCGCTCGCTTTGATCTGCCACGGCCGACTGCTCCGTTCGCCTACTTCCCGCGCAGCCCCTGAACCGTTGCCAGCGTCAGCTTGACGTGCTCGCGCCAGTCCATGTCGGCATGGGCCATCACGATCCGGCCATCCGGGGCGATCACATAGCTGGTCCGGGTGGTCAGTCCGGTCGAGACGCCGCCGCGCTTGAGGTCCACGTCATAGGCGCTGACGATCTTCGGTGACGCGGCGGCAACCGCGAACTTGCCGCGACAGGCCTCGGTAGAGAATTTCTGCAGGATCGGCAGCGGGTCGGCCGACATGCCGATGATCGTTGCCCCGGCCTGCTTGAACTGATCGCTCGCGTCAGCGAAGGCGCGGGTTTCCAGCGTGCAACCCTGCGTGAACGCCTTGGGGAAAAAGTAGAGCACGACCGGCCCGCTGCGCAGTGCCTTCTTGAGGTCGAAGCCGAACGTCCTGCCCGCGATCGCCCCTTGCGTGGTGAACGCCGGAGCGGCCGTCCCCACCGGGAGTTCGGCCGAGGCGGCGGCGGGCAGAACCAGCGCCAGCAGCGCGGCGAGCGGGGGGATGAGACGGTTGATCATGAACGGAGTGTGTCGCGATTCGGTCCGCCCGTCCAGTGCCCGTCTTGCCGCTGCCCGGCTTGCCTTGGAGGCTCGCCGGGCTGGCGCCGACGAGTGTTCTTCAACAGGCTCGGCATGAGCGGAACTAGGGCCGGATCACAATGGACCCGCTCAGCCTGAGCTTGTCGAAGGCCACGCGCCAAAGCCTGGCCGTGCCTCAGTAAACCCCGCCCTGCTGCTCGACGAAGTCGGCCCCGGCCTCTTCCTTCATGCCGCCATCGGCCTGGGCACTCTCGGCCTGCCGCAGTTTCCTGATCGCGTTCACAATGGCATCGCGCTGAGCCGCAAGCTGGTCCAGCCGGGTTGCCCGGGGCGGCTCGGTATCGGCCTTGAAGGCTTCCCAGATGATTGCCGAGCGGGGATCGTCGGTCGGCTCACCCTCGAACACACGCTTGCCGCTAGCCCGGTCGATCTTCACTATGCGGACGTCGGACGGCGCGGAAATCGGCGTGCGGCTCCAGCGCTCGCGGGTCTGCGTGACGAACTGCTTGAAGATCGGCGCGGCGTATGTGCCGCCCTGCGCATATCCGCCCATCGCGCGCGGCTGGTCATAGCCCATATAGACCCCGCCGACGATGTCGCGCGATCCGCCCATGAACCATACATTCGTCGGCCCGGAGGTCGTCCCGGTCTTGCCGAACAGCGGCAGGCCAAGGTCGCGCAGCACGGTCGCGGTGCCGCGCTGGACCACGCCTTCAAGCATGTGGACGACCTGGTAGGCGGTCCGCGCGTCGAGCACCTGACGGCCGCGCTGCGCCAGGCGCGGCATTGGCTTGCCATCCCATTGCGCCATGTTGCACCCGGTGCACTGCCGGGCATCGGCCCGCCAGATCACCTGGCCGCTGCGGTCCTGCACATAGTCGATCATCGACTGCGTATGTTGCACCCCGTGGTTGGCCAGCGCCGCGTAGGCGTTGACCATCTGCGCCACGGTCGTCTCGCCCGCACCCAGCGCGAATGACAGATAGGGCTTGTAGTTGCCGATGCCGACGCGCGCGATGGTGCGCACCACGTTGGGCATTCCGGTATCGTTGGCGACATGGACGGTCATCAGGTTGCGCGATTGCTCGAGCCCCCAGCGCATCGTGTGGATTCCGCCC
Source organism: Sphingomonadales bacterium (assembly GCA_013791705.1). GTDB lineage: Bacteria > Pseudomonadota > Alphaproteobacteria > Sphingomonadales > Sphingomonadaceae > Novosphingobium. The sequence continues at coordinate 4,211 of VMTF01000249.1, read as the reverse complement.
GCGCCCCGCATGTCGAAGTTGCGGAAGCACTTCTCCCCCAGCCCCGCGCCCTGATAGACGCAGAACGATTGATCCGGCACCATCGTCGCCGGGGTCATCCCGTAATCGAGCGCGGTCGCATAGACGAACGGCTTGATCGTCGAGCCCGGCTGACGCTCGGCCTGGGTCGCCCGGTTGAAGGCCCCCAGCCCGGCATCAAATCCGCCTACCATCGCCAAAACCCGGCCGTTATGCGCGCTTTCCGCCATCATTCCGCCGGATACGCCCGGCACAGTCCGCACTGCCCAGGCATTGCCGGCCGGCGCGGCCGCGATCACATCGCCGCGCTTGAGCGGATCGGGCAGGTTGGTCAGCGGCGCGGTCGTCCCGTCCGGGAAGCCGATCGTCGCGCTGGCGCCATTGCGCTGCGTCACCACGCCGACCCGCCAGTTCTGATAGTGGATCGACAGGTTGCTTGAAACGAGTTGCCCGCGCCAGTCATCCTCGCCCAGCTTGAGCCAGGCGAGCGGCCCGGGCCAACCCTTGCCCGCGCCATAACGCAGCAAGCCTGCGCGCAGCGCATCCTGCGCGGCCTTCTGCATGGCCGGATCGAGCGACGTGCGCACCCACAAGCCGCCGGCATAGACGCTGTGCGGGCCGTCTTCGGCGGTTTCGCCATACTTTTCGATCAGGCGCCGCCGCACTTCCTCTACATAGTAGCCGACCGCCGGGTCATAGCTTTCGACCCGGCGCGGGATCAGGCCGAGGGGCTGGGCCTTGGCTTGCGCCGCGTCGGCCGGGCTCGCCCAGCCGTTGCTGACCATCTGGTCGAGCACCCAGTTGCGCCGCTCCAGCGCCCGGTCGGCAAATTTCGCCCGGCTGTAGGTTTCCGGTGCCTTGGGCAGGATCGCCAGGAACGCTGCCTCGTGGAGCGCGAGTTCATCAATGTCCTTGCCGAAATAGGCCTGCGACGCGGCCTGCACGCCGAAGCTCTGCCGCCCGAGCGCAATCTCGTTGAGGTACAACTCCACAATCTGCTGCTTGGTCAGCACGCCTTCGATCCGCCTCGCGACGATCATTTCCTTGAGCTTGCGGGTAACCGAATATTCGTTGCCGATCAGGATGTTCTTGGCGACCTGCTGGGTGATCGTCGATCCGCCGCGCGCGCGCTCGCCCGAACCGAGCTTCGTCACGTAATCAACCACCGCCCCGGCCAGACCGGCGATATCCACCCCGCCATGAGTCCAGAACGTCTTGTCCTCGGCTGACAGGAACGCGTCGAGCACCGGCTTGGGGAAATCCACGAACCGCAACTGCACCCGCCGCTCGCGCGCATAGGAATAGACGATCTCGCCGTTCGCGCCGCGCACCATCGTCGGCAACGGCGGCTGATAAGTCAGCAGGCTCTCGGCCGAAGGCAGGTTCCGCCCGATCGTGACCCACATCAACAGGTAGAGGGCGATGAACAGCCCGAACAGTCCGGCGGCAATGCGGACCAGCAGGCGCTTCCTCCACAGGCTCGTCACGCGGTCCCACGCCCCCGCGAACAGGCCGCGCAGCCGGTGGGGCAGTTCCTGCCGGAAAGATGTCGGCTGGCCGGATTCCGACCGTTGGGGAGTATCATCAGCCATGATTGCGCGAGCCTCTAGCACGGTGGTTCGGCGCGATGCCAGCCGCTTTGCGCCCCTGCCGGCTGATTGCGCGATGCTCGCTGCTCATCAGCCGGCCAGTTGCCGCGCGAAATAGATCCGGATCGCGCGCGCGGCCACGCTGGCAAAGGTATCGCGCCCTTCCGCCGAGGTCAGCGCCGCCTCGTCCTCGGGATTGCTGATATAGCCGGCCTCGAACAGCACCGACGGCAAGTCCGCCGATTTCAGCACCACGAACGCGGCCGATTGCAGACCGCGCTCGCGAAAGTGCAGCCGCCCTGCCCCTTCGCGCAGCATCAGTTGCGCGAAATCCTGCGATTTCGCGGCGGTTTCGCGCTGCGAGAGATCGACGAGGATCGCGCTCACCGTATCGGACTGCTCGGTCAGCCGCACTCCGTTCACGCTGTCAGCGCGGTTTTCGGCTGCGGCGAGCCGCGCCGCTGCCTCGTTCGATCCCCGGTCCGACAGGGTATAGACGGTCGCGCCGCTGGCTGCGGTATTTTCCGCGCTGTCGGCATGGACTGAAATGAACAGGTCTGCGTTCAGCCGCCGCGCGATGCCCGCCCGCTCGGCCAGCATCAGGTAGCGATCGTCGGAGCGGGTCAGCGCCACGCGAATTCCGCCGTCAGCCAGCAACCTGCTCCGCAGCGCAGCCGCCAGCGCAAGCGTCACGTCCTTTTCCCTGACCGCGCCGGTGCCCGCGCCGGGATCGTGCCCGCCATGGCCGGCGTCGATCACCACCAGTGGCCGGCTCGCGTCGAGCGGACCCGCGATCGGCGGCAAACCGATCTGGCCACCGGCGGCAGGCAGCGGCAGGCGAACCACATACTCCCGCCCGCGCGCCCGTCCGGCCGCCTCGGAGGCGCGGTCCACCGCCACCATCGCGGCGTAAACGCCCAGCACGGCCGGCACCAGCAGGAGCACCGGCAACACACGGATCACACCGGCAAGCGGGGGTTTTGCAAGCGGGCTTGCGGGGGGGCTCATGCATGGCTCGTTAAGGCTTCCGAGGCTATGCCGCAATCGGTTCGGCGCATCGCGAACCGGGAACTCCACCGTTGCTGTAACCGGCTCGCAACAAACTTGCCGTTCCCCGCAAGCGATGCTACGCCCACGGACCCGGGGCAGACCTGCCGCGATCCTCCCGCACCGCTCAGGCGCCAAGTCTTTGGCCCGGGCCGTGATTATCCAGTGGATCGCCAAAGGAACCACCCGGACTTACCGGGTTTTCAAGGCCTGGCCCAAACGAGTTGATGCTGGTTATGAGAAGTCCCTCACCGTCCTGCCTACCGGCGCCCATGCGGGCGATGGTGCTTGCAGGAGTGGGCGGATCACACTTTCACGCGCGTTCGATTTCGCCGCGCCTTCTCCATCCAGCAGACGCGAATACCACAATCCACCCTTCCGCCCCGCGCCCCCTTAAGAAGAAGGTGCGCAATGGCGGTCACACACATGATCGCGCCCCCCTGCCGTTCGCGGCAAGGCAGCGGCGCGCCTGGAGATATTTGAATGACAACGCGCATGCTGATCGATGCGCGCCACCCGGAAGAAACCCGGGTAGCGGTGCTCACTGGCAATCGGATTGAAGAGTTCGACTTTGAATCTGCCGAACACAAGCAGATCAAGGGCAACATTTACCTGGCCAAGGTCACGCGGGTCGAACCCTCGCTCCAGGCCGCTTTCGTAGACTTCGGCGGCAACCGCCACGGGTTCCTCGCGTTCAGCGAAATCCACCCGGATTATTACCAGATCCCCAAGGAGGATCGCGAACGCCTGCTCGCCGAAGAGGCCGAGCATGCGGAGGAAGAAGCCGCCCTGCGCGCGGTAGCGGAAGGCGAAGAGGATTTCGTCGGTGACGACGAACTCGGCGAAACCCTCGCCGACGATCTCGCCGGAACCACGCACGAGCATGGCCACGACGATAACGACGACGATCAGGACGACGACGAATTCGGCGGCGTTACCGAAATCGACACGTCCGAAAAGGACGAAGTCGCCACGATCGAGGCCGGCCACGTCGAGGACGGGTTCGATCATGACGGCGAGGAAGCCGCCGAATCCGCCACCGGCAGCAACGGCCGCCAGCATCGCGGCCGCCGCCGCCAGGGCAGCGGAAGCGGACGCGGCCACGCCAAGGAAGCCGACGAACTGCGCGCGAAGCGCATGGCGCTGCGTCGCCGCTACAAGATCCAGGACGTCATCCATCGCCGTCAGGTGCTGCTCGTCCAGGTCGTGAAGGAAGAACGCGGCAACAAGGGCGCCGCCCTCACCTCCTACCTCAGCCTCGCCGGCCGCTACTGCGTGCTGATGCCGAATTCGAGCCATGGTGGCGGCATCAGCCGCAAGATCAACTCCGCGACTGATCGCAAGCGCCTGAAATCGATCATTTCGGAACTCGATCTGCCCAAGTCGATGGGCTGCATCGTCCGCACGGCTGGCCTCCAGCGCACCAAGACCGAAATCAAGCGCGATTTCGATTATCTTGCGCGCCTCTGGGACGAAATCCGCGAGCGCACGGTGGGTTCGTCCGCCCCGGCGATGATCCATTCCGACAGCGACCTGATCAAGCGCGCGATCCGCGAC
>VMTF01000091.1 GCA_013791705.1 Sphingomonadales bacterium | reverse complement strand
CGGGGCCGGAGCCGGGCGCGGCGCCGGCACGCACCCGGCGACGATCACGAGCAGGGCGGCGGAGAGGATGTGATTTGCCTTCATCGTGCCGGTATGGAATGAGCCTCGTGGTTCACACAAGCCCGCATCCGCAATGACCAACCCCAAAAATCCCCGCCCCGCCGCTGGCGCGCCTGCCGGCCGGCAACCGCCCGCCGGCCAGCCCGACCACACGCGTCCTGCGGCGAAGAAGGCCGCCAAGGCCCGGGTCGATCAGTTGCTGGTCGATCGCGGCCTGGCCGAAAGCCGCACCCGCGCGCAGGCGCTGGTGCTGGCGGGGCTGGTCTTCAGCGGCGAGACCAAGCTCGCCAAGCCGGGCCACACGCTGCCCGCCGATGCCCCGCTCGATGTGCGCGGGCGCGATCACCCATGGGTGTCGCGCGGCGGGATCAAGCTGGCCCATGCGATCGACCATTTCGGGCTGGACCCGTCCGGCGCCACCGCGATGGATATCGGCAGTTCGACCGGCGGGTTCACCGATGTCCTGCTGCACAAGGGCGCGGCCCGGGTCTTCGCGGTCGATTCCGGGACCAACCAGCTCGCCTGGAAGCTCCGGCAGGATCCGCGCGTCACCGTGCTCGAACAGACCAGCGCCCGCATCCTCACGCCCGCGCAGATCGATGCGCCGTGCAACTGGGTGGTCTGCGATGCGAGCTTCATCGGCCTCGCCAAGGTGCTGGAGGTGCCGCTGCGGCTGGCGGCGCCGCGCTGCCGCCTGGTCGCGCTGATCAAGCCGCAGTTCGAAGTCGGGCGCGGCGAAGTGGGCAAAGGGGGCGTGGTGCGCGATCCGGCGCTCCATGCGCGGGTCTGCGGCGAAGTCCGCGAATGGCTCGAAGCGGGCGGCTGGCGGATCGACGGGATCGTCGAAAGCCCGATCACCGGCCCCGAAGGCAACGTCGAATTCCTCATCGTGGCCGAGCGGATCTGAATTCGGTCCGATCCGGTTGCGTCCCATGCCGGGCCATGCCTCTTTGGAGTAAGTTGCCAGTCGGCGATGCCCCCGCCAATATCGGCGGGTAGGGGGGCCGAATCACTCCGGCCGGAATGAAGTCTTTTCAGCGAGGTTCCATGAATCAGCTTGCGTCACCCGGCCAGTTGCGGGCCTCGTTCCTGCGCTGGGCACTGGTATTGGTGCCGATAGTAGTGCTGGGCGGCTTCGTATCGTCTCTGGTGTCGGGCAACGTCGCCACAAATCTCTGGTTCAATGACTTGGCCAAGCCCGCGCTCTACCCGCCGCCGGAAACATTCTCGATCGTCTGGACGGTGCTCTACATCGTGATGGGCCTCGCGGTCGCCATGGTCGCCGCCGCGCGCGGCGCTCCGGGGCGCGGGCTCGCGATCGCGCTGTTCTTCGTCCAGCGCCTGCTCAACCTCGCGTGGTCGCCGCTGTTCTTCGGGCTGCACGAGATGACCAAGGCGCTGTGGCTGCTGGTCGTGCTCGATGTCGCGGTCCTCGCCACCATCGCGGCGTTCTGGCGGGTGCGGATGCCGGCGGCGCTGCTGCTGGTGCCCTATCTTGCGTGGCTGCTGTTCGCCACGGTGCTCAACTGGCAGTTCCTCGAAGCCAACCCTGATGCCGATGGCGGGGCCAGCGCCAGTTCCGTAACGCGAATGCAGTTTTGATTGGTGCGGCGAACCCGTCCGGGTTCGCCTTGCGGCAGTTTTTTGCTTAGTGCGGCCAAGCCCTCCGGCTTGACCTTGCGGCACCAGCCCCGGCGCCCCCCCCCCCCCCCCCCCACGGGGGGGTTGCGGGGGGGGGGGGGGGGGGGGGGCGGGGGGGGGCCCCGCCCCGTGGGGGGGG
>VMTF01000150.1 GCA_013791705.1 Sphingomonadales bacterium | reverse complement strand
GGCAAATGGCTCAGACCTCCGCCCCGGCCGTGTTGGGGGATGGGGGTTCATCTTCGGCGCGCGCCGCCCGGCCATGCACGATGCGGTAGAGTGCCGGCAGCACCAGCAGGGTCAGCAGGGTCGAAGAAATGATGCCGCCGATCACCACCGTCGCCAGTGGTCGCTGCACCTCGGCGCCGGCACCGACATTGAACGCCATCGGCACGAACCCGAGGCTCGCCACCAAAGCGGTCATCAGCACCGGCCTCAGCCTTGTCAGCGCGCCTTCGCGGATCGCGCCTTCAAGGTTGCCGCCTGTCTCGCGGAGCTGGCGAATGAAGCTCAGCATTACCACGCCGTTGAGCACCGCCACACCCGACAGGGCGATGAACCCGACCCCCGCCGAGATCGAGAGCGGCATCCCCCGGATCAGCAGCGCCGCGACACCGCCGGTAAGCGCCAGCGGCACGCCGGAGAACACGATCGCGGCATCCTTGCCCGAGCGGAACAGGGCATAGAGCAGGCCGAAGATCAGCAGCAGCGTGGCGGGCACAACCAGGCGCAGCCGTTCGGCGGCCGAGATCAGTTGTTCGAACGTGCCACCATAGCTCACCCAATAGCCGGACGGGACTTCGACCCCCGCATCGACCTTCTCCCGCAACTCCTCGATGAAGGAGCCGAGATCACGCCCGCGCACATTGGTGGTGACGACCACGCGGCGCTTGCCATCCTCGCGGCTGATCTGGTTGGGGCCGATCACGACTTCGACCCGCGCCACGTCGGCCAGCGGTACGAACCCACGCGGGTCGGCGCCAGTCTGGCCAAGCGGGATGCGCAAGCGGCCGATCTCGTCGGCCTTGCTGCGGATGTTCTCGGGCAGCCGCACGATCACCGGGAAGCGCCGGTCGCCCTCGAATATCTGGCCTGCTTGCGTGCCACCGATCGAGATCGCCACTACATCCTGAATGTCGCCGATGTTGAGGCCGAGACGGGCCAGCGCAGGCCGGTCGGGCGTGATCTGGAGGACCGGCAGGCCCGTCACCTGCTCGACGCTCACATCCTGCGCGCCTTCGATGCCGCTCACCACGCCTTCGATCGATTGTCCAATCTCATGGAGCTGATCGAGATCGTCGCCGAATATCTTGATGGCGACGTCCGCCCGCACACCGGAAAGCAGCTCATTGAACCGCATCTGGATGGGCTGGGTGAACTCGTAATTGTTGCCGGGGATGGTCTGTGCGACCGCGTTCATCTCGCGGACCAACTCGGTGCGGGACTTCCTCGGGTCAGGCCAGTCCTTGCGATCCTTGAGCATGATGAAGGTATCGGCCACCGACGGCGGCATCGGATCGGTCGCCACCTCGGCGGTGCCGATCTTCGAGACGATCCGCTCGACTTCGGGGAATTGCTTGAGCCTGGCTTCAAGCGCGGTCTGCATGTCGATCGCCTGAGTGAGGCTGGTGCCGGGGATGCGCAGCGCATGCAGCGCGATGTCGCCCTCGTCGAGATTGGGGATAAACTCGGAGCCCATTCGCGTGGACGCCAATCCGGCAATCGCCACCAATGCCACCGCGCCGACGACGAATGCAACGCGCAGCCGCAGGGCCGCATCGAGCGCGGGGGCATAAGCCTTGCGCGCCCAGACCATGAGCCGGCTTTCCTTCTCCTCGACCTTGCCGGTCACGAACAGCGCCACCGCCGCCGGCACGAAGCTGAGCGACAGGATCAGCGCGAAGGTCAGCGCCATGACGACCGTGATCGCCATCGGGTGGAACATCTTTCCTTCGACGCCGGAGAGCGCGAAGATCGGCACATAGACCAGGGCGATGATGAGCATACCGAACAGCGACGGACGGATTACCTCCGACGTCGCCGAGGCCGCCAGCGTGAACCGCTCGTCGCGCTCGAGCAGGCGACCGAGCCGGTGCTGCGCCTCACCGAACCGGCGCAGGCAGTTCTCGACGATGATGACCGCGCCGTCGACGATCAGGCCGAAATCGAGCGCGCCCAGGCTCATCAGATTGCCCGAGACGCCCGTGCGGAGCATCCCGGTAATCGTCATCAGCATGGTGATCGGAATGACCGCCGCGGTGATGAGCGCCGCGCGGATATTGCCGAGCAGCAGGAACAGGACGACGATGACGAGCAACGCGCCTTCGAGCAGGTTCTTCTCCACCGTCCAGATGGCGCGCTCGACCAGATCGGTGCGGTCATAGATTGCCACCGCCTTCACGCCCGCCGGCAGCGCTTTGGCGGCTTCTTCAAGCCGCGCGGCCGCCGCTTGCGCGACGATCCGGCTATTCTCGCCCGCGAGCATGAAGACCGTGCCGAGCACCACTTCCTGCCCGTTCTCGGTCGCGGCGCCCGTGCGCAGTTCCTCGCCCATGCCGACATCGGCGACATCGGCGATGCGGATCGGCACGCCGCCGCGGTTGGTCACGACGATCGACTTGAGATCGTCAATCCCTGACGCCTGGCCTGGCACACGGACCAGATATTGCTCACCATAGCGTTCGACATAGCCGGCGCCGACGTTGGCGTTGTTGCGATCCAGTGCCCGCACGACATCGCCCAGCGTAAGCCCATAGGCTGAAAGCCGCTCGGGCAGCGGTGTCACATGATATTGCCGCTCATAGCCGCCGATGCTGTTGACCTCGGTGACGCCCGGTGTGTTGCGGAGTTGGGGGCGGATCACCCAGTCCTGCAGCGTCCGCAGGTCTTCGGCCGTATAGGGCTTGCCATCCGGCTTGCGCGCATTCGGCCCGGCCTCCAGCGTATACATGAAGATTTCGCCGAGACCGGTGGCGATCGGCCCCATTTCCGGCACGACACCTTGGGGGAGCTGATCGCGCGCGGTCTGGAGCCGCTCGTTGATGAGCTGGCGCGCGAAATAGATGCTGGTGCCATCGGCGAATACCGCCGTCACCTGGCTGAGGCCATAGCGCGACACCGAGCGGGTATATTGCAGCCCCGGCAGGCCGGCGATGGCGGTCTCGATCGGGAAAGTAACGCGCTGTTCGGCCTCAAGCGGTGAGAAACCGGCGGCCTCGCTGTTGATCTGCACCTGGACATTGGTGATGTCGGGTGTTGCGTCGATCGGGAGGCGCTGGAACGACCAGACGCCGATCGCACAGAGCAGCGCGACAACGCTTAGCACCGCCCAGCGGAAGCGGATCGCGCTGGCAACGAGACGTTCGAGAAGCGCGGGACGCGCGGGCCTGACGATTTCAGTGGTCATGGCTGGCCCCCGACTTCTCGATGTCGGCGCGGATCAGGAAGGCGCCATCGGTCACATATTCGGTGCCGGGTTCAAGGCCGCCCAGCACTTCGGTCCATTCAGGCGTTCGGCGCCCGATCTCCAGCATCCGCACTTCATAGCTATTGCCGACCTTGGCATAGACCACTTCGAAGTCGCGGAACCGCTGGATTGCCTTCGTCCTGACCGCCAGCGGCACATTGGCGGAGGCGACCGCGAACGCGCCTTCGACGCCCATGCCGGGGCGGAACATCCGCGCGGCGGATGCGGGCAGATGGACACGCGCCATCAGTGTCTGGCTGGCGAGATCGGCGGTTGGCAAGACCGCTTCGACCTCCGCCTCCAGCTTCGCTTCGCCCGAGAGGCTGCGTAAGGACACGCGCTGGCCGACCCGCACCCGCTCCGCGTCGCGCGGATAGACAAAGAATTCGGCATGGAGCTTCGTCGGATCGGCGATGACAAACAGTGCCCGGTCGCCGGTGGTGTCACCGACATTGACGTTCTTCTCGATAATGATGCCACTGATCGGTGCCGTCACCGCGTAGGTTTGAAGCGAATGACTGGACTCGACGCGCAGCAAGGTCTGCCCCCTTTGCACCGCCTGGCCAAGTTGGCCGGTTATCCATAGAATCTGACCGGGGAGCCGGGCGCGAACGTCGGCTTTACCTTCCGGCGTAATCTCGATCCGGCCCGCCATGTCGATCAGCTCAGCTACGGTCGCGGGACCGGCGCGTTCAGAACGCACCCCACCGGCCTGCGCTGCCTGCGCGGCGATCGTGGTCCGCCCTTCATAGGAGGCATAGCTCCAGTTGTGCGTGCGCCCGCCCTCGACGGCGCGCACCTTCACATCGAACGAGTGCGGCTCGATCACCACCCCGCCGCCGCGGAGATAGGCCTCCTGCGGGGTGAAGGCGAAGCGGTCGACCTTGCCGCCGAGGCGCGCCAGCTCGATGGAAAGCTGCACGTCTCCCGGCGCCACCGGCTTATCGTTCCTGTAGGCATAGACGTGGAACTCAGGATCGACGCCATCCTCGAAGATCGTCACTTCGACCGCGAAATCGCCGTCGCGCAGCATCCGCCCGCGATGTGGCCCGCGTTCATAATCGGCGGCCGCCGACGCCGCCGCGGGTTCGGATGTTTCATTGGTCTTGGAAGGCTCGCCGCAGCCGGCGAGAAGGGCAACAGCGAGCAGCGAGCCCGCGAAAATAAGAGATCGTGTCATCGGCGGTTCTCCGCGCTGGCGAGAAGGGAGGCGTGACGGCCAGTCAGTCGGTCGAGCCGGGCGCCTGCGAGATGGAAGCGGCGCAGCAGCTCGACGCGGCGGGACCGGGCATCGACCACCGTTTGTCCCGCCTGATTGACTTCGAGGAAGGAGAAGGCCGTGCCGCCACGGGCGAAGCCATCGCGTACCAGAGCCACCGCACGTTCAGCACTCGGTAGCACTTCACCTTCGATCCGCGCGATTTCGGTCGCGAGTGACGCACGCTCTGCCACAAGCCGGTCAATTTCCCGTCCGATCTGGACCCGCGTGACGGCAATCTCGGCTTCGGCCGCATGGGCTTCGGCATTGGCGCGCGCGACATTGCCGCGATTGGCTGCGCGGTTGCCGAGCGGGATCGAACCGCCGACCATGATCGCCACGTCATTGCCTTGCCCGAAATGGCGGACACCGACGCGTGCCGTGGGATCGCCGACATTGCCGGTTTCGGCGAGGCGTACCCGCGCTCCGGCCGCACCCCGCTCGGCGGCAAGCAACGCAAGGTCGGGGCTGTCATCTCCCGCAACCGCGGCCGTCTCCAGTTTGTCGAACGGCGACGCGTCGAGGCTATAATCTGCGGTGCCGCCCCAATAGGAGGCCAGCGTGACCCGAGCGATCCGGGCATTTTCGCGCGCCTGATCGAGCGCGATCCGCGCCTGCGCCACGGTGGTTTTTGCTCGCTCTGCCGCGAACAGGGGATCGAGCGCGCGGACGACCCGGCGGTTTGTCTCCGTCGCCACGCGCTGCGCGGCGGCCAGCCTTTGCTCGGCAATCGAGATGGCGGCCTCGGTGGCCAGCGCCTCGACCCACGCGGCCTGCACCTGCGCCATAAGGTCCAGCATCCGAAGCCGGTTGCGTGTCGAGACGATGCCAATATCGGACCGTGCGGCGCCAATACGCGCTTCGCGCTTGCCACCGCGCTCCCAGGTGCGCTCATACCAGGCCGTGGTTTGCGAGCGATCAAGCGGCGAATAGGGGCCGGTCCCGGCGAAGTCCTCGGCATCGACGCCGACGACATCGCGCGGCCGCACATCGGCCTGGGTTATGGCGGCATCGGCCACCTGGAGACGCGCGGCGTTGGCCGCCACGGCGGGGTCGCCAATAGCAACCCTCGACAGCGCGTCGGATAGACTCATATCTTGCGCCACTCCGGGGGATGGAGCGGACAGAGCAGCTAATGCCGCGCCTATCGCAAGCGCGCGCCGCAAGCGCACCGGTTGGCGCGCAACGAAAACTGAAAGCATGACAAATCGGCCTCACGAACAGGCGTAGCGAAAGCCGCGCCTATGTCGACGCAGCGGCTCTAAGTGCGAATCGTGAAGCTCTTGGGAGGACGTTCGGGGCCGTGAACCAGGACGCCAGCCGATCGGTCGTCAGCCATGGGTGGCTGTAATGACGATGCCAGGAAAGCCCCGGCTTGGCCTTGTGCCATAGGAGCGGGCAGCGCTGATCCGGTATCGCCATGATGATGGTGCTCAACGTCGGGCTGATGGCCCGGAGCCTTCCCGCTATCGTCGGGGGTCATTGCTTCGGGATGCCCACCGTCGTGGTCGCTTGCGTCGAAGGCTATGATGCTGAGCGGAAGATGCTCATGATCGGCGGTCACTCCAGCCTCATGTTGAACGCGATCGACGATACTAGTCATGCTCGCGCCCGCAAAAACAAGCGTCAGCGCGATGCAAAGCATCGAGCAAAGCCGTAACGGCAGAAGTTGCGACAGCTTGACCACGCTCTTTGATTACAGGCGGAGCGGAGGATAATCAATAATGATTATCCCCTCCAGGGGGATAGGATAGAGGAATACCCTCTGCTATGCGCAGGCCATGAGCCATGCCGCCAATCCCGACCTCATAAACCGCCTGAAGCGTGCACAGGGCCACCACGCGAAAATACTCGAAATGGTTACGGAAGGCCGGGACGGCCTCCAGACCGCCCAGCAGATGCAGGCAGTGATCGCCGCGCTCGACAAGACCAAGACGCTGCTGGTGAGTGACCATATCGAGCATCATCTGGAGGAACTGGTCGGGCCGCTGCCGAAGGCGGCGCGCGATGATCTGGCCAAGCTCGGCGAGCTGGCTAAATATCTCTGACAAGACCGCGTTTCAGTTGGTTGCGATGGCGACATGACCGAGCGCGGCGGCAAGCCCGTGGGCCGGCTTCTGCGCGTCGTCATTTGCCCAGAAGTGCATGAAAAACAGCCGGGGTTCGTCATCAAGCATATGATTGTGGAGCGCGGTCACCTCGATGCCGTTCTCGCGCAATGCGCGCAGCACCGGATTCACCTCCTCGCGGTCGCACCTCGGCAACTTCGATGACGGTGCGCGGTTTGGAGCGACCGACGATCCCCGCGATCGGCCGCCGTGATGGCGGGCTTGCGCGGCGCCGATCACCATAAAAGGGCGCTCAGGCTCAAATCGAGGAATTTTCATTAACGCACGCCTGGCAGATCCGATTTCGCCTGGCGCTTACCGCAGTTCAAAGTCCCTGTAGGTAATCGGTTCGCGTAGAGGGTCGCTCGGGCGAGGTTCCGTGGCACTACCATGTTCATCTCACGCGATGATGGGCGCCGTGGTCACTCTCCTTGATAAACAGCTGTCCGCATTGGGTCGAGAGATACTCCAGTTCTTGTGCCGACCGGCGGCGGAGGCGCAACTGTTCGGGCAGTCATGATGACGCCCTGCGACGATAGGGTAACGGAATGAAAGCTGCCGCCGAACGCGATGTCGACAATCTCCACGGGCGCGCCGGACGGATCAAAGCCAAGCGCTTCCGGGCGGACCATCACCCGGCCCGCGCCATCAGCCATGCCGGGCGCCGGCACGGCACCGAAAGCGGTGTGGGCCACGCCATTTTCAATCCGTGCCGGCAAATCTTCCGCCTCTCCCAGCAACCGAGCCGCCGCAAGCGAGACCGGCCGCAAATAACAATCCTGCGGGCGGCCCGTTTGCAGAATGCGCCCCGCCGACATAAGCACGAGGTCGTCCGCCATCAGCAGCGCTTCCTGCGGATCATGCGTCACGATCAGCACGGCGGCACCGGCAGCACGCAGATCGGTAAGGGCCGATGTCCGCACGGCGGCCCGCAACTGTCCGTCCAGACCGGAAAACGGCTCATCGAGCAGCAGCACCGAAGGCGCCCGCACCAGTGCCCGCGCGATGGCGACCCGCTGCTGTTCGCCGCCGGACAGCGTGTGCGGCCAGGCGCCGGCAAGGGCCTCCAGATGAAAGCGCGCGAGCAGCGCCGCAACGCGCTCGCGGCGCTGCTCGGCTGGCAGGGTCTTCAGGCCAAAGCCGATATTATCCGCCACGCTGAGATGCGGGAACAAAGCGAAATCCTGAAACACCAGCCCAACCCCGCGTGCCTCGGGCGGGGTGACGACGCCCGGTGCGGACATCAGGACGCCGCCGATGCTGATCTCTCCGGCGTCGACCGGCTCCAGCCCGGCGATCAGGCGCAGCAGCGTGCTCTTGCCGCAGCCGGATGGCCCCAGCAGGCAGGCAATGCGGCCAGCCCGCAGATCAAGGCTCGCCTCCGCAACGGCATGGCGACCAGCATAGAAGCGCGAGACGCCGCGCGCGGCAAGTGTGGCGGAAGACATGGCCATCCGCTTAGGAGCCGGGCCGCGAAAGCGCAATTTTTCGCGTCAGCCAGATGACCGCCGGCAGCGCGAGCAGGATGATCAGGATCGAGGGTGCGCCCGCCTGTTCCAGCCGTTCGTCCAGCGCATAATTATTGGCGCTGACGGCGAGCGTATCGAAATTGAACGGCCGCAGGATCAGGGTCGCGGGCAGTTCCTTCAGCACATCGATGAAGACGATGAGGCCCGCAGTGAACATCGCGCCGCGCGCCACAGGCAGCTCGACGGCAAGGGCGCCGCCGGTTTCCGTCCGCCCGAGCATCCGCGCGGCATGGAGCATGGAAGGCGTCACACGGGTCAGCCCGGCGTCGATCGGCTCCAGCGCCGCCGCCATCAGCCGCGCGGCATAGGCATAGACGAGCAGCATGATGCCGATGACATAGCCCGAGCCCGGCAGCAGATTCCAGACGATGCCGGCCGAGGCGAGCAAGCCGATCGCCATCACCGCGCCCGGCGTCGCATAGCCAAGGCTGGCGATGCGCGCGGCCATGGGCAGGCGCCGCGTGCCAAGCGCCAGCATCGTCGCCAGCGCAACGGTGACGAGCGCCCCGGCAATGCCGAGCCCCAGACTATGGCTGGCGGCGAGTAGCAAACGGGGCCAGTCGGGGCTGGTATTGAGGCCGGTCACGAGCAGCCAGCCCACTGGCAGCAACAGTCCGGCAACGAGCAGCAGCAGGCAGAAGCCGGTGGCAGCCAACCCGCGCGCGCCGGCCAGCGGCTTCACCTGCACGGCGCGCCAGCGGGCATTGCCGGCCTCATGCGTGCGCCCCTTGCGGCCGCGCCGCTCGATCCACAACAGCAGGGCGGCGACGGCCAGCAGCGGCAGTGCAAAACGGGCGGCGCTGACGGTCGAGCCATAGACCGACCAGGCCCGCACGACGCCGGTGGTCAGCGTCTGCACGCTGAGGAACTGCACCGCGCCATAGTCGGCAAGGGTTTCCATCACCGCCAGCGCAACGCCGGCCGCCAGTGCCGGGCGCGCCATCGGCAGCGCCACATGGTATAAGGCGCGCCAGCCATCGCAGCCCAGCATCTTCGCAGCTTCCAGCACATTGACCGACTGGTTGAGGAAGGCGGCGCGCATCGCCAGATAGACATAGGGATAGAAAGCGCAGGAGAGCACGAACACCGCGCCGCCCAGACCGCGCATCCCGAACGGCAGATCAAAGCCCGGCCCCGCCCGCAGCCACATGCGCAGTGGCCCGGCGACGTCGAACAGATCGGCATAGGCATAGGCCAGCGCGAAGGCGGGCACGGCGAGCGGCAGGGCCAGTGCCCACGCAAACAGATCGCGCCCCGGAAAGCGGTGCATGACGACCAGCCAGGCCGCGAGCGAGCCCAGGAACGCCGTCGCCAGACCAACCAGAAGCGCCAGCCATGCCGATGTCGCGGCGTAACGGAAGATATCGCGCAGGGCGATGTCTGCCGTCTCGCCGAACAGTGCGGCCGCGACGACGCCGGCCAGCGGCAGGATCGCCGCCAGTCCGGCGAACGCCGCGAGCCATGGCAACACGGCGACGCGGCGGCGCGCGGCGCCGGGCAATCGCGTTATCGCCATCCCGCGCTTATCGCCACCCCGCTTCGCTCATCAGCGATTGCGCCTCGGGCTGCCGAGCGGCGAAAGCGGAAACCGCCATCGGGTTCGGCGTGAAGTCCGCATAGGCATCGACCGGTGCGGGCGGCGCGACATCCGGAGAGGCCGGGAACTCATTATTATTGGCGGCGATATGACGCTGCGCCTCGGCCGATGCGAAAAACTCCAGCAGCCGCACGGCATTTTCCCGGTTGGGTGCGTTGGCCGCGACGCCGCCGCCCGAAATGTTGATATGCGCGCCCTGCCCGGTCAGACTGGGGAAGCCGAGCTTGACGTGCTCGGTCACCTTGCGGTCGCCCGCATTGTCGCCATTGGCCATGCGGATATAATAATAGCTGTTGGTCAGCGAGATCTCGCAAACGCCCGCACCCACCGCGCGGATCTGGTCGCGATCGCCACCCTCGGGCGGACGCGCCATGTTGGCGACGATACCGCGCACCCATGCGCCAGCTTTCTCGGGGCCCTCCGCCTCGATGATCGCCCCGACCAGCGACAGATTATAGATGCTGTCGGATGAGCGTACGCAAAGCTTGCCCTTGAAACGCGGCCCGGCGAGCTTGGCATAATCGTCAATCCCCTCCGGGCGCACCTTGCTGCTGTCATAGGCGACGACGCGCGCGCGGCGCATATAGCCATAAAAATGACCGTCCGGATCGCGCAGATTGGCCGGGATGCGGGCATCGAGCGTCTCGGACTGGACGGGCTGGAGCAACCCGGCCTGCTGGGCCCGCCAGAGCGCGCCGGCATCGGCCGTGATGAACAGATCCGCTGGGCTGTTGGCGCCTTCGCTTTTCATGCGGGCGATCAGCTGGTCGGCATTGCCTTCGATCCGATTGATCTTGATTCCCGTTTCCTGAGTGAAGCGCTCATAGAGAGGCAGGTCGCTATCATAGCGACGAGCCGAATAGAGATTCACCTCGGGGGCGGCAGTCTCCCCGTTGCGTTCAGAGCAGCCGGCCAGAAGGACGGCCCCCAGCAAAGCAGAAACAGCAAAACGTATCGACACAGATGGACCCCTTCGGATGTTCAGGCGCATAAGCCCTAAGTTTGTTGCGATTGATTCGCAACTGGCGATTGCCCAAAATGTCATAACTCTATTTTATCTCACGCGGTGTTGCGGCATCTCAATTTTAGATATCCATAGAGATACCTTACCCCGCTCAAGAACAGCGTGTCACGCGAAGGCAGGAGGACCGACCTGCCTCAATGAGACGGGCCGGTCCGGAAATATTATCCCGTCAGAACCAGGAGCGGATTCCGATCAGGAACTGCCATCCTCCGCTCTTCTCGTCCCGCGTGCGCCGGAAATCGGCAGTGTCGCCAAAAGCGCGCTCGTAATTCACGCCGACATAGGGTGCGAATTCGGGCACGAATTGGTAGCGCAGGCGCAACCCCAACTCGGCGGTAGAGAGGCCGGAGCCGATGCCCAGTTCGGGAACGTCCTGCGCGGCGAAGTTCAATTCGGCTGCGGGCTGGAGGATCAGCTTCTGTGTCAGACGCAGGTCATATTCCGCTTCGACCCGCGCGGTGACGTCGCCCTTGTCCGATAGAAACAGGGCTCCGTTGACTTCGAACCAATAGGGAGCAAGGCCCTGCACACCCAGCACGGCATAGCTTCGATCCCGTCCGGCACGAAAATCGTGACGGACGCCGGTCTGGAGGTTCCACCACGGGTCGCGCGCACGGCTCCAAAGCGCCTGCACTTCGGCGCTCTCCAGCTTTTCGCCGAAGCTGCCTTCGCCCTCGGTCTTGACCCAGAGCCTGTCGATATCGCCGCCGTACCAGCCCTGCGCGTTCCACGCATAACCGTCCTTGCCCTTGCCGATGACCGCTTCGAGCTGATCGATCAGGATCATGGTGCTTTTGATATCGCCATGCTCCTTGCGGGTCACTTCGCGCGCCGGAGCCATTGCCGGCGAACCGAAAATGGCATCGGCGGCATGAGCGGGGCCACCCAATGCCGCCGCCGATGGCGGCCCGACCGGCGGATCGGGAATGCCGGGTTCATGTCCGGCATGGGCATGGACCTGCGCGTCCTTTGTCGGAGCCGAAGGCATCTGGTGGCCGGCGTGCGGATCTGTCGACTCGGAAGGCTTCGGCGGCATGTCGTGCCCGGCATGGGGATTGGCTGATTGTTCATCCATCTGATGCTGTGCATGTGGATCGGCCGGGGCCTGCTGCACGGCGGCACCATGATCATGCTGTGCCAGGGCCGGCGTTGCGATCGTGACGAGGAAGATGCCCAGCAGAGACTTCATGCTGCTTCTCCCTCAAGCGGGCGGACGGTGACGACACGAAACATCCCCGCGTGCATGTGGAGCAGCAAATGGCAGTGAAACGCCCAGTCGCCCGGCGCATCGGCGGTCAGATCGAAGCTGACCTTGCCGCCCGGGAGCACATTGACGGTGTGCTTGCGGGGATAGCTGCCGGTATGGCCGTTCACCACCTCGAAGAAATGGCCATGCAGATGAACTGGGTGGGTCATCATCGTATTGTTGATGAGGACGACGCGCGCGCGTTCGTTGCGTTCGAAACGGATCGGCTCGACGCCTTCGCTGAATTTTTCGCCATCGAACGACCACATGAAGCGCTCCATGTTGCCGGTGAGATGAACCTCGATCGTGCGCTGTGGAGGGCGCGTGTCAGGGTTGGGGGTGAGCGACATGAGGTCGCGGTAGGTCAGCACCTTGTGGCCGACATCTTCCAGTCCGACACCCGGGTCGCCGGTACGATCGACCGGAGACATGGCGATGGCGTCCACGCCGACGCCAACCTTGACGCTGTCGGGCACCTTCGACTTATCGCGCATGTTCATGCCGCCCATCGAATGGGAGCCACCATGGTTCGCTGCTGCCGCGCTCGCACCGGCGGCCATAGCACCATGATCCATCCCGGACATGGCACCATGGTCCATTCCAGCCATTGAACCGTGATCCATGCCGCCCATGCCCATATCTTTCATGGTGAGCGTGGGACGTGGGCGAAGCGGCGGAACGGGCGCAGTCATACCAAGGCGCGGCGCGAATGTGGCGAGCGCCATGCCGGAACGCTCGATCGATTCCGCTACGAGGGTGAACGCTTTGTCCTCGGTCGGTTGGATAATGACGTCATATGTCTCGGCATTGCAGATCAGGAACTCGTCGACCGTCACCCGCCGAACATTCAATCCGTCAGAACTGAACACGGTCATCGGAAGGCCAGGAATGCG
>VMTF01000248.1 GCA_013791705.1 Sphingomonadales bacterium | reverse complement strand
GGGATTTTTCTTTCTGCTGTTTGCTGCCCTTTTTTTTGTTCTTTGTGTTTTGGTTTTTTTTTGGGGGTGTCCCCGCGGGGGGTGGCGGGGTTTGGTCTATGCGCCAGTTCCGCTCAGAGCTGGTCGAGCATGTATTCGGCGGTGCTCACCTTGAACTCGCCGGGGCCTTCGACATTGAGTTCCGCGACGGCGCCGTCGTTGACGACCATCGAGAAGCGCTGGCCGCGCTGGCCCATGCCGAAGCCCGAACCGTCCATCACCAGGCCCACCGCCTTGACGAAATCGCCATTGCCGTCGGCCAGCATGGTCACGTCCGGCGAACCGTTGACGGCGCCCCAGGACTTCATCACGAACGCATCGTTGACCGCCGTGCAGACGATCTCGTCGATGCCCTTGGCCTTGAGTTCGGCCGCCTTTTCCACGAACCCCGGCAGGTGCTTGGCCGAACAGGTCGGCGTGAATGCGCCCGGCACCGAGAACAGGGCGATTTTCTTGCCCTTGAAATAGTCCGCCGTCTGCACCGGCTCGTTGCCATCGGCGCCGGCCTTGATCAGTTTCACGTCGGGGATCTTGTCGCCAACCGCAATTGTCATCGCTTGGTCCTTTCCTGGAATTGCATACGCGCCCGATTGCCATGCGACCCCTGCGAGCGAATCGCAACTGTCGATCAGGCAGTCGCTCGTTCCGAAGGCTATGCGCCGCACGTTTCAGTTCGGCGAGCGGTCCGCATGGTGAATTCCGATTTAACGGCGTCTCTTGAACCGGGGGTAAACCTCTTGCCGGCATTCTTCGAGTCGTGGGGACACCATGACCGGAGACCAGGGGTATGAAAAAGATCGGGATCGTAGCTGCGGCTTTGGCTGCGGCAGGATTGTTATTGGCCGCGCCGGCCAGCGCGTCCAGGCCAGGGGATGCGGAGAAATTGCGGCGGCTGAACATCATGCTGATGGTTACCGGCCTGCGTTGCCGCACCACCAGCGAGAATTTCCAGCCGGAGTTTCATGCCTTCGAAGCAGCGCACATGACCGAGTTGAACAAGGCCTCGGGTGAACTGAAGCGTGGCCTTGTCGGGCGGCATGGCGCGGCCGGAGCGGCCCGCGCGCTCGATCGGCTCAGCACCGGCATGGCCAACCAGTATGGCCAGGGGCATCC
The DNA here is from genome assembly GCA_013791705.1 of Sphingomonadales bacterium. GTDB lineage: Bacteria > Pseudomonadota > Alphaproteobacteria > Sphingomonadales > Sphingomonadaceae > Novosphingobium. The sequence goes on along the minus strand of VMTF01000248.1, from coordinate 13,503 downwards.
CTGGCTCGGCTGCGGCGAACTCAAGGTGGCCACGCGTATTCTGACCAATATCCGCGGTCACGATGCGCTGGTCGAAGCGGCCGACCAGTTGCTTGCTCCGGTGGATCGCGGCACGCTTGCCTTCGCCCGGCGCTGATCGGCGCAGCCGCGCGGCACAAGCGATATAAAGACTTCTTTATATTCCCTGCGGGAGCAGGTAAGGGCGGTGCCATGACGGTGCCGCCCCGCTTGCGTGCGGCGCCTTTGGCTGCTGCAGGAGAATTAGCGTGTCCGCCTTACTCGACACCCAGAACGATTACGTAGTCGCCGACCTCGCGCTGGCCGGGTACGGCCGGGCCGAGATCGCGATCGCCGAAACCGAAATGCCCGGCCTGATGGCACTGCGGACCGAATTCGGCGCGAGCCAGCCGCTCAAGGGTGCGCGGATCACCGGTTCGCTCCACATGACGATCCAGACCGCGGTGCTGATCGAGACGCTGGTCGCACTCGGCGCCGAAGTCCGCTGGGCGACCTGCAACATCTTCTCGACCCAGGATCACGCCGCCGCCGCGATCGCCGCGCAGGGCATCCCGGTCTTCGCGATCAAGGGCGAGAGCCTGGCCGACTATTGGGACTATGTCGGCCGCATCTTCGATTGGGACGATGGCTCGGGCCGCACCGCCAACATGATTCTCGATGATGGCGGCGATGCCACGATGTTCGCGCTGTGGGGTGCCCGGGTCGAGGCCGGGGACGATCTGTTCGAGCCCTCGAATGCCGAGGAAATCGAATTCGTCCGCGCGCTCAAGGCGTTCCTCAAGGCCAAGCCCGGCTATCTCACGATGTCGGTCGCCCACATCAAGGGCGTGTCGGAAGAAACCACCACCGGCGTTCACCGGCTCTATCAGATCGCCCGCGACGGCAAGTTGCCGTTCCCCGCGATCAATGTGAACGACAGCGTCACCAAGTCGAAGTTCGACAACCTCTATGGCTGCAAGGAATCGCTGGTTGACGCGATCCGCCGCGCGACCGACGTGATGCTGGCCGGCAAGGTCGCCTGCGTCGCCGGTTTCGGCGATGTCGGCAAGGGCAGCGCCGCCTCGCTGCGCAATGGCGGCGCCCGCGTGATGGTCACCGAGATCGATCCGATTTGCGCGCTGCAGGCCGCGATGGAAGGCTACGAAGTCGTGACGATGGAAGAAGCGGTCGCGCGCTGCGACATCTTCGTCACCGCCACCGGCAACGAGGACGTGATCACGGCCGAGCACATGAAGGCGATGAAGAACATGGCCGTCGTCTGCAACATCGGCCACTTCGACAGTGAAATCCAGATTTCGGCGCTGGACAACTACAAGTGGACCGAAGTGAAGCCGGGCACCGATCTGGTCGAATTTCCTGACGGCAAGCAGATCATCATCCTCGCCAAGGGCCGCCTGGTGAACCTTGGTTGCGCCACCGGTCACCCGAGCTTCGTGATGTCCTCGTCGTTCACCAACCAGGTGCTCGCGCAGATCGAACTGTTCGCCAAGAGCGACGAATACGACAACAAGGTTCACGTCCTGCCCAAGCACCTCGATGAGAAGGTCGCCGCGCTGCACCTCGAAAAGCTCGGGGTGAAGCTGACGACGCTGAGCCAGAAGCAGGCCGATTACATCGGCGTGAAGGCAAGCGGGCCGTTCAAGCCCGATCATTACCGCTACTGATCCCAAGCCGGGTAGCAAAAGCCGCCGTCCGCGTTCTGTGCGGGCGGCGGCTTTTCGTTGTGCGTAAGGCCACGGGGCCATTGTAAATCGCGCGTCCGGCGCATAGCGAACGGGGCCATGATCCTCACCCAGACCGCACTGGCGCTGATCGGGCTGCTGCTCGCCGCTTGGACGGTTGTCGCGGTCTGGTTCGTCATGGCGGCGCGGGTGCGGGTGAAGAAGGCCGAAAGCGGCCTGCGCGGCGCCCGGCGGCTGGCCCGGATGGTCGAGGAATCCCCGGCGATCCCGCTGCTCGTGCGGGCCGACGGGCGGATCGAGGCCTCGCCCAAGCTGGCGAAATGGGTGGGGATCGATGCAGTCCCGCAATATCTCTCGGAACTGAGCCAGACCGACGGGCGCGACGGCGGCATTCCGGTCGTTCAGCTTGGCGAACTGACCACCGCCGTGCGCCGTGCGCAGAAAACCGGCGCGCCGTTCCGCATGGTCATCACACCGGTCGGCTCGCGCCGCTCGCTGAGCTTGCATGGCCACCTCGCCGATCCGCAGGTTTCCCCCGGCGGGGCGGCGCTCGTCTGGGTGTTCGATTTTTCCGAAAGCGAGGGCGAACTGGTTCGTCTGCGCGAGGAAGCCGCCCGCGCCCGCAGCGATTTCGGAGCCCTGGTCGGCCTGATCGAGGCTGCGCCGATGCCGATGTGGTTCCGCGACCGGGCCGGCCGCCTGCGCCTTGTCAACCGGGCCTATGTCGAGGCGGTGCAGGGCGAGCGCGCCGAGACGGTGGTGTCCGCCGGAACGGAACTGGTCGAACCGGTCGACGGCCTCTCCGCCGCGCAGGTGGCGCTGCAGGCCGCCGACAAGCACCTGCCGATCGAACGCATCGTCCCAGCGACGATCGCGGGCCAGCGGCGTACCTTGCGGGTCAGCGATCTGCCGCTCGGCGAGGAAGGTGTTGCCGGATACGCGATCGATATCGAGGACATGGAGGAACTGGCCCGGTCGTTCCGCGCCTTTCGCGAGGCGCAGCGCGCGATGCTGGATCAGCTTTCGGCCGGCGTCGCGCAGTTTGATGCGGGCCGCCAACTTATTTTCGCCAATCAGCCGTTCCAGCGGATTTTCGCGCTCAAGCCGGCGGCAATCCTCGATCCGCCGCCGTTCGAGCGGCTGCTCGATATGGCCCGCGATGCGGGCCGGGTGCCCGAAGCGCGCGATTTTCCGGCCTGGCGCCGCGAAAAGGCGGCATGGTTCCACCGGAGCGAGGCAGCCGAGGAAAACTGGACGCTGGCGGACGGCACCCATCTGCGCGTCGTCGCCCAGCCGATGCCGGATGGCGGCTTGCTGCTGATCGCCGAGGACCGGACCGAGCAACTGCGCCTCTCCGCCACCCGCGACACCCTGTTGCGCACTCGCGCCGCGACCTTTGACAGCCTGTTTGAATCGCTCGGCGTGTTCGCGCCCGATGGCCGGATGCAACTGTGGAACCGCCGTTTCGCGCAGGACTGGGGGCTTGATGCCGAGTTCGTCGATACCCATCCCAAGATCGAACTGCTGCTCGAACGGATCGGCGCGCGGCTCAAGCGCCCGGCCCAGGCGCGGCTGGTCGGCGATGTCGTGCGCGCCGCGACGCTTGACCGCAAGCAGACCAGCGGCCGCGTCACGCTGGCGGACGGGCGCACGCTCGAATTCGCGGGCGTGCCCCTGCCGGACGGGAACGGCCTGCTGACCGTGCTCGACATTACCGACAGCCAGAAGGCCGAAACCGCGCTGCGCGAGCGCAATGCCGCGCTGGTCGAGGCGGACGCGGTGAAGACGCGGTTTCTGGCCAACATGAGCTACGAGTTCCGTACGCCGCTCACCTCGATCGGCGGCTTTGCCGAACTGCTCGATGCCGGCATCGGCGGAGAGCTGAACGAGGCGGGCCGCGAATATGTCGCCGCGATCCTGTCATCGGTCGAACGACTGGGTGAGCAGATCGAAACGGTGCTCGATCTTTCGCAGAGCGAGGCGGGGCTGTTGCCGCTGGCGCGCGAAGAGATCGAGCTGATGCCGTTCGTCACCCGCATCGTCGAGGACCGCGCGCACAAGATCCGCGAGGCCGGGCTGACGCTCGACTTGCGCGGCAGCGCCGCAGCCGGCCGGATCACCGGGGACCGGCGCCGGCTGGCCCGCGCGATCGGCCATGTGCTCGATAACGCGATCATCGCCACCCAGCGGGGCGGACGCATCCTGGTCGATCTCTCGCCGACCAAACGCGGCCCGCGCATCGTCATTTCCGATAACGGCCCGGGCATGGACGCCGCGTCGCTGGCCCGCGCGCTCGAAGGGCTCAAGCCGGCCAGTGTTGGCACTGCTGTCGGCAAGGCTGGTGGCAAACCTGTGGAAAAAGTTGTGGGCAGCGCCGCCGACCGGCGGCAGGGCCTGGGCCTGCCGCTCGCGCGCCAACTGATCGAAGCCCACGGCGGGAAGCTCGAACTGCTGTCCGAGCCGGGGCAGGGCACCGCCGCGATCATCGAACTGCCGTGACGGTCGACCTGCCCGATCTCGGCGCGATGGGCGCATTTGGCGCGCGCATCGCCGCGCTGCTGCGCCCCGGCGATGTCGTCGCGCTGAGCGGCGGGCTCGGCGCGGGCAAGACCACGCTGGCCCGCGCGATCATCGCCGGCCTCGGCCATGTGGGCGAGGTGCCGAGCCCGACTTTCGCGATCATCGAGGTTTACGATCCGCCCGCCGTCCGCCTGCCGCTGGTCCACGCCGATTTCTACCGGCTCAAGTCCCCCCGCGAAGCCGAGGAGATCGGGCTGGACGATTATCGTGAAGGCGCCGCCCTGATCGCCGAGTGGCCGGAATGCGCGGGAGGCTTCGCGGATGAGCCGGGCTGCCTCTCGATCCTGTTGAAGAATACTGGCCTGTTGAAGAATACTGGCCTGTTGAAGAATACTGGCCTGTTGAAGAATACTGGCCTGTTGGAAAATGCAGGAACAGGCCGGATCGCCATTGTCGAGCCGGGGGACGATTGGGTAGGGCGGCTGCCATGAGCGCGAATTTGCCCGAGAGCATCGAACCATTCCTCGCCGCCGCCGGCTGGGCGGGGGCCGGAATCGAGCCCCTGCCGGGCGATGCCTCGTTCCGGCGCTACTTCCGCATCCGCAAGGGCGAGCAGACGGCGATGCTGATGCACGCGCCGCCGCCCAACGAAGACCCGGCGCCGTTCCTGCGCGCCGCGCGATGGCTCGATCATTCGGGCCTGCGCAGCCCGATCATTCTGCACGAGGCGGCGGCACAGGGACTGGTCCTGCTCGAAGACTTCGGCGAAGTGCGGATGCGCGACTATCTTGATGCCTGGCCCGGCGATGAGCGCGAGATATATGCTGCCGCGATCGATGTGCTGACCGCGCTGCACAACGTGCCGCCGGGGCCGTTCACCGCCTATTCGCTGTCCGAATACCAGCGCGAGACCAAGCTGTTCATCGACTGGTACTGCCCGGCGCAGAACCTCTACGTCGATGGCCAGAGCTGGGCCGAGGCATGGGAAGAGGCGCTGTTGCCGCTGCTCGGCCGCCAGCGTCCGGGCGTCACGGTGCTGCGCGATTATCACGCGGAAAATATCATGCTGCTGGGCGCGCTGCACAAGCAGGGGCTGCTCGATTTCCAGGATGCCCTGGTCGGCCACCCGGCCTACGATCTGGTCTCGCTGCTGCAGGATGCCCGCCGCGATGTTGCCCCGGAACTCGAAGCCGAAATGATCGAACACTATCTCAAGGGCCATCCGGATCGCGACACCTTTCTGGCCGACTACGCCCGCCTCGGCGCGCAGCGGAATGCCAAGATCGTCGGCATTTTCGTGCGGTTGTGGAAGCGCGACGGCAAGCCGCGCTATCTCTCGCTGATCCCGCGCGTCTGGGCGCTGCTTGAGCGCGATCTCGCCCATCCGGCGCTGGCCCCGGTCGCGCGGTGGTTCGATGCCAATGTCCCCGCTGCCTTGCGCGAAGCCGGCGGCGGCGAGTTCGCAGCGTGAGCGCGCTCGTCTCGGATGCCGCGATGGTCATGGCCGCAGGGCTGGGCAAGCGGATGCGTCCGCTCACCGCCTCGCGCCCCAAGCCGCTGGTGCCGGTTGCCGGCAAGCCGCTGATCGACTGGAGTTTTGACCGGCTGGCGGAAGCCGGGGTCCACAACGCGGTGGTCAATGTCCACTATCTCGCCGATGCGCTCGAAGTGCATCTCAAGAACTACAAGGGCCTTGAGATCAAGGTCTCGGACGAGCGCGACCGCCTGCTCGAAACCGGCGGCGGCATGGTCAAGGCGCGCGGGCTGCTGCCCGATCCGTTCTTCTGCCTGAACAGCGACAACATCTGGCTCGATGGTCCGCGCAACGTTTTCGTGGAGCTGAGTTCCGCCTGGGATCCGGCGCGGATGGATGCGCTGTTGCTGGTCGTGCGCCACCCCGCCGCCCACAACTACGTCGGCAAGGGGGACTTCCATCTCGATCCGCTGGGCCGGATCACCCGGCGCCGCACCGGCCGGGTCGCGCCCTATGTCTATACCGGCATCCAGCTCGTCTCGCAGCGGCTGCTGCGCGATGCGCCCGAAGGGCCGTTTTCGACCAACCTGCTGTGGAGCCGCGCGATCGAGGAGGGCCGGCTTTACGGCTGGGTCCATACCGGCCAGTGGTTCGAAATCGGCACGCCCCAGGCCATCAAGCCGACCGAACGGTGGCTGGCCGGTGGTTGATGCCCGAGCCCGAACAGCCTGAATGACCGAGCGAAAGGGCCCGAAGCTCTATTCGATTGCCGCGCACCGCGGCTTTGCCGACGCGCTCGTTGCCGGGCTGATCCCGCGTTACGCGCAAGCGGATGTGGGACTGGCGCGGCTCACCTTGCTGCTGCCGAGCCGCCGCGCCGTCCGCACCGTCACCGAGGCGTTCGTGCGCCTGTCCGGCGCGGGATTACTGTTGCCGCGCATGGCGGTAGTCGGCGATCTCGATCTTGACGAAATGCTGGGCGCGCTGCTCGATCCGCTGGGGGCAGGGGCCGAAATTCCGCCTGCTGCCGATCCCGTCCGCCGCTGGCTGCGGCTCGCCGACCTGCTGCGTGCGGAACTGGGCGACAAGGCGCCGAAAGGCCCTGCGCTGCTGCGCCAGGCGTTCGAGATGGGGCGGACGATGGACCGGCTGCTGGTCGAGGGGATCGGCCCGCAGGAACTGCTGGAAGAGCGGGTGATCGCGGTGGTGGGCGAGCAGGCCGGGCACTGGCAGGCTTCGATCCGCACGTTCGCCCGCGTCCAGGCCCGCTGGATGGCCGAACTGGCTGCGCGCGATGAACGTGACGCGCCGGCGCGGCGCAACATGCTGTTTCGCCATGCGGCACAGCGCTGGAAGGAAAGTCCGCCCGCGCACCCCATCGTCGCGGCCGGGGTCACCAGCGCTTCGCCCGCGCTGGCGCGGTTGCTGCGGGCCGTGTCCGAGCTGCCGGATAGCGCGGTGATCCTGCCCGATCTCGATCTCACGCTCGATCAGGCGGTGTGGGACGGGCTGGGCGTGGCCGGTGCGCCGGAAACCGTGGGCGATGCGCCCATCGGCCGCGCGGATGCGGTTACCCACCCGCAATATCACCTCAAGCTCCTGCTTAACCGGATGGGCATCGCCCGCGATGAGGTCGAGCCGTGGCACCGGTCCGGGCTGGGCGCCGCGCCGCCTGATCGCAGCCGCGCGATCTCGAACCTGTTTCTGCCGTCCGAAGCCAGCGCCCGCTGGGTCCGGCTCAAGGCGGCAGAGCGCCGCCTGTCCGCTGTGCGGGTGATGGAGTCCGCCCATCCCGGCGCGGAAGCGCAGGCCATCGCGATTCTCATCCGCGAGGCACTGGAAGTACCCGAACGGCGCGTCGCGCTGGTCACGCCCGACCGCGCGCTGGCCGACCGGGTGATCGCGCATCTGGGGCGCTGGGGCGTGACCGCCGACGACACCGCCGGCCAGCCCCTGCCGCAAACCACTGCCGGGCGTCTGTTTCTGCTGATGGCCGAAGTTGCCGCCAGCGCCGCCGCCCCGGTGCCGCTGATCGCGCTGCTTGGCCATCCGCTGGTGGGCGAGGCTGTGGGCGAATGGGACGGCGGCCGGGCCGATTGGCTCAGCCATGTCCGCCGGCTCGACAAGGCCTTGCGCGGTCCCCGGCCAGAGCCCGGCCTCGGCCACGTTCGCGCGACCATCGCCGCGCGGAACAATCCCCGGTTCAGCGCTTGGTGGGATGCGGTCGAGGCGCTGCTCGCACCGCTGCTCGGCGATGGCGAAATCCCGCTCGCCGCCGCGCTCGATCGCCTCGCGAGCGCCGCCGAGGCGCTGTCGGGCGGGGCGGTCTGGTCCGGCGCCGCTGGCCGGGCGCTGGCCGCCTTCGTCGAAGAGCTGCGCGCGGCCGCGCGCGAGGTCGGCACCGGCATCGCGCCCGAAGACCTTGCCACCGCGCTGCGCGATGCGATGGAGCGGGTCGCGGTGCGGCCGCCATGGGGCGGGCATCCGCGCGTCGCGGTTTACGGCCTGATCGAGGCCCGGATGAGCCGGGCCGATCTGGTGATCTGCGGCGGTCTGGTCGAAGGCACCTGGCCGGGTGCGGCCGCGCCCGACGCGCTGCTCGCTCCGGCCGTGTTGCGCGCATTGGGCGTTCCCGGCGCCGATTTCCGCATCGGCCTTGCCGCGCACGATCTGGCCGCAGCGCTGGGCGCGCCGGAAGTGATCCTGAGCCACGCCCGCCGCGATGCATCCGGCCCGGCGATCCCTTCGCGTTTCGTGCTGCGGGTGCGGGCGATGCTGGGCGAGAAGCTCCTCGCCGAACACGCCGAAACCGGTGCTGTCGCGCTGGCCCGCGAGATCGACGATGCGCCGCTCGCCGCGCCCTATCCGCGCCCGCAGCCCATGCCGAGCGCGGCCCAGCGCGATGTGCCGATCGCGGTCACCGGGCTCGACCGGCTGCGCGGCGATCCCTACCAGTTCTATGCGAGCGACATCCTCCGCCTGCGCAGTTGGGACGCGCTCGATGCCGAGCCGACTGCCGCGTGGAAGGGCACGGCGGTCCACGCGATCCTCGAACGCTGGCACAAGGAAGGCGGGGCGCTCCTGCCGATTGCCCAGGCCGAACTGGCGAAGATGAGCGCACACCCGCTGGTGCGCGGCTTGTGGTGGCCGCGACTTGTCGCCGGGTTGGAATGGGTCGAGCAGGAAATCGCGGCCTTGCGCGATGATGGCCGCATGGTCGCCGCCAGCGAAGCCAAGGGCCACATCACGTGGAAGGGCGTGAAGATCAAGGGCCGGGCCGACCGGATCGACCGCCTGGCCGACGGCACGCTCGCCATTGTCGACTACAAGACCGGCGGGCCGCCGACAGCCAAACGGGTGGAGCAGGGCTTCGCGCTCCAGCTCGGCCTGATCGGACTGATGGCGCGGGAAGGGGCGTTCGCAGGCGTTTCGGGCGAGCCGACCCGGTTCGAATACTGGTCGCTGCGCAAGTCGCCCAAGAGTACCACCGGCTTTGGCGAGTGCAGCGAGCCGGTGCTGGAGGGCCGCAAGACGTCCGGCATCCCGCGCGAGGATTTCCTGCCCGAAACCGAGCGCTTCCTGACTGACGCGATCACTCGCTGGATCAAGGGCAACGAACCTTTCACCGCACGGCTGAACCCCGATCTGCCGACTTATGCCGACTATGACCAGTTGATGCGGCTCGACGAATGGCAGGGCCGGGACGAGGGCAGCAGGGCCGATCCGGCGGAGGGTGGCCTGTGAGCAAGGTCCATCCGCTTCAGGACAAGCAGCGCAGCGCGGTAGATCCGCGCGAGACTGTCTGGCTCTCCGCATCGGCCGGGACCGGCAAGACGCAGGTGCTGTCGGCCCGCGTGCTGCGGCTGTTGCTGCAGGACGGCGTTACCCCGGCGCAGCTCCTGTGCCTCACTTTCACCAAGGCCGGTGCGGCCGAAATGGCGACCCGCGTCAATGAAGTGCTGGCCGACTGGGTGCGGATGCCTGACGACAAGCTGGCGGTGCAGCTTTCGCACATCGGCGCGCCGATCGATCCGGCCACGCGCGCGCGCGCCCGCACCCTGTTCGCCAGCGTGCTCGATTGCCCGGGCGGCGGCCTGCGGATCAACACGATCCATGCATTTTCACAGTGGTTGCTCGCGGGCTTTCCTGAAGAGGCGGGGCTGTCGCCCGGCACGCGCGCGATGGAAGACCGTGATCGCGCGCTGCTTTCGCGTGAAGTGCTCTCGCGGCTGCTGGTCGAAGCGGAGGAGCGGGGGGATCATGCCCGGCTGAACGCGCTTGCGGCGCTGTCGCTGCGGATGGGGCCGGACGATGTCGAGCGCTTCCTGCTGCGCTGCGCCGAGGCGCGCGATGCCTGGGCCGGCCCCGGCAGTTGGGTGCCGCCGCTGCGCGACAAGGTCGATGCGCTGCTGGGGATTCCCGAGGGCGCAGGTCTGACTGAGCTGTGCGAGGATGCCGCGTTCGATGTCCGCTCGCTCCGGCGCTGCATGGAAATCAACGCCGCGTGGAAGGCCGCCACCGGTCAGGACGCAGCCAATGCGATAGGCGACTGGATCGCCCGCGATCCTGCTGCCCGCGCGGATGCAATCGAAAGTCTGGCCGACGTATTCTTCACCAAGGCCGGCGCGCTGCGATCGAGCAAGTCGCAGGACAAGCTCGACCCGGCTTATGCCGATCACGTCGGCCGCGTCGCCGCGAGCATCACTGCCGTGCGCGAACGCAAGGCCATGCTCGCGCTGGCCGAATGGCTCACTCCGGCGCTCGGCCTCGGCCGCGAATTCGCGCTGGCCTGGGAAGCGGCCAAGGCCGCCGAAGGCCTGATCGATTTCGACGACCAGATCCGCCAGGCCGCCCACTTGCTCACCCGCTCGGACCTGGCTGAATGGATCCGCTACAAGCTCGACCGCCGCTTCGATCACATCCTGATCGATGAAGCGCAGGATACCAATGCCGAGCAGTGGCAGATCATCAACGCGCTGACTGGCGATTTCTTCGCCGGAGCCGGCCAGCACGAGGATGCGCTGCGTACGCTGTTCGTGGTGGGCGACTACAAGCAGGCGATTTTCCGCTTTCAGGGCACGAGTCCCGAAAACTTCGAGCGCGCCCGCCAGCGGGTGAAGCACCTGATGGCCGGCGCGGCGGAAAACGCGCTTCGGCTCCGCGCCAATACCGATGCCCGCACGTTGCGCGAACTCGGGCTGGACCGCAGCTATCGCACCGCCCGGCCGATCCTCGAATTCGTCGATGCGGCGATTGCCCATATCGGCCCCGCGAGCTTTGGCCTCAAGGACTTGCCCGATCGCCACGAAGGCGAGGAACGCCCCGGCCGCGTCACGCTCTGGCGTCCGGTCGGCATGACCGGCGATGATCCGGGCGAGGAAGAAGCGGAAGAAGGCGAGGAAGGCTGGCTTTCGCGGCCGGACCGGCAACTGGCCGACAAGCTCGCCCGGCAAGTCGCCGCCTGGCTGAACGATGGTTTCCCGCTGGTCAAAGGCGCCCAGCGCCGCGCCGCCGCCGGCGACGTGATGATCCTGGTGCGCAAGCGCAAGGAACTCGCCGGGCTGATCGTGGCGCGGCTGCACGCGCGCGGGGTGGCGGTGGCGGGGGTCGACCGGCTGCGGCTCGGTGCGCCGCTGGCGGTCAAAGACATCGTCGCCGCGGTGCGTTTCGCGGTCCAGCCGCTCGACGATCTCAACCTCGCCGCGCTGCTGGCGTCGCCGCTGCTCGGGTGGAGCCAGGATCACCTGCTCGAGCACGGCTATCGCGGCGAGAATGTCGCACTGTGGGATCACTTGCGCCAGTCGCGCGCTCCGTTCGTCTCCCAGACGGTCGAACAATTGGTCGATCTGCTGAACCGCGCGGATTTCGAACCGCCCCAGGCGCTGCTGCACTGGCTGCTGGTCGGTCCGTGGCAGGGGCGCAAGCGCCTGATCGCGCGATTAGGGCGCGAGGCGGGCGATCCGCTCGACGAACTGCTCAACGCCGCCCACGCCTATGCCGCCACCGATATGCCGAGCCTCGTCGGCTTCCTCCACTGGTTCGATGCGGGCGAGGGCGAGCTGAAGCGCGAGACCGAAGGCGGGGGCGGGCTCGTCCGGGTCATGACTGTCCACGGCTCCAAAGGCCTGCAGGCGCCGATCGTCATCCTCGCCGATGCCGCCGACAACCCCGATCGCGGCATGGCCGCGGCGCTTGAACTGGAGGAACCGCGCACAGAGGGGCAGGCCGATATTTTCCACGCGCCGCGCGTCCTGCCGCTGCCGGGGCTGCGCAAGGACGAGAAGTTCGGCCGCATCGCCGAGGCCGAGGAAGCGGCGAAGCGCGAGGAGCGCGAGGAACACTGGCGGCTGCTCTATGTCGCGATGACCCGCGCCGAAGAGGCGCTGTTCGTCACCGGCTCGCTCGGCTTTCGCGAGGCCCAGCCCGCGCCCGATTCGTGGTACGCCCGGCTCGCCGAACTGTTCGGGCAGGAGGAATGGACGCCCGATTTCATCTGGGGCGAACGGATCGAATCGGGCATCGCCCCGCCGCCGGCCCCGCCGCGCAATGCCGAAAGCCTCGAACTCGCGCTGCCGACCCCGGCGCCGCCGTGGCTGTCCCGCCCGGTCGGCGAGGAGCCGCGTCCGCCGCGTCCGCTGGCGCCCTCGTCGCTGGGCGAGGACGACAGCGCCGATCCGCCCCATCCGCCGGGGTTCGGCGAGGATGCCGCGCGGCGCGGCACGCTGATCCACAAGCTGCTCGAACGCCTGCCCGAAGTCGCACCCGCAGACCGCGAACGGGCCGCGCTGCGCTGGCTCGCCCGCACGGCGGCCGACCTGGCCGAAGCGGCCCGCGCGGAAATGGTCCGCGCCGCGCTTGGCGTGCTGGAGGTTGGCGACTGGGACGAGTTGTTCGGGCCGGACTCGCTCGCCGAAGTGCCGATCGCGGCCACGGTCGGCCAGCGGGTCATCGCCGGCACGATCGACCGGCTGGTAGTCACGCCCGGCCGGATCCGGCTGGTCGATTTCAAGTCCGCGCGCCGCCCCCCGGCCTCGCTTGCCCAGGTGCCTGGCGCGATCCTGCGGCAGATGGGCGCTTATGCCGCCGCGCTCGAAGCGGTCTATCCGGGCCGCGCGATCGAGGTTGCGCTGCTCTACACCCAGACGCCGTCGCTGATCGAAATCCCGCCCGATGTGCTCGCCGCGCACAAGCCGGACTTGCCGCCTTCGCAGTAATCCTATCGCCGCAGATCGGTTGCGCCGCGCCGCCGAGTGCCTAGATTGCGTCTCAACACTTGTTCAGGAGTTTCCCCATGCCGACCAAAGCCGTCACCGATGCCAGCTTCGCCGAAGACGTTCTCCAGTCCGACAAGCCGGTGCTGGTCGATTTCTGGGCGGAATGGTGCGGGCCCTGCAAGATGATCGGCCCCGCGCTGGAGGAGATTTCCGACGAACTGGCCGACAAGGTCACGATCGCCAAGGTCGACATCATGGAGAACACCGACACCGCCAGCCGGTTCGGCGTCCAGTCGATCCCGTTTCTTGTGCTGTTCAAGGACGGCAAGCCGGTTGCCGACAAGCTCGGCGCGGCGCCCAAGGGCGCGCTCAAGGCCTGGATCGAAAGCGCGCTTTAATTTGTTCTACTGATGTGGAAGGCGGCACCGGCCCGCTCCCCCGCCCGGCCACCCATCGAGAATACCCTGAGTGGGTGGCCGGGCGGGGGAGCGGGCCGGTGCCGCCTTCCACATCAGTAGAACAAATTAAAGCGCGCTTTCGATCCAGGCCTTGAGCGCGCCCTTGGGCGCCGCGCCGAGCTTGTCGGCAACCGGCT
>VMTF01000171.1 GCA_013791705.1 Sphingomonadales bacterium | reverse complement strand
CCCCCTCCCCAGCGCCTTGCCGGACTCGCTGCCATGGCGCCGACCCCGGCGATACTGGCTGGCCATCGGCGCGTCGCTCACTTCGACCACTTCTCCGGCGCCAAAGCCGTTGAACCGGGTCCGCATCGCCGCGCCATAGGCGCCGAGCATTCCGATCTCGATATAGTCGCCGGCGGCGATGTCGTCCGGCAGCGTGAACGGGCCTTCCATGAAGTCGGCATCGTCACAGGTCGGCCCGTAGAAGGCGAACCCGGCTTCCGCGCCGGTGCGCCCGGCCGTCACGCACTGCACCGGGAAACGCCAGCCGATGTGCGCCGCGTCAAACAGCGCGCCATAGGCACCGTCGTTGATGAACAGCTCGTCGCCGCGGCGCTTCTCGACCTTGACGATCAGCGAGTTGTATTCCGCGCAGAGCGCCCGGCCCGGTTCGCACCACAGTTCCGACGAATAGGACACCGGCAGCGATTCGGCCGCGCGGTGGATCGCGCCGAAGTAATCCTCCAGCGGCGGCGGTTCCATGCCCGGATAGATCGACGGGAAGCCGCCGCCCACGTCGACGATGTCGATGGTGACCGCTGCATCGACGATCGCCGCGCGCACGCGCTCCAGCGCCTGCACATAGGCAAACGGGGTCATCGCCTGGCTACCGACGTGGAAGCAGATGCCGAGGCAGTCCGCGACCTGGCGGGTCGCCTGGAGCAGCGGCGCGGCGTCGGCCAGATCGATCCCGAACTTCGAGGCGAGGCTCAGCTCCGAATATTCGGAGCTGACCCGCAGCCGCACGCAGAGCGAGAGGTCTTCCGGCACGTTGCCCGCCGCATCGGCGGTCGCGGTGACGATCTTGTCCAGCTCTTCCTGCGAATCGAGGCTGAAGGTGCGCACGCCGTGAACGGCATAGGCTTCGGTGATCGCGCTCGCGGTCTTGACCGGGTGCATGAAGCACAGCGTCGCCTCCGGCAGCGCCGCGCGGACCAGCCGCACTTCGGCAATCGAAGCGACGTCAAAATGCGTGATGCCGCTATCCCACAGCACCTGCAGCAATTCGGGCGAAGGATTCGCCTTCACCGCATAGAGCGACTTGCCCGGAAACTTCTCGGCAAAGAAGCGGGCAGCACGCGCAGCGGCCTGCGGGCGGTTGAGAATAACGGGTTCGTCCGGCGTGAGGGCGCGAACTACAGCCGATGCGTCTTGGTGAATGTGCAACTCAAGGGACCCCCAAACGGAACGTTGAACAAGGCTGCCTTGCGGTTTGGAAGTCCCCATGGGGCAGCGGGAGGTCGATATAGGGCGTCGGCGATGAACTTCAAGTGAAAATGGACCCCCAAATTCACAAAACTGTAGTATTTATGTACTGACACGCAAAACCCAACGCAACCATTTGATATACAAATGTTTTATCCATGTCATATTGCGGTCAATTGTGCCGGATCGGGCAAATTCCTTGCAGGCCCGGCCCTGCCGGGTCCGGTCGCTCAGCTCAGCCGGTCGCGGAAGGTTTCCCAGCCGAACCGCCTGACGCATTCGAGCGAATCCGTCTCGGAGTCCCACAGCCAGATCGAGGGGAGCGGCACCCCGTTGAAGGTCGTCGTCTTGACCATCGAATAGTGCGCCTGATCGAGAAACGCGAAGCGCAGCCCCGGTTCGGGCGGCTCCGCCATCACGTAATCGCCGATCACGTCCCCGGCGAGGCACGATGGCCCGCCCAGCCGCACCGCCGATTCGGGGGCATCAATCACCCCGCCGGTCACCGGCTCGCGCTCGCCCAGCAGCGCGGGCCGATAGGGGGCCTCGATCACATCGGGCATGTGGCAGGTGGCCGAAATATCGGTGACCGCGACCGCCATGCCGTTCCAGGCCACGTCGAGTACCGTGCCGACCAGAATCCCCGCGTCGAGCGCCACCGCCTCGCCCGGTTCCAGATAGACCTCGCAGCCCGTCTCGGCCTTGACGGCTTGCAGGAACGCCACCAGTTCGTCGCGCTGGTAGTCGGCCCGGGTCACATGGTGCCCGCCGCCGAAATTGAGCCACTTCAGGCGTCCGAAATAGGGCGCGATCCGGGGCTTCAGCGCCTCCCACGTGCGCTGTAACGGCGCGAAATCCTGCTCGCACAGCGTGTGGAAGTGGAGGCCCGTCACCCCTTCAAGATGTTCGGCGCGCAACTGATCGACCGGGAACCCCAGCCGCGAATGGGGGGCGCAAGGGTCATAGCGCGCCACCTCGCCCTCGGCATGGAGCGGATTGAGCCTGAGGCCGATGTCGAACCCGCCGCCCTGCGCGTCGAGCAACTCGCGAAACCGCGCGATCTGCATCGGCGAATTGAAGATCACATGGTCGGAAATCCGGCACACTTCCGGCAGGTCTTCCGCCTTGTAGGCCGCGCAATAGGTCGCGATCTCGCCGGAATAACAGGCCTCGGCCAGCCGCGCTTCCCACAGCCCCGAAGTGCAGACCCCGTCGAGATACTCTCCGACGATCGGCGCGACCCGCCACATCGAGAAGGCTTTCAGCGCCGCCAGCACCTTCACCCCGGCGCGGTCGCGGATATCGGCCAGCACGGCCAGATTGGCGCGCAGCTTCGCGGCATCGACCACGAAGGCCGGGCTATCGACCCGCGAAAGGTCGAACTGGGCGAAGGCGCCCGGATCTCCGGCTCTGGTTTCCATGCGTCCAGTCCTACTGTTGGTGCGTATCCTTCGACAAGCTCAGGATGAGCGGGTCGTGGTATTGGGATCCTGATACAAGCATCTGCTCAGCCTGAGCTCATCCTGAGCCCGTCGAAGGACGAAGGCCGCGCGCAACGCTTGCCGAGCGGCGCCTCAGAATTCCAGTGGCCCGGCGAGTTCCTTGCAGGTCCACGGCAGCCCGTGCTGGTTGAGCATCGCCATGAACGGATCGGGATCGAACTGCTCCATGTTGAACACGCCCTCGCCGGTCCACGCGCCGGTCAGCATCATCGCCGCGCCGATCATCGCCGGAACGCCGGTGGTATAGCTCACCGCCTGATTGCCGGTTTCGGCATAGGCGTCCTCGTGGTCGCAGATGTTGGAGATGTAGAAGGTCTTCTCGCCGCTTCCGTCGAGCGCCGCGCCGGTGGCGATATCGCCGATATTGGTCTTGCCCCTGGTGGTCGGCCCGAGCGAGGCCGGTTCGGGCAGCACCGCTTTGAGGAACTGCAGCGGGATGATCTCCTGCCCGTTGTAGATCACCGGATCGATCCGGGTCATGCCGACGTTCTGCAGCACGGTGAGGTGCTGGATATAGGCATCGCCGAAGGTCATCCAGAACCGCGCGCGTTCCAGTTCAGGCAGGAATTTGGCGAGGCTTTCCAGCTCCTCGTGATACATGAGATACATGTTCTTCGGGCCGACGCCCTCGAAGTCGAACTGCTCGCGGATCGTCATCGCCGGGGTTTCGACCCATTCGCCGTTCAGCCAGTGCCGCGCCGGGGCGGTCACTTCGCGGATGTTGATTTCCGGGTTGAAATTGGTCTCGAAGGCCTGCCCGTGATCGCCGCCGTTGCAATCGAGGATATCGAGCAGGCGGATGTTCTTCAGCTTGTGCTGCTTGAGCCACATCGCGAACACGCTGGTCACACCCGGATCGAAGCCCGACCCGAGCAGCGCCATCAGCCCCTTCTGGCGGAAGCGGTCATGCAGCGCCCACTGCCAGTGATATTCGAACTTGGCGACGTCCTTGGGCTCGTAGTTCGCCGTATCGAGGTAGTTGACCCCGGTGATGAGGCACGCCTCCATGATCGCGAGATCCTGATAGGGCAGCGCGAGATTGACGATCAGCTTCGGCTGGACCTGCTTGATCAGCTTGACCATCGCCGGGATTTCCTCGGCGTCGATCTCGTAAGTATCGACCGTCTGGCCGGTGCGCGTCTTCACCGATTCGGCGATCGCATCGCACTTGGATTTCGTCCGGCTGGCGAGACTGATGTGCGAAAAGATGCCCGGATTCATCGCCATCTTGTGGACGGCCACCGAACTGACGCCGCCCGCGCCGATCACCAGAACCTTGCTCACCGTCGATCTCCTTCACCGGAACGAAGCTGGCCATATAGGCTGGCTGCATGACATCTCAACCATTGCGCGCATGGCTCGCCGGCTGACGCGAAACCGTCACCAAGCTGTCATGCCGGTGCAATGTCGCGGCGCTAGCGCGTGGCCGACATGCACCAGCCAGCCCAACACTTCCAAACCGCCATCCGAACCGATGGCATCGCCCCGCCGGATCACAT
This sequence comes from Sphingomonadales bacterium, assembly GCA_013791705.1. GTDB lineage: Bacteria > Pseudomonadota > Alphaproteobacteria > Sphingomonadales > Sphingomonadaceae > Novosphingobium. The sequence continues at coordinate 867 of VMTF01000171.1, read as the reverse complement.
CTCCGGCGCCGTCGTCCGCCACGACGCCGAAACCAAAGAGCGCCTGCTCGACAAGGCTTTCGCCTTTGCCTTCAAGGGCCTGGTCTATGCCCAGATCTGGGAAGACCCGGTGATCGACATGGCCGCGCTGGAAATCCAGCCGGACAACCGGATCGTCACGATCGCCAGCGGCGGCTGCAATGCGCTGTCCTACCTCGTCGCCGATCCGGCGCAGGTGACCGCGGTCGATCTCAACACCGCCCATGTCGCGCTCAACCGGCTCAAGATCGCCGCCGTGCGCCACCTGCCCGATCACACGCACTTGCGGCGCTTTTTCGTCGAGGCCGACAGCAAGGCCAATGTCGCCGGCTACAAGGCGCTGCTGCGCCCCCACCTCGACGAAGCGTCGCGGCGCTACTGGGAAGGGCGCGATCTGGTCGGCCGCCGCCGCATCGGCGGGTTTGCCAGCGGCATCTACAAGCGCGGGCTGCTCGGCAACTTCATCGGCGTCGCCCACCTGATCGCCCGGCTTTACCGCGTCGACTTGCGCGAAATCCTCGCCGCCACCTCGCTGGAAGAACAGCGCCGGGTGTTCGAGGAACGCGTCGCCCCGATCTTCGATCGCAAGTTCATCCGCTGGCTGACCAGCCAGCACCCCTCCCTGTTCGGCCTCGGCCTCCCCCCCGCCCAATACGAGCCGCTGGCGCAGGACGACCGCCATCCGCTCGTTGCCGGCCAGCGCCTCGTATTGGGCGGGGGGGATGCCGAGGCCGAACAGCGAGGCGGGCTGGGTGGTCAGCCAGCGGATGCACTTGCGCTGGGAGATCGGGGCGCCGCGTTCCTCGCACCCCCGGCGCGGTTATTGCAGCGCGGTGGCGGCGAGGCTTT
>VMTF01000180.1 GCA_013791705.1 Sphingomonadales bacterium | reverse complement strand
CTCTTCCGCCAGAACGCCGCCGTGGCCGGGCTCGATTTCGACGATGACGATGCCGAAGCCGCCAGCGCCTACACGCCCGATGGTCGCCTGCTCACCAACATCGTGATGATGGGCATGGGCGAACCGCTCTACAATTTCGACAACGTGCGCGATGCCCTGAGGCTGGTGATGGATGGCGAAGGCCTCGCCCTGTCCAAGCGCCGCATCACGCTTTCGACCAGCGGCGTCGTGCCGATGATGGCCCGCGCAGGCGAGGAAATCGGCGTCAACCTCGCCGTCTCGCTCCATGCGGTTTCCAAGGAAGTGCGCGACGAGATCGTGCCGATCAACCGCAAATACGGCCTTGAGGAACTGCTCCAGGCCTGCGCCGACTACCCCAGTGCCTCGAACGCGCGGCGTATCACCTTTGAATACGTGATGCTCAAGGACAAGAACGACAGCGACGCGGCTGCCCGCGAACTCGTCCGCCTGATCAAGCACTACCGGCTGCCTGCCAAGGTGAACCTCATCCCGTTCAATCCGTGGCCGGGCGCAAACTACGAATGTTCGTCTCCCGAACGCATCCGCCGCTTTTCGGAAATCGTGTTCGACGCCGGCATTTCCGCGCCGATCCGCACGCCGCGCGGGCGCGATATCGATGCGGCCTGCGGCCAGCTCAAGACCGCCGCCCAGAAAATGAGCCGCGCCGAGCTGGACCGGCTGGCCGACGAGAAGCAGGCAGCGCTCGGCTGAAGCACGGGCGTCACAAGCCCGGTAAATCCGCCCCGCGCGCCACGGTCCGCACCTCGCCGCCGATCCACACCGACCCGTCCTGCTCCTGCGCGGCGTAAACCTGCCCGCTGGCGCCCACTTTCTGTCCCTGCGCGGCAATATAACCGCCAGCGGCCAGCCCGGCGCCGAACACATATTGCGCGGCCGAGGCGTTGAAACTGCCGGTTACCGGGTCTTCGACCAGCCGGCCGACCGGATCGGTGAAGAACGCCCGCACCTCGAACGCGGCCGCGCCGCCTTCGGGGTGTGCGCCCAGCAGGCCCACATTGGTGGCTGCCGGCGCGCGTGCGGCAGGCTGCGCCGCCAGCACGTCTGCAGCGGAACGCAAGTGCAACAGCACCCAGCCGGGGCCATTGTCGGCATGGACCGCGGCAACCACCTGCCCTTCCGCCACCCCGGCATAACGGATCGCCTCGGCCTGCTCTCGCGGCGAAAGCGCGCCCGTGCGCAGCAGCGGCGGCGACTGAAAGGCCAGCCGGCTCCCTGCCGCGCGAACCGGCACCAGCCCCGCCCCGCACTCCTGGATCACCAATCCGGCCTGCCTGGGCACCCCGCCTGCCTGCAGCCAGGCATGGGCCGTCCCCAGCGTGGGATGGCCGGCGCACGGCATTTCCCCGGCCGGATAGAATATCCGCACGCGATAATCGGCGTCAGGCTCCGTCGGCGGCAGCAGGAAAGTCGTTTCCGAGAATCCCAGCCAGCGGGTGAGCGCGAGCATCCGCGCCGCGTCGAGCGCATCCGCGCCGTGGACCACGGCCAGCGGATTGCCGCTGAGTGGCCCGGACGCGAAAACATCAATGACATCAAGCTTCATGCACGCCATAGTGCCATCGGAAAGTCTTGCGCGGAACCCTTGCGGGATTGGGCGATTATGCGCATCGACTTCCCCGTGATCCGCAAGATCACGGATTGGACGGGGGGCTGATCACCCGAAAGGATTTGAATTTGAAGAAATTTTTCCTCGTCGCGGCACTTGCCGCCATGGCCGTTCCGGCTGCGCCGGTGCTGGCCGACCCACCGGGGTGGGCTCCTGCTCACGGGCGCCGGGCGCATGATCACGCGCGGATGTATGACGACAATGGCCGCTATTACGAGCCGCGTCCGCTCGCCCGCAACGACCGTGTCTGGCGCGGCCGTGACGGGCGCTATCACTGCCGCCGTGAAAACGGCACGACCGGGCTGATCGTCGGCGCAGCGGTCGGCGCGCTGATCGGGCGCAGTCTTGATGGCGGCCGGGACCGGACCGTCGGCACGATCCTCGGCGGCGCCGGCGGCGCATTGCTGGGCCGCGAGATCGACCGGGGCGGCGTTCGCTGCCACTAAGGCCTGAATGCGGGTTGCGGAGCCATCGGCTTTACGGCGGATGCTCCGCAACCCCTGCCCCAGGCCCCTTTCCTGCAGGTCCCGGCCATGCTCAAAGGAACGGCATGAGCATCCCTCACCGCCTTGTCGCCTCTATCCGGCCCGCCGCCCTGTGTTTCAGGGATGGCGCGCGCCGGGAAAACGCTTCTGAACAGTGTCAACTGTGTCAACCTGCGCGGCCATGAGCGGCCCGGCGGTCCTCGTCACCGGCGGTGCGAAGCGGATCGGAGCCTTGGTTTCGCAAACGTTCGCGCGGGCCGGGTGGCACGTCGTGATCCATTATGGCCGCTCGGCGGCGCAAGCCGAGGCGCTGGCCGAAAAACTCCCGTCCGCCCGGACCGTGCAATGCGATCTGGCCGACGGCAATGCCGCCGAGGCGATGGCCGAGCGGCTGGCCGGGGAACTGCCCGACTGGCGCGCGCTGGTGAACTGCGCGGCCGTCTTTCGTGCCGATACGGCCGAACGGATCGACCCGGCCGTCTTTGCCGAGGCCATCGCGGTCAACGCCGCCGCGCCGACCCGCATGACGCAGGCGTTTCTGCGCCATGCGCCGTCAGGTGGCGGCCGCCGGGTGATCGACTTTCTCGACCAGAAGGTGCGCAACATCAATCCGGACTTCTTCTCCTACACGATGGCCAAGGCCGCTTTTTCGGCGGCGATGCGGATGCAGGCGATGGCACTCGCCAACCCTGCCGACCGGGTTTACGGGATCGCGCCCGGGGCGATGATGGCCAGCTTCGATCAGGCCCCCGAAGAACATGAAGTGAGCGGGCGGATGAACCTGCTCGGGCGGCTCAACCACCCGCAGGAACTGGCCGATGCCGCGCTGTTCCTGAGCGAAGGGTGGCTCGCCAGCGGCGCAACGCTCTATGTCGATTCCGGCCAGCATCTCCTCGCCCAGCCCCGTGACGTGCTCTATCTTGCCCGCGGCCTGAGCTGACGGTAACATGCTGGCGGCCGATGGGTTTTGCCTGACGATGGAGGTATTTCGCTAACCATGTGGCTGCTCGACAGGATGCTCCGCGGAATCATCCGCGAAGGCCGGCTGGTCATTACCGACCATGACGGCAAGGAATACGCCTATGGTGACGATTCCGTGCCGGTCCGCCTCCGCTTCACCGAAAAGTCGACCGCCTGGCGCATTGCCAGCGATCCCCGCCTCGGCGCCGGCGAAGCCTATATGGACGGCCACCTGATCGTCGAACCGCCGCACGACATCCGCGACATGGTGATGCTGGTGATGGGCAACGGCGCACGCGGCGGCACCCCGCTCGATTCGCAGGGCCTCCTCCGGCGAATGTTCGATACCGCGATGTGGAAGCTTGACCAGTTCAACTACCGCGCGCGCGCCAGCAAGAACGTGAAACACCACTACGACCTCACCCGCCAGTTCTACGAACTTTTCCTGGATGAAGACCGCCAGTACACAATGGCCTACTGGCGCTCGCCCGACGAAACGCTGGAGCAGGCGCAACTCGACAAGAAGGCGCTGATCGCCGCGAAGTTGCGGCTTGAACCCGGCCAGGGCGCCGGTATGCGCGTGCTCGACATCGGCTGCGGCTGGGGCGGCCTCGCGCTCTATCTCAACCGCCATTATGGCTGCGAGGTGCTGGGCGTCAGCCTCGCCCCCGACCAGGTCCGCTTCGCCAACGAGCGCGCCGAAGCTGCGGGCGTGGCCGACAAGGTGAAGTTCCAGTTGACCGATTACCGCGACGTGACCGGCTCGTTCGACCGGATCACCAGCGTGGGCATGATCGAACATGTCGGCGCCCGGCACTTCCGCGAATATTTCGCCAAGACTTTCGCGCTGCTGGCCGACGACGGCATCATGCTGACCCACACGATCGGCCGGACCGGCCGGCCGGGCACCACCGACGCGTGGACCAGAAAGCACGTGTTTCCAGGCGGCTATATCCCCGCGCTCAGCGAGCTGATCAATCCGCTGCAGGACACCGGCTGGCAACTCGGCGACATCGAAGTCCTGCGGTATCATTATGCGCACACCCTCCACGAATGGTTTCGCCGGACTACCGCCCACGAAGCGGAGATTACCGAGCTCTATGACGCATCGCTGTTCCGCATGTGGCAATTCTATCTGGCCGGCGCCGAACAAGCCTTCCGCTTCAATGCCATGGTCAACTTTCACGTGCAGACGGTGAAGCGCCAGCAAGTTCTGCCGATGACCCGCGACTATATCGCGCAGGAAGCGGCGCGCCTGGCCGCGAGCGACGTGGCACCGGTGTGGCACCTTACCGACGCGGCCGAATAAGGCCCCACCGCCGACCAAGCTTGCGAAGGCCCAACTCCCCTGTTAGGCGCGCCCCCAATTCCCAAGATCCTTCGCGGAGCGTCAAAATGTCCGGCAGCCAGCGCCCAGATATCAAGAAGGTCGTCCTCGCCTATTCGGGCGGGCTCGATACTTCGGTGATCCTCAAGTGGCTGCAGGTCACCTACAATTGCGAGGGCGTCACCTTTACCGCCGATCTTGGCCAGGGCGAGGAACTGGAACCGGCGCGGGCCAAGGCCAAGCTGATGGGGCTGCCCGACAGCAACATCTACATCGACGACCTGCGCGAGGAATTCGTGCGCGACTT
>VMTF01000024.1 GCA_013791705.1 Sphingomonadales bacterium | reverse complement strand
CACCCCCCGCAGCGTGGCGTGCGCGCCGCCCTGGCGGATCGATGCGCAATCGTCGGGCGAAATCCGGTCAACCTTCACCGCATCGAATTCGGTCAGACCTTCGCCGCGCAGCAAGGGCAGGGTCACCGCATCGAAATAAGGGAACCCGAGGTAAGTGAGCAGCACCTTGCGGCGCAGCGCTACCGGCATTTCGGCCATGGCCTCAGCCAGGATCGCATCGACCACCAGGTCGGTCGCCGGGAGTTGCCGGCGCTGCGCGAAATGATTCAGCACCGCGCCGGGATCTTCGAACACGAGGGCCGCGACCGCAGCAAAATCGTCACCCAGCAGAGCGAGCGGCTCCCGCTCGAAATAGAGCGAGAGGGCGCGATAAACGGCTTCGCGTGCCTCATGACGCGCTTCATCCGCCACTTCAGGATCGCTTTCCCAATCCTGGGTCAGCCGCCGGGCCAGCAGCCGCAACCGCCTGATCCGGAACTGCAGGTCGTGGATCTTGAAGAACACTATCGCGTCATCCGAGATCAGACCACCTCCCTCGCTCAGCTTGAACAGCCCCTGATTGCGCAAATGCGCGATCAGGTGCGCGGTAATTGCCTGGCGCGACGGGCGGTCGCTGGGTGGAAGCGCCTGCACGACGAGCGCGGCGAGCCTGTCCACGATCCCTGCAAACTTGACCTCGACATATCCATGCCAGGCAAAATCGGCCCGCTTGCGCGCGGAATCGTGCGCCTTGTTGCGCCATGCCCCGAGCCGCCGCGCGGTCGGACGGTTGAAGAACAAGGTCCGTCCGAACAGCTTTTCAACCGCATCCTCCACTTCGGGGCGCAGCGCCTCGACTATGGTCACCAGCCGCGCCGTTTCGCGTGACTGGGCGGCAAGCACTTCAAGGTTGTCGCGGATCGGTTGCTCGCGGGGGATCGAGGACAGCGAGCCGAGGATCACCGAGAACCAGCCCGGCGCGCGCGGATCGTCGCGCTGCAGCCCGCCTACCCGATCAGGCCGGGGATCGATATAGACGAAGCGCCGGTCAACCTCGCGCTGGGCGGGCCGGTCGCGCAGTACCGCCATGGCGTCGGCGAACGGCGCATTGACGAGCACCGACCCATCGAGCAGGGCGACCCCCTCAACGTCGCCGCGCAGGGTGTGCTCGGGCATCACGCGCCGGATAAAGGCCCGGCGGCCCGGCCACTTCACCCCGCGCTGGGCGGCAAGTTCGTCAATCTCGGCCAGTTGCAGCGCGGGAAAGGCACCCGGGAAACTGGCCGTCGCACGGGCCGCGAAGATCAGTTCGAGCGGATCGGCAAGGTTTTCCCCCGCACCTTCAGGCACATGCGCGCGAAACCCGATCGAAAGGCGATGTTCGCTTTCCTCCACCAGTGCCGGGGAATTGAGCCTCAGCGTTTCGATATGCCCTTTGAAGTCGGTCGCGGTGACGAACAGATCGAGGGGATGGCCCGGCGGCAACAGCGGATCGCTGGCCTGGCTAAGCGCCATCGCGTCCAGCGCGTCGGCAATCAGGTGCGAAAATCCGAGGCCGCCGAACGGCGGTTCGAACCAGCGTGATCGGATCAGGCGCGAAAGCTTGGTGCGAACCTCGGCGCGGGTTTCGGGCGCCACGCTTTCGGCGACGACATTGCCCGGCCGGGTCAGGATGAACCAGACGAGCGGCGCGGCCCAGAATTTGGCGAACTTCGACCAGGGCCGCGCGTCTGGATCGAGCAACACATCCACATCCGCACGTTCCAGCCAGAGTCTGGTCAGCGGTTCGAGCGACTGGCCGGAGTGGATCGCCTGCGCGAGAAACACCCCGTTGATCCCGCCGGCACTGGCGCCCGCGACGATATCGGCGAGCACCCGCAGCCGGACGCCGTGATGATTTTCGACATGTTCGAGGAGGCGGCAGTAAACCCCCTGGCTGCCTTCGGAATGCGGTTCGCCCGCGTGAAACGTGCGGCTGGCACAAACCAGTTTCCACAATTCCTTGGTCACGCCGTGCATATAGACCGCGAGGCTGATGCCGCCGTAGCAAACGAGCGCGATCCGCAGTTCCTTCTGCCTCATCTGCGCGGTGTGGACGGGAAATGGGCCCAAGGCAATTGCGTTCTCATTCCGTTCCGTTTAGATCGCGGCAATAGCGCACTGGGGCGCACTGGATTCGCAACCTTGGCCAAGCCGAAACGCCGCTATGCCTGCACAGCGTGCGGCAGTGTAACATCCCGCTGGCAGGGGCAATGCGCCGATTGCGGCGAGTGGAACACGTTGAGCGAGGAAGTACCGCAAACCGTATTCTCGGCTCGCCACGACCTGTCGTCGGGCGGCCGGGCCATCGCTTTCGAACCGCTCGAAGCGACCGGTGAGACACCGCAGCGCCGCTCGACCGGGCTCGCCGAATTCGACCGCGCGCTGGGCGGCGGGTTGGTGCCCGGTTCCGCCATCCTGATGGGCGGCGACCCCGGGATCGGCAAATCCACCCTGCTGCTCCAGGCCTCCGCGCTGATCGCGCGAAGCGGCGGCGATGTCGTTTACATCAGCGGCGAGGAGGCCGCCGGGCAGGTCCGCCTGCGGGCCGAACGGCTCGGCCTGGCCGGCGCGCCGATCCGGTTCGCTGCGGCCACATCGGTACGCGATATCCTGACCACGCTGGGGCAAATGGCCCCGCCCGCGCTGCTGGTGATCGATTCGATCCAGACCATGCATTCCGACCAGATCGAGGGTGCACCCGGCACGGTCAGCCAGGTGCGGGGCTGCGCCTTCGAGCTGATCCGCTTCGCCAAGGAATCCGGCACCGCGCTGGTGCTGGTCGGCCACGTCACCAAGGACGGATCGATCGCCGGGCCGCGCGTGCTCGAACATATGGTCGACGTGGTGATGGCGTTCGAGGGTGAGCGCAGCCACCAGTACCGCATCCTGCGCAGCCTCAAGAACCGCTTCGGCCCGGTCGATGAAATCGGTGTGTTCGCGATGGCCGGGCAGGGGCTCGATGAAGTTGCGAATCCTTCGATGCTGTTTCTTTCGGGGCGCGAAGAGCCGCTGGCCGGCGCCGCCGTGTTTCCGGCTATGGAAGGTACCCGGCCGGTGCTGGTCGAAATTCAGGCGCTGATCGTCCGCCTGCAGAGCGGGGCAACTCCGCGCCGGGCGGTCGTCGGCTGGGACAGCGGGCGGCTGGCGATGCTGCTGGCGGTATTGGAGGCACGTTGCGGCCTCAACTTCTCCTCGGCGGAAGTCTACCTCAATGTCGCGGGCGGGTATCGCCTTGCCGACCCGGCGGCGGATCTCGCGGTTGCCGCGGCGCTGGTCTCGGCGCTGGCCGACCGGGCGCTGCCCGCAGCCTCGACCTGGTTCGGCGAAGTCTCGCTCGCCGGCGAGGTCCGTCCGGTGGCGCATGGCAGCATCCGGCTGCGCGAGGCGGCCAAGCTGGGGTTCCGGGCGGCCTATGCGCCGCCCGACTCCGGGCCGGGAGTTGCCGGAATGCGGCAGCATGACGTGGCAATGTTGCCAAGCCTCGTTGACCATATCGTGGGCGACGCCTAGGTTCCGGCCTTGATGACGGGTTTTGACATTGGAGTCCTGATACTGGTCGCCATGGGTGCGGTCGCCGGCTTCGTGCGCGGGTTCGTGCACGAGGTGCTGGCGCTCGGCGCCTGGCTGGCCGCGCTGGTGGCAATTCATTATGCTCACACGCCCGTGACCGCCATGCTCGATGATTACGTCGGCAGCAACATGGGAGCCGCATCCGTGCTGGCATTCGCATTGTTGCTGCTGGTGCCACTCGCCATAATACGGCTTATTGCCGGACACCTCGGCAGGGCGAGCCGCGCTTCGTTTCTGGGTCCGGTGGACCGGGTCATCGGATTCGGCTTCGGCGCCGTGAAAGGCATGGTGATCGTGGTGATCGGGTTCTCGATCCTCGTGCTCAGCTACGATACGGTGTGGGGGCCGCAGGGGCGACCCGAGTGGATCACCCTGTCGCGCACCTATCCGTTTATCAATGCCAGCAGCGATGCGCTCGTAACGATGATCGGCGACCGCCGTCATGCCGCGGCGGAAGCGGAGCGCAAGCGCCTGCGCGGACGCTGATCATGGCGTCTGCCGCCAAGCTCTATTCGGCCGATGTGCTGGCGCTCGCGACCAGCCTGGGCGAACTGCGGTTCGATCCGGCCATGCGGTGGTCCGGCCGGGCGCGTTCCGCCAGTTGCGGCAGCACGCTCGCGCTGTCGCTCGATACCGACGGGGCCGGCAAGATCGTGGCACTTGGCGTGCAGGCCCACGCCTGCGCGATCGGCCAGGCGAGCGCGGCAGTGTTCGCCCGGTCGGCAGCGGGCAAGGCCCGCGCGGATTTCGCCCGCGCCGCCGCCGCGATCACCGCATGGCTGGCGGGGGAAGGGCCGTTGCCGGACTGGCCGGGCCTGGCCGCGATCGAGCCGGCGAGGGCGTTCCCGGGCCGCCACGGCGCGATCCTGCTGGCATGGAAGGCGGTGCTCGACGCGCTGCCACCCGAAGCGCCCGGTCCGGATGCGCTTCCCACCGCCTGAAACCCTCGCTAGAGCACCCGCCAGAACCGAGGGGAGAGGCGACACCACATGACCGGAGCCGCAGTGATCGAAGGCGAAGCATCGCCAGACCGGGACATCGATGCCGCGCACCTGGAACCCAGCCCATCCGACATGCGGCTGGTGATCGCTGCCTCGTCGGCAGGCACCGTGTTCGAATGGTATGATTTCTTCATCTACGGCACGCTGGCCGGGATCATCGGCCAGACCTTCTTTCCCTCGGGCAACGAGACCTTGCAGACGCTGCTTGTCTGGGCCGGCTTTGCGGTCGGCTTCGGATTCCGTCCCCTCGGCGCGGTCCTGTTCGGGTTCCTGGGAGACAAGCTCGGGCGCAAATACACCTTCCTGGTAACCGTTCTGCTGATGGGAATCGCAACCGCCGGGGTCGGCATGATTCCCTCGTCGGCCAGCAGCGGCCGGGCCGCGCCGATCATCATTATCGTGCTGCGCATCCTGCAGGGCCTTGCGCTGGGCGGCGAATATGGCGGCGCGGCGATTTATGTTGCGGAACACGCCCCGCCGCATCGGCGCGGCTATTTCACCAGCTATATCCAGGCGAGCGTCGTCGGCGGGTTTGTGCTGAGCCTGATCGTGGTACTGACCTGCAAGGCGACGATGAGTCCCGAAACATGGACCGCATGGGGCTGGCGGCTGCCGTTCCTGCTCAGCCTCGCGCTGCTGGCGATTTCGCTGTGGATGCGGCTGAAGCTTTCGGAAAGCCCAGTGTTCCTCGCCATGCGCGAAGAGGGCGAGATCGCCGGCAACCCCTTTGTCGAAAGCTTCACCTATTCCGGCAACAAGAAGCGGCTGTTCGTGGCGCTGTTCGGCATTGCGGCCGGGCTGACGGTGATCTGGTACACCGCGATGTTTTCCGCGCTCTCGTTCCTCAAGAGCGCGATGCACGTCGACGACACATGGGCCGAGATCATCATCGGGCTGGGCGCGCTGTTCGGCATGGGATTCTTCATTGTGTTCGGCGCCTTGTCGGACCGGATCGGGCGGAAGAAGCCGATTGTCATCGGCTATCTGCTGACCCTGCTGGCCTTGTTTCCCGTGTTCTGGATGATCGGCGGCGCAGCCAATCCCGCACTGGCCACGGCGGCACAGCGCGCGCCGGTGGTGGTTGCCGGGCCAGGTTGCCACTTCAGTCCGTTTGCGAGCGAGCAGGCGACCGATTGCGGCAAGTTGCTCGGCGACCTGACCAGCGCGGGCGTCGTCTACAGCCGCGCCGAGGCGCCTGCGCTCAGTCTGACCGTCGGTGGCAACGCCCTCGCCATCGAAACCTATCCGTTCGCCGAAAAGGCGGCCCGCAGCGATCTTCTCCAGCAGTGGCTGGGCGCAGCCGGGTATGATTTCGCGAAGGTCAAGCCAGGCATTGGCAGCACACTGACAATGGTCGCCGGGTTGCTCGTGCTGATGGCCTTGTCGGGTGCGACTTACGGGCCGGTTGCCGCACTGCTGGCGGAGATGTTTCCGCCGCGCATCCGCTACAGCTCGATGTCGATCCCCTATCACATCGGCACCGGCTACTTCGGGGGATTCCTCCCGCTGATTTCGGGCTACATCGTGGCCCGGACGGGCGATCCCTACAGCGGCCTGTGGTACACGTGGGTAATCGTCGCAGTCGCGCTCGCCGTCGCGGCATGGGGACTGAAGGGCGGACCGCCGCAAGATTTTCGAGACAATGCCTGAGCTTCATTCACCCCCTCCGCCGCTCCGGCTCAATCTCGACCATGCTGCGCTGGCGCATAACTGGCGGGCGCTGAATCGCTTGTCTGGCCGCGCCCGCGCGGGCGCCGCAGTCAAGGCAGATGGCTATGGCACCGGCGCGCGCGGCACGGTTCGCATCCTGGCCGAAGCGGGCTGCAATGATTTTCTGGTCGCCCACTGGCGCGAGGCCGAAGAAATTGCCGATCTGGTAGATCCCGCAACCATTTCGGTTTTGCACGGCCCGCTGAGCGCCGCCGATGCGGCATGGGCGAAGGCCACCGGCGTGCGCCCGGTGATCAATTCGCTCGCTCAGGCCCGGCTCTGGCTGCAGATCGGCGGCGGGGCGTGCGACCTGATGATCGATACCGGCATCAACCGTCTGGGGCTGCCGCTCGCCGCGCTGGGCGATGAACTGATCGGGCGGCTCAAAGTGGATGTGCTGCACTCGCACCTCGCAGCGGCAGAGGAAGACAGTCCGCTCAACGAGGTACAGCGCCTTCGCTGGGACGCGGCCCGCACCGCAGTCCGCCACGCCCGCGCCAGCCTTGCCAACAGCGCCGGGATCATGCTCGGAGCAGCCTACCACGGCGATCTAACCCGGCCTGGACTGGCGCTCTATGGCGGTGTCCCATGCGAGGGGCTGGCCCCGCACATCCAGCCCGTGGTCCGACCGGAAGCGGCCGTTCTGCAACTGCGGGAAATCAGGGCCGGAGACAGCGTCGGCTACAATGCCACGTTCACAGCCACTGGACCGATGCGCGTCGGCGTGATCGCGCTGGGCTATGCCGATGGCTATCTGCGCTGCTGGTCGGGCGCGGGCAGCGTCCACTTCGGCGGGCAGCGCCTGCCGGTGCTAGGCCGGGTCTCGATGGACATGACGGTGATCGACCTCGCCAACGCGCCGGATCTGCGCGAGGGTGACTGGGTGACGATCGACTACTTTCTGCCCGAAGCGGCCGCCGCCAGCGGTCTCTCGCAGTATGAATTGCTGACCCTGCTTGGCCGCCGGTTTGAGCGCTGATGCGCAGCTTGTGCTGCGCAACATCGCGTTGTTGCATCGCACACAATTCACATGCTACCTTGACATGGCCGAATCAGGCCTCCGGGGGATTGCGTAATCATGACTGGAAAGTCGAGCGAAGAGAGCGATATCGTCGTCATCAAGAAGTATGCGAACCGGCGGCTCTACAATACCCGCTCGTCAAGCTACATTACGCTTGATCACCTCTCCAAAATGACCCGCGAAGGGATCGACTTCAAAGTCGTCGATGCCAAGACCGGGACGGACATCACGCACCAGATCCTGACCCAGATCATCATGGACGAAGAAGCCAGCGGCGGCGAACAGATCCTGCCGGTGAACTTCCTGCGCCAGTTGATCGCAATGTATGGCAATTCGATGCAATCGCTGCTGCCGCATTATCTGGAAGCCTCGATGGATCACTTTCGCGAGAACCAGTTGAAAGTGCGCAAGGCCTTCGAGGAAAGCCTCGGTAACAATCCGCTCGCGCAGATTGCCCAGCGCAACATGGAAATGTTCAAGGCCGCCGCCGCCGCCTTCATCCCCACGGGCGAAGCTGGCGCGGAAAAAACGGACGAAGCGCCGGCCGCCGCCGCGGAAGACGATCTCGCAACACTCAAGGCGCAGATGGCGGAAATGCAAAAGAAGCTCGACGCACTCGGCAAATGAGCATCCCCGTTTGAACCGGCGGGGCTGAGCGGCTAACAGCGCCGGGTGAATCAGCATTCGGCGCCCTCGGGCAAAATCAAGCACGCCCTTTCCGTCTCGCGTGAGGCGGACTTTGCCGCCTGGTATCAGGAGGTTATCGCCGAAGCCGACACGGTCGAAGAATCGGGCGTGCGCGGCTGCATGGTGATCAAGCCCTGGGGCTATGGCATCTGGGAGCGAATCCAGCAGATCATGGACGCGCGGATCAAGGAAGCAGGCGTCCAGAACTGCTACTTCCCGCTGTTCATCCCGTTGTCCTACTTTGCCAAGGAAGCCGAACACGTCGAAGGCTTCGCCAAGGAGATGGCGGTCGTCACCCATCACCGCCTGATCGGCGACGGCAAGGGCGGTCTTGTCCCCGATCCTGACGCGAAACTGGAAGAGCCGCTGGTCGTCCGCCCGACCTCTGAAACGGTGATCGGCGCCGCGATGTCCCGCTGGGTCCAATCGTGGCGCGATCTGCCGCTGCTCACCAACCAGTGGGCCAATGTGGTCCGCTGGGAAATGCGCACCCGCATGTTCCTGCGCACCAGCGAGTTTCTCTGGCAGGAAGGCCACACCGCCCACGCGGACCGCTCCGACGCAATGGACGAAACCCTGCGCGCGCTGGAAATGTACCGCTCGTTCGCCGAGGATGTGCTGGCGATGCCGGTGATCGCCGGCGAAAAACCGGAAAACGAACGCTTCCCGGGCGCGGTCGCGACATATTCGATCGAGGCGATGATGCAGGATGGCAAGGCGCTGCAGGCCGGCACTTCGCACTACCTCGGCACCGGCTTCGCGGAAGCAGCCGGCATCCGCTATCAGGACAAGGAAGGCACCCAGCAAATCTGCCACACCACCAGTTGGGGAGTTTCCACGCGCCTGATTGGCGGCGTGATCATGACTCATGGCGATGATGACGGCCTGCGCGTTCCGCCCGCGATCGCCCCGCAGCAGATCGTCATCCTGCCGATGCTGCGCGACGATGACGGCGATGCGGCACTGCTGACCTACTGCGAGGAGCTGCGCGCGGCTCTGGCGAAGCAGATCGCGCTGGGCGAACGCACCCGCGTGCTGCTCGACAAGCGCCCCGGCAAGGCCACCCAGAAGCGCTGGGCCTGGGTCAAGAAGGGCGCGCCGCTGATCCTGGAAATCGGCGGACGCGATGCGACCGGCGGCCAGGTTTCTGTCCTGCGCCGAGACCGGCTGTGGCGCGAGGACGGCAAGGTCAACTTTGCCGCCATGGCCAGAGACGGATTCCTTGAACGTGCCTCAGCCGAACTGGAAGACATCCAGCGCAGCCTCCACGCCGAAGCAACCGGCCGGCGCGACGCAAACATTGAACGCGGCGTGAGCACGCTGGATGGCCTCGCGGAGTACTTCGCCGAGAACAAGCGCTATCCCGGCTGGGTCGAACTCGGCTGGTCGCGCCCGACCGGGGCGGCGCTGGAAGAAGTCGTGGCCAAGCTCAAGGCGTTGAAGCTCACGATCCGCAACACCGCGCTGAACGCGCCCGCGCCCGGCGGCACCTGTCCGTTCACCGGCGCCCCGGCGGTCGAGACTATCACCGTCGCGCGGTCGTACTGAACCGTCAGGCCGCGATCGCCTTAACAAAGATCGTGTCGAGCTGAAACGAACCATCGGCCTCTATGCCGAAGTGCCCGCGCACTTCGGCACTGGCCCCTGCCTGTAGCGCCCGGATTGCTGCGGCGTTCGTATCCGGGGTTCGCATCCGGGCAATCCAGGTTGGAAAGTCCATCCGCAAGCGATCGGTCGTCGCGGCCTTCACGGCGAAGCCAGCGCGTTCCAGCGCCCCGAGCCATTCAGCCGCCGCATAATCGCGCACGTGCGAAGTGTCGCGCAGCAGTTCTATCGTCTGAAGGTGCGTATCGAGCACCGCGCGCCCGGGCGACATCCCGTCGATGAACACCGCGACCGAACCTGGCGCCAGCACTCGCCGCGACTCGCGCAACCCCGCCTCAAATCCGAGCCAGTGATGCGCGGAAAACCGGCAGCCGACGAAATCGAACGCGGCATCGGGGAAGGGGAGCCGCTCGGCCGGGGCCTGCCGGGTAGCCACGTTGGCGATCCCCCGTCCGGCCGCGACTTGCGCCACTGCCGCCAGCATTTCCGCGGACAGGTCGCAGGCCGTCACGGCCCCGGCATGACCCGCAATCCGATAGGCGACATGGCCGCCGCCCGAACCCAGATCAAGTGCATGACGCGGCTGGAGCGCTTGTGCGATCGTTTCCAGCCGATCGAGATCCGCTCCCGCAGCGTGAACCGCGCTTTGGACATAGGCCGCAGCCTGCGGGCCGAATTGGCGGGCGACGTGGCCATCGTGCGAGTTGTCAGGGGAACCGGTCATCGCTTTCTCCTTCGCTCGCGACGATGGCACGCAATTAACCTGTTACAAGATGAGTAAGTATCCTGTTATAAAATGCGCCATGACTGCCGAGAATCTACGCCAGACGCTTGGCCGCTTTGTACGTGCCCACCGTGAACGCATTCGACCGGACAATCCCGGGCGGCGCCGCACGCCCGGTTTGCGGCGCGAAGAGCTGGCCGAACGCGCCGGGATCAGCATGACATGGTGCGCCTGGATCGAGCAGGGCCGTGACGTGAATGCCTCGCCCCACGCGCTGGCGCGTTTGGCCCGGGCGCTGAGCCTGACCGCGCCCGAAAGGGCCTACCTGTTCGAACTGGCGGGTCGGCGCGATCCCGATTCCGCGACCGCACCCCTGCTGGATGATGCGCCGGCCTCGGTACGGCTGCTGGTCGAAGGTTCGTCCTGTCCGGCCTATGGCCTCGATCGCGCCTGGAATGCCTGTTGCTGGAACGTGCCGGCGGCGAAACTCTTCACCGGGTGGCTGGACACGGATTGGGCGCCAAACCTGTTGCGGTTCATGTTTACCACGACCCAGGCCCGCGAGCTGGTGCCAGACTGGGAGGATCGCGCGCGCCGCCTTGTCGCAGAATTTCGTGCCGAGCAGGGCAACAGCCAGACCGATCCGTTGACCCAGCGATTGATTACGCAATTGCGCGAAGAAAGCCCCGACTTCGCGGCTGTCTGGACGGCGCAGGACGTATCCTGGCGGGAAGGGGGCCAGCGCCGGTTCAGGCGTCCCAGCGGGGGCACAGCCACCTATCGCCAGTTCACCTACCATCCGGCAGATCGCCCGGATTACAAGGTGGTATTGCTCATGCCTGACACCGGCGGGGGGATCAGCGATCCTTCGCCATCTCCGCCTTATAGGCATCAAGGCTGATCGGGCGGCCCAGGAAATCGGCCGCCAGCGCAGCGGCCGGCTTCGACCCGCCCGGCTGCAGCACCAGCGTGCGATAGCGCAGCGCCGTGGCACCATCCCGCAGGCCGCTTTTCCGGAACTGCGTGAACATGTCGTCGGCGATCACCTTGGACCAGCGATAGGTGTAATAGATCGCCGAATAGCCGTAAAGGTGGCCAAAGCTGTCCTGCTGCTGCGCGAAGGCCGGCAGCGGCACGAGGTTATACTGCGCGTCGAGCTCGCGGGTGCGCGCGCCGAGATCCGCCGGAGCCGGGGCCTGGTGCAGGCGCAGCGAAATGTTCGATAGGGCCAGTTGGCGCATATCGGCCAGGCCAAGATCGAAATAGCGCGCCGTGTTCATTTTCTCGACCAGCGCGCGCGGGATCGTTTCCCCCTTGGCGTTCACCGCGAACCGGGCGAGCGTATCGTAGTCATAGACCCATTCCTCCAGCATCTGCGAGGGCGCCTCGACGAAGTCCCACTCGGTGGAAATGCCGCTCAGGCCCGCCCAGCGGGCGCTCTGTCCGCCGAAGATATGGTGCAGCATATGGCCGAATTCGTGGAGGAAGGTCTTGACGTCGCCATGCTCCATCAGGCCCGTGGCGTGGCTGCCGGCAGGCAGGTTCATGACCAGCGCGCCAACCGGAATGACCCGCCCCGCGACGCCCTGACGCAGATTGATCATATTGGCGTGGTTGTACTTGCCCGGGCGCGGATGGGAATCGAAATAGAACCGTCCGATCAGGCGCCCCCTGGCGGGGCCGGTGCCTTCAAACACCTCGTAGGCTTCGACCTCGGGATGCCAGGTCGTGGTTTTCCACGGCGTGATCGTGACACCGAACAAGTCCTGCGTCAGGCCCAGGATGCCGTCGCGAACGTTGTCATAGGCAAAGTACTGGCGTGCCTCCTGCCGATCGTAGGCGAAATCACGCTTTTGCACCTGCTGGCCGAGATAGCCGTTGTCCCACGCGTTGAACGCGGCGGCATCGGCGTGATCGAGACGATAGACGGCGAGCTTGCGGGCATAATCGCGCTCCGCCGCCGGGCGGGCCGCCTCCGCCATTTCGTCGATCAGGCTTTCGACTTTGGCCGGCTTATCCAGCATCTTGTCCTCAAGGACGAGCGTTGCATAATCGTCCCGGCCGAGCAGCGCCGCAAGCTGCTTGCGCAAGTCCAGCAACCGGGCGAGCCGCGCATCGTTTTCCGGGTAGGCCCGGGTCAGGTTGGCCTCGTAAAGACGGCGGCGCAAATCCTCGCTCTGCGCATAAGTCAGCACCGGAACGAGATCTGGGTAATCGGTCGATATCGTGATCTTGCCATCCGGCCCGGGCGGGTGCGCGGCGATAAAGTCCGCCGGAAGGCCGGCAAGCTCCACCGGATCGGCGGTAACGGTCTTGCGGCCATCGGCGATCGCTTTTTCAAACCCGGTGCCGGCTGCGGCGATCTCGTCCTGCAGTGCCTGGGCCTCGGCCCGCTGGGCCGGCGGCAGTCCGACACCGGCGCGCTCGAAAGAGCCGACCGTGCGGGCAAGGTAGAGCCGCGTTGCCGCGTCCGCCCGTCCGGCGTCGATCGCCTTCAGCCGCTCATAGACCTTGCGCGAAAGGCTGAGGCGGGTGTTCGCGCCGGCGACCTTCACTTCGCACGCGCCACCCGCCTCGCGCCGGGCGGCGTCGGCCGAGACTTCGCGATAGAGCGCGAACTCACTCGCCGCCGAGATCAGCAGGTTGTTGATATCGTCATATGGCTGCAGCGTTCGCGCCACCGTTGCCGCGCCGGACTGCCGCTCCAGCTCCCCTTGCAGACGGGAAATTTCGGCCAGGTAAGCATCGCAGCGGCTGGTGATTTCGGCAGCGCTCGCCGGATTTCCGAGGATCGTGCCGGCAAACGGGGCCGCGACATTGGGCCTGAGCACGTTTGTGGCAGGTGATGCCGGCGCGGCAGTTGCGTTCTGCGGGGCGGACAGGAGCATGCCCGCCAGCAACGTGACGGCAAGGAGGCTGCGCATTCGAAATCATCTCCTGAATGTGGCGTTGGCAAAGGTTAGGACCGCCCCGCGCCGGACGCAATCGCAGGGTGACCGCCCGCGCGCGATTGTCATTGTCGCGCTTTCCCGCCAAAGCTGGCGCATGACCCGCCCCCCCAAGATCATTCCCGGCCTCCCTTCGCGCCAGCAGGTGCTGGACTTTATCGCCCAATCGCCGGAACCGGCCGGCAAGCGCGAGATCGCGCGGGCCTTCGGGCTCAAGGGGCAGGAGAAGATCACGCTCAAGGCGTTGCTGCGCGACATGGCAGATGAGGGCCTGATCGACGGCGAAAAACGCGCGTTTCACCGCATGGGCGGAGTGCCGCGCGTGACGGTGCTGCGGGTGGTGGTGATCGAGGATGGCGAAGCATTTGCGGTTCCCGACAACTGGCAACCCGATGATGCCACGCCGCCGCCCCGGATCCGGCTGGTGGAGAAAAGCGGCGGGCGCAGTAACCGCAACGCGGCGCTGAAAGTCGGTGACCGGGTGCTGGCGCGCACCGAGGAAGCCGGACAGGGCTGGCGCGCCTTCCCGATGAAGAAGCTGGCCGACCGGACCGAACAGGTGCTGGGCGTGGTCGAACTGGACGGGGCCGGGAAGGGCTGGCTCGCCCCGGTGGACAAGCGCATTCGCAATTCACTCCCGATCGCCGACCTCGCCGGGGCCGAGCCGGGCAACCTCGTGCTGGCTGAGCCGGCCGGGCGCTCACCGCGTTCGGGCGTCAAGGTCACGGCCGTGCTGGGCGATCCGCTGGCGCCACGCGCGTTCAGCCTGATCGCCATCCATAAACACGGCATTCCCAATGCCTTTTCCGAAGAAGTTCAGGAAGAAGGCGAACTAGCCGCACAGCTCCCGCTGTCTGACGGCAACCGCGAGGACTTGCGCCATCTGCCGATCGTCGCGATCGACCCTTCCGACGCGCGCGACCATGACGATGCGATCTGGGCCGAGCCGGACGGCAGCGGGGGCTTCCGCGCCCTCGTTGCGATCGCCGATGTCAGTTTCTATGTGCGCCCCGGCAGCGCGCTCGATCGTGAGGCGCGGCTGCGCGGCAACTCGGTCTATTTCCCCGACCGCGTGGTGCCGATGCTGCCGGAAGTTCTCTCGGCCGACGTCTGTTCGCTGCGCTCGGGCGAGGACCGCGCGGCGATGGCCTGCCACCTGGTGATCGACGCCGAAGGAAAGGTGACGGACTTCCGCTTCACCCGCGCGCTGGTGCGGATCGCCGAAGTTGTCGCCTATGAGGAAGCGCAGGCGCGGATCGACGGCGGAACGGCGCAAGCCCATCTCCAGCACCTGTGGGCGGCGTGGCGCCTGCTGGAAGCGGCCCGCCACCGGCGCGATCCGCTGGAACTCGAAATCCCCGAACGACGCGTGCAACTCAACGAACAGGGCAAGATAACCGAGATCGCCATCCGCGAACGGCTCGACGCGCACCGCGTGGTTGAAGACTTCATGATCGCGGCAAATGTCGCAGCGGCCAAGGCGCTGGAGAGCAAGGTCGCCCCGGTGGTCTACCGCATTCACGAAACCCCGAGCCGCGAGAAGCTGGCCGCACTGAAGGATTATCTCGCCACGTTCGGCCGCTCACTGGCGCTGGGGCAAGTCATCACGCCCGGCCTGTTCAATCGGATGCTCAAGGACGTGACCGACGAGACCGAGAAGGCCCTGGTGATGGATGCGGTGCTGCGCAGTCAGACGCAGGCTTATTACGGACCGCGCAACGCCGGCCATTTCGGCCTCGCGCTGGGCTCCTACGCGCATTTCACATCGCCGATCCGCCGCTATTCCGACTTGCTGGTACACCGTGCGCTGGTCGATGCCTTCAAGCTGGAACAGCCTGCGCCCAAATCGAAGCTGCCGCCCACTTCCGGCCTGTCAGACCGCGACCGCGACGACCTGTCGCAGATCAGCGAGGCGATCAGCAATGCCGAGCGCCGGGCCATGGCTGCCGAGCGCGAGACGATCGACCGCTATGTCGCCGCCTGGCTTTCGGCGCGGGTCGGCGAGGTGTTCACCACGCGGATCACCGGCGTGCAGAAGTTCGGGCTGTTCGCGACGATCATCGGACTGGGAGGCGATGGACTGGTGCCGGTTTCGACCCTTGGCGACGAGCGCTACGGCTATGACGAGCGGGCGCAAATCCTCAAGGGCGAAAGCACCGGCACGAAGTTCGCGATCGGGCAGATCATCGAGTTGCGCCTTGCTGAAGCCAATCCGCTGACCGGAGCGCTGAAGTTCGAGCCGGCTGATGGCGCGAGCAGCAGGGTCGAGGCCCGGGGCAAGCCGCTCCACCTGAAGAAGCGGGGCAGGCCAGGCAACATCAGGCACCAGGGCCGAAAACGGTAAGCCGGGCTCCGGGGCGAAGCCGCCGATCAGCTCAGATCGTCGATCCGGGCTTCGTCCAGCGCGGCCGAAACGATGTAGAGCGGGCAGGACAGTGTGCCGATGCCCGCACCGGAAAACCACGTCACCAGCGGACCGGGACTGCCGTCGGTCGCCGCCCCGAGTACCAGCGCCGCGACTTCCGGATGCTCGGCGAGATATTCGCTGACGACTTTGATCCCGTCGCCCTGACGGACCGAAATCGCCGGCATCTTTCCGCTTTGCGAGAAAACGCTGCCGGCGAGCGAGGTGACCAGCACTTCGGCGCGAGCGCGGGCTTCCTCCTCGATCGTGGCCTGAACGCCACCAAAGGCGACGAACTGTTCACGCGGGACGACTGCCAGCAATTGCAGTTCACCGCCTGTTTTCGCGGCGCGGCGGGAGGCGAACCGGAGCGCGGTGCGCGCTTCCTCCGTTTCATCCATGATAACCAGATAGGTACGCATCGCAGCTCTCTCCGATGAATTTTGTATCTGCTACATTCGTAAATCTTGCAAGGCGGGGGCAAGACCCTTGCCCCTAAACGCCAATTTGGCCAAGAACAGGGCACGACGTGCGAAAGCCTGATGGAGCGCTCTGCGGCCATGCCGATTGAAATCAAGATGCCTGCCCTTTCTCCCACCATGGAAGAGGGGACGCTTGCAAAATGGCTGGTCAAGGAAGGGGACACGGTCTCCTCCGGGGACATCCTTGCCGAGATCGAGACCGACAAGGCCACGATGGAATTCGAGGCCATCGATGAGGGCACCGTGACCGCGATCGCGGTAGCAGAAGGAACTAAAGGCGTGAAAGTCGGCACCGTGATCGCAACCTTGTCCGGAGACGACGAAGCCGCGAGCCCGGCCGCAAGCAAAGCGGCGCCCTCAGCGGCGGCGCCTGCGCCGAATCCGCCGGCATCGCCCGCGCCTGCGACCGTCGCCAAATCGGCCTCCGCACCCGCTGGCGAGCGGATCATCGCCACGCCGCTGGCAAAGCGCATGGCCGCGGAAAAGAATGTCGATCTGGCCGCCGTGCAGGGCAGTGGCCCCCGGGGACGGAGCGTTCGCGCCGATATTGACGCGGCCCGCCCCGGCGCCGCGAAGCCGGCCGCAACGGCTGCCGGGGCGGCCCCGGCGGCGAAGCCCGCGGCAACCGCTGCTGCTCCAGTCGCGATGGCCGCCGAAACTCGCGCCCTGCTTGATGATCGCGTGCCCCACTCGGTCGAAAAGCTCTCGGGCATGCGCAAGACGATCGCCCGCCGCCTCGCCCAGTCGATGCAGCAGGCGCCGCATATCTACCTCACGGTCGACGTGCGCCTCGATAAGCTGCTCGCGCTCAGGGCCGAGCTGAACGAGGTGCTCGAAGCGGATGGCGTCAAGCTGTCGGTCAACGACATGCTGATCAAGGCGCTCGGCAAGGCATTGCTGCAGGTTCCGGCCTGCAACGTGACGTTCGCCGGCGAGGAATTGATCCGCTATGCCCGCGCCGACGTTTCGGTGGCTGTGAGTATTCCGGGCGGGCTGATCACCCCGATCGTGCAGGATGCCAGCGGCCGCAGCCTGGCCTCGATCGCCACCGCGATGAAGGATCTTGGCCAGCGCGCCAAGGAAGGCAAGCTTCAGCCCAGCGAATACCAGGGCGGCCCCGCCAGCATCTCCAACATGGGGATGATGGGGATCAAGCACTTCACCGCCGTGATCAACCCGCCCCAATCGACCATCCTCGCAATCGGCGCCGGCGAAAAGCGCCCTTGGGTCATGCCGGACGGCGCGCTCGGCGTGGCCAATGTGATGACCGCAACCGGCAGCTTCGATCACCGCGCGGTCGACGGGGCCGACGGCGCGCGATTGATGGCCGCATTCCGCGAGATGGTTGAAAAGCCGCTGGCGTTGGTGGCCTGAGGGATTGATGAAGCGACCCGCTGAAGAGCCGGCAATCCGCGTCACCGCCATGCCGGTGGACGCGAATGCCTATGGCGACATCTTCGGCGGCTGGCTGGTGAGCCTGATGGACATGGCCGCCGGCCTGATTGCTGCCCGCCATGCGCAGGGACGGGCAGTGACCGTGGCGATGGACGGGATGCAGTTTCTCTCGCCGGTCAAGGTGGGCGATGAGGTTTCGGTTTATGGCCGGATTGACCGGGTTGGCCGGACCTCGATGGTAATCGCGGTGGAAGCCTGGCGGCGCAACCGCCACGAGGAAACGACGAGCAAGGTGACGGCGGCGACCTTCACCTTTGTCGCAGTGGACGAGGGTGGGAATCCCCGTCCGGTCAAACAGGAGTAGATGTGGTGGCTGACGGCTATGATGTAATCGTGCTTGGTTCCGGCCCTGGCGGCTATGTCGCGGCGATCCGCTGCGCGCAACTGGGGCTCAAGACGGCGATAGTCGAGCGCGAGAACCTGGGCGGCATCTGCCTCAACTGGGGCTGTATCCCGACTAAGGCGCTGCTCCGGTCGGCCGAGATCTTCCACTACATGAACCACGCCAAGGATTACGGGCTCGCCGCCGAGAAGGTGACTGCCGATCTGGCCGCCGTGGTGGCGCGTTCGCGCGGGGTCGCCAGCCAGCTCAACAAGGGCGTGACCGGCCTGATGAAGAAGAACAAGATCACCGTCCACATGGGGCAGGGCAAGCTGATCGCGCCCGGCAAGCTCGAAGTGACCGGCGACAAGGGCAGCGAGACGCTGGAAGCCAGGCACATCATCGTCGCTACCGGCGCCCGCGCGCGCGAACTGCCCAAGGCCAAGTCGGACGGCAAGCGTATCTGGACTTATCGCCACGCGATGACTCCGGCGGAAATGCCCACCAAGCTGCTGGTGATCGGTTCGGGCGCGATCGGGATCGAGTTCGCCAGCTTCTACAACGATATGGGCGCGGACGTGACCGTGGTCGAAATGATGGACCGGATCGTGCCGGTGGAAGACGCCGACGTCTCGACCTTCCTGGAAAAGGCCCTGAAGAAGCAGGGCATCAAGTTCCAGACCGGCGTCAACGTCGCAGGCGTCGAGACTGGTGACGCGGCGGTGAAGGTGACGATCAAGGGCAAGGACGGCGCGGAAACCACCACCGAATTCAGCCACGTCATCGTCGCGATCGGGATCGTGCCGAATGTCGAGAACCTCGGGCTCGAGGATCTGAATATCGAACCGGACAAGCGGTTCCACATCAAGGTCGATGGCTATGGCCGTACCAATGTCCCCGGCATCTGGGCCCTTGGCGATGTGACCGAAGGCCCGTGGCTCGCCCACAAGGCCAGCCATGAAGGCGTGACCACTGCCGAGGCCATCGCGCAGGAACTCGGCAACACCGAAGTCCATCCGCACCCGCTTGATCGCAGCAACATCCCCGGTTGCACCTATTGCCACCCCCAGATCGCCAGCGTCGGCATGACCGAAGCCAAGGCGAAGGAAGCAGGCTACGACGTCAAGGTCGGCAACTTCCCGTTCATCGGCAACGGCAAGGCGACCGCGCTTGGCGAGGCCGAGGGCTTCGTCAAGACGGTGTTCGATGCCAAGACCGGCGAACTGCTCGGCGCGCACATGGTCGGCGCGGAAGTGACCGAACTGATTCAGGGTTATGTGGTCGGCAAGACGCTCGAGACAACCGAAGCCGAACTGATCCAGAGCGTGTTCCCGCACCCGACCCTGTCGGAAATGATGCACGAATCGGCGCTGGCCGCTTACGGCCGCGCTTTGCACATCTGACGCAAAAGTCCGGAAGGCCGGTCAGCCCTGCGCGGCAGCCTGCCGGACGATGTGATCGAATACCGGCGCATAGAGTCGCGCCTCGAATTCGCAGCCCATCACGCGCTCGCGGCGCCAGCGGATGTTCGCCCGCAGCAGTTCCAGCCCCGGGATGCGGATCCAGACCTCGCGGTTCACATCGAACGAGGGCTGCCAGT
>VMTF01000140.1 GCA_013791705.1 Sphingomonadales bacterium | reverse complement strand
GTCAAATTTTTCTAAATCATCCTTTAATCTTTTTACCTCATCGGAAAGGAGTTCCTTCAGTTGCCATCCCCGTGGGTTCCGGGAAAAAATCTGAGCAGTATTGCAGCCTATTCTCTTTGCCCTCTCTGCCGAGCCACTGGTTCTTGCGGCAGCACGGTCACTGGTAGCGCGGCTTGATGCCGGCGAGGTCATCACGCGTCCCATCCTCAACTCCGTGCTGAGCGAGCAGTTCGGCGGTAGCGATGACGATGCCCGCTGGTCGGTCCGCGATGCCCACGCCACGCTTGAACTCGCGCAAGTCCTCTGGTTGCAGGATAGCTCGAACCTCAGCCCGTCATCACCGCCCGAAACAGCCAAGGACGCGTTTGACCGGCTCGAAGCCCAGTTGCCGAGCCAGACTGTCCGAAGCGAAGAGCAAATCGAACTGCAGCAGTTTGCTACCCCGCCGTACCTAGCATGGCTTGCCGCACGCGCTTGCGCCTTCGGCGCATCCGAGGTGGCGCTCGAACCATCTGCTGGCACGGGGATGCTGGCGGTGTGGGCCGAGGCCGCTGGTGCTCGCCTTGCCCTGAACGAAATCTCACCGCTGCGCTGTGAATGCCTTGCCAACCTGTTTCCGCAAGCCACGATTTCCGGCCATGATGGCGAGCTGATCGACGAATTGCTCGATCCCAATCTTGCCCCCAGCGTCGTCCTCATGAACCCGCCCTATTCGCATGGGGTGGAGCGCGGGGCTGATGGGCGAACGGGGGGTCGGCACCTGCGCTCGGCCTGGAAGCGGCTCACGGCAGGCGGCAGGCTCGTTGCTGTGATGCCCGAGTGGTTCGATCTGCATCGCTTTGTTTCAGGCGCAGCCGCCCCTATCGCTGTGCGCCTCAATGCCCGGATCGAACGCGCTTTCGTGCGCTCGGGCACCTCGATCACGACCAGGCTTATCGTCCTCGACAAGACCCTGCCAAGCAACGATCCCGTTGCCGCGACCACATCCACGCTTTCCGAGCTGTGTGATCTCATCGATACCCTTCCGCTGAGGGAGACTGCCCAATTCCCGGCGGCGATGGCTACGAGGCCGCAGGGAGCTCTGCTGAGCCTTGTAACTGCGGGGAGCAGGCTGCGTCCTGTGCCACCTGCTCGCGCAGGCGTCTCGACGGGCATTGTCCCGTGCACCTTCGAGGCGTTGGCCGAACCGGCGCCGATCGCCGAGCAGGTCGGGCATTATCTGCCCTATCGGCCAAGCCGCATTTTGATCCCGGATGCCGCCGATCATCCAACGCCCTTGGTCGAGTCCGTAGCCATGGGTTCGATCACCGCGCCAATCCCGACACAAGTGCCCTTGTTGCCTTCTGGCGTCATCGCCAAGGGACTGGTCTCGTCGGCGCAGGCGGAAACACTGATCTATGCGGCCAATGCTCATGCGCGCGATCTTCCGGGCAGGTTCGCGCCGGAAGACAAAGGCTGCATCCTCAAACCCAGCGCCGAAGGTCATGCCTATCGTATGGGATACTTCCTTGGCGACGGCACCGGGGCTGGGAAGGGGCGCCAGGTCGCCAGCGTCATTCTCGACCGCTGGGTGCGCGGTGAGAAACGCCATATCTGGATATCCAAGAACGAAGCCCTGTTGGAGGATGCACGGCGCGACTGGTTGGCCCTGGGAGGCCTGCCCATCGACATTCAGCCGCTCGGTCAATGGAAGCTCGGCACGCAGGTTTCGATGCGGGAAGGTATTCTCTTC
>VMTF01000232.1 GCA_013791705.1 Sphingomonadales bacterium | reverse complement strand
GCCCGGCCGCGTCTCCGTCGAAGCACAGGATCGGCGTTTCGACGACCCGCCAGAGCAGCGCCAGTTGCTGTTCGGTCAGTGCCGTCCCGAGCGGAGCGACGGCCTCGGGAAAGCCCGCCGCCGCCAGCGCAATCACGTCCATATAGCCTTCAACGACGATCATCCGGCCGGACTGCCGTGCCGCAGGCCCGGCGCGATGCAAATTGTAAAGCGTGCGGCCCTTGTCGAACAGTGGCGTATCAGGCGAGTTCAGGTATTTGGGCGCATCGGTCTTGGCCGCATCGAGAATGCGCCCGCCGAACGCGATCACCCGCCCGCGCGCATCCTCGATCGGCAGCATCAGGCGCCCCCGGAACCGGTCGTAGGGCTCCTTGCCCTCCACAGCGATCCGCAAGCCAGCCTCGAGCAGCTTTTCCTCGGGAAACGCGCCGAGCCCGGCCTTGAGCGCCTGCCGCCCTTCCGGCGCGAAGCCGAACCCGAAGCGGGTGACGGTGTGCGCATCAAACCCGCGCGTGGCGAGATAGGCGCGCGCCCTGGCGCCGGCGGGGCCGGCCAGTTCCGCGACGAACCAGTCCTGCGCGGCCTTCATGACGTCGTGCAGGGTCTCGCGCTGTGCGGTCACACGCGCCATGTGCGGGTCGGGCGCGGGTACTTCGAGCCCGGCTTCGGCGGCCAGTTCCTTCACTGCGTCCATGAACGACAGCCCGCGCTGGTCGGTCATCCAGCGAATCGTATCGCCGTGCGCGCCGCAGCAGAAGCAGTGGTAGAACCCCTTCTCGTCGTTGACGGTGAAGCTCGGGCTCTTCTCGTTGTGGAACGGGCAGCAGGCCTTGAACTCGTGCCCCGCCTTGGTGAGCCGCGTGGTCCGCCCGATGACGCTGGACAGCGTCAGGCGCGAACGCAGTTCGTCCAGCCATTGCGGGGACAGCGCCACCTCAGGAAAGCGCCGCCTTCACCAGCGCGCTCGCCTTGCTCATATCGAGCTGCGTGCCGTGGCGCGCCTTCAGTTCGGCGATCACCTTGCCCATGTCCTTCAGGGTCGCCGCGCCGAGCTCCGTCTTGATCGCAGCGATCGCGGCGGTCGCATCGGCATCGCTCATCTGCGCGGGCAGGAATTCCTCGATCACCGCCAGCTCGGCGCTTTCGGCATCGGCCAGTTCCTGCCGTCCGCCCTGCTGGTAGAGCCCGATCGATTCGCGGCGCTGCTTGGCCATTTTCTGCAGCACATCGACCACCAGCGTGTCGTCGTCCGGCACGCTTGCCGCGGTGCGCAACTCGATGTCCTTGTCCTTGAGCTTGGCCAGGATCAACCGGACGGCCGCCAGCCGCGGCTTGTCGCCTGCCTTCATCGCCGCGACTTGCGCGGCCTTGATCGAGTCGCGGAGCATTATTCCCCCAAATCCGTGGATATCCGCGCCGGTGCGCGGGCCATCATCAAGAGTAGCCGGGAATTTCAGATTTTCCTAGGTTGACGAGACCCCCACCGAGGTCTAGCCGCCGCCCCTTAGCACCATCGCCAGAACCCACCTACCGGAGCGCCCATTCATGGCCGACGCCGCCCCTTCGCACGCGCAACAACCCAAAGGCGCGAGCGGAGTCCTCGTGCTTGCCGATGGCACCGTGATCTGGGGCAGGGGCTTTGGCGCCACCGGCGAGGCGGTGGGCGAAGTCTGCTTCAACACCGCGATGACCGGCTATCAGGAGGTGATGACCGATCCCTCCTATGCCGCGCAGATCGTGACCTTCACGTTCCCGCACATCGGCAACGTCGGCACCAACGACGAGGACATGGAATCGCAGGTCGATGGCGCGGTCGGCTGCGTGGTGCGCGAGGAGGTGACCGCGCCATCGAATTTCCGCGCCCGGGGCGAATTCTCGGCCTGGCTGGCGAGCAAGGGCAAGATCGGCCTGTCCGGGATCGACACCCGCGCGCTGACCCGCCGCATCCGGATGGCGGGCGCGCCCAACGCGGTGATCGCGCACAATCCCGCCGGCAAGTTCGACCTGCCCGCGCTGCTCAAGCGCGCGCAGCAGTGGCAAGGCCTTGAGGGTCTGGATCTCGCCCGCGAAGTATCGCGCGACGCGCAGGAGGAATGGGACGGCGGAATCTGGACGCTGGGGCAGGGCTATGCCCGCAGCCCGGGCGATCTGCGCCCCCACGTTGTCGCGATCGACTATGGCGCGAAGGACAATATCTTCCGTTGCCTTGTGAATGCGGGCGCGCAAGTCACTGTCGTTCCTGCGCAAACCTCGCTCGAAGCGATTCTCGCACTGAAGCCCGCCGGTGTGTTCCTCTCTAACGGTCCGGGCGATCCGGCGGCCACCGGAGCCTATGCGGTGCCGGTGATCCAGCACTTGCTGGAGCAGGACATTCCGGTGTTCGGCATCTGCCTTGGCCACCAGATGCTGGCGCTGGCGGCGGGCGCCAAGACCACCAAGATGCATCAGGGCCACCGCGGCGCCAACCACCCGGTCCAGCGACTGGCTGACGGCGTGGTCGAGATCACCTCGATGAACCACGGCTTCGCGGTCGACAACGCGGCGCTGCCCGACAGTGTGACCGAAACCCACGTCTCGCTATTCGACGGCTCCAACTGCGGCATCGCGGTGAAGGGCAAGCGCGCGTTCGGGGTGCAGTATCACCCTGAGGCGAGCCCTGGGCCGCAGGACAGTTTCTATCTGTTCGAGAAGTTTGTGGGGATGCTTCAACCGGAGTAACTGAAATGGCCGTTGTTCGCACTTTCATAGAGAAAGAGTTGGACCGTCAGAGCAAACACTCGGAGGTCGAAGCGACTATCTCATTTGTCGAATCTGATGACGAAAAGTTTGTCCAGATCGATACCTATGGATCAAAGGACCGAGCCTTCCCGGGCAAGGTTTCTCAGAGCCTGCGCCTCAGCAAGTCGGCGTTTGAGCAGCTCGTAAAACTGGCGGAAAATCACTTCTAATGCCCAAACGCACTGACATCTCCTCGATCCTCGTCATTGGCGCTGGTCCGATCATCATCGGCCAGGCTTGCGAGTTCGATTATTCCGGCACGCAGGCGATCAAGGCGCTGCGCGAGGAGGGCTATCGCGTGGTCCTCGTCAATTCGAACCCGGCCACGATCATGACCGACCCGGACATGGCCGATGCGACCTATATCGAGCCGATCACGCCCGAAATCGTCACCCGGATCATCGAGAAAGAGCGCCCCGACGCGCTACTGCCGACGATGGGGGGGCAGACCGCATTGAATACCGCGCTCGCGCTCTTCAACGATGGCACGCTGGAGAAGTATGGCGTCACGATGATCGGCGCCGATGCCGATGCGATCGACAAGGCGGAAGACCGGCAGCGGTTCCGCGAGGCGATGGACAAGATCGGGCTCGAATCCGCGCGTTCGGGCGTTGCCCATAGCGTTGACGAGGCTTTCGCGGTGCTGGAGCGGACCGGCCTGCCTTCGATCATTCGCCCCAGCTTCACGCTCGGCGGCACCGGCGGCGGCGTGGCCTACAACAAGGCCGAGTTCGAGCACATTGTCCGCACCGGGCTGGAAGCATCGCCGACCACCGAAGTCCTGATCGAGGAATCGCTCCTCGGCTGGAAGGAATACGAGATGGAGGTCGTGCGCGATCGCCACGACAACTGCATCATCATCTGTTCGATCGAGAACGTCGATCCGATGGGGGTCCACACCGGCGATTCGATCACGGTTGCCCCGGCGCTGACCCTGACCGACAAGGAATACCAGATCATGCGCTCGGCGAGCATCGCCGTGCT
>VMTF01000199.1 GCA_013791705.1 Sphingomonadales bacterium | reverse complement strand
GCATCGAACATCGCCCGATTGATCGCGTTGCGCTTGGCCGCCCGATCGAGCCGGTAAATCAACACCGCGCCATCGCGGCGCACGGAGAATTCAGGCGCAGCTTCCATGATCGGCTCCTCGTTATGAGCAGGTTACTTGCTGCCTCGAATTTGGCGCATCTCTGCACGTTGCTCGTTCTGGTGTAAACTGCGTCTGGAGCCGGTTTGGGAACCTGGGCCGCCAAGCAATATCCTGAGACGGCCGATAAGTCAGTTGCCGCTTAACGCGCTGCTGATTTCGGCGGCGGCCTGCCGCAACGCGCTGATCAGTTTGGTCTGTTTCGCTTTCGGCCAGCGAAAGGCGGGCGCCGCAATCGAGAGCGTATAGCGACAAACGCCATCCTCGAAGATCGGCACGGCAAAACCCAGCACGCTCTCGTCATGTTCCTCGTCCGAGCACGAATAACCGCGCCTTCGGATAGCTTCGGCATCGGCCAGCAGGCCTTCCTTGGTGGTGACTGTCTTGGCCGTGTAGGCGATCGGCGTCATCATGGAGAGCAGGCGCTTCCGGTCGGTTTCGGTGGCATAGGCGAAGAAGATCTTCGCGCTCGGCGCCGTGGGCCACGGCAAGAGACTGCCGGTGGTGGACGCGATCGCCACGCGGTGCGTGCCCTCCATGCGATCGATGCAGATGAGTTCGTCGCCGCGCCGCTCTTTCAGCAGGGTCAGCTCGCCGAACGCTTCCGATATTTGCCGCAGATAGGGCAGTGCGACCTGCACCGCCGAGGAACCCATTCTGGCGATCCGCGCGAGCTGGATCACCCGGGGTCCGAGGCGGTAGCGATTGCCCTCGTCGCTGATAATCAGCGAACAGGCGCGCAGCGAGGTCAGGTAACGATACATCGTGCTGCGCGGCATTTCGAACTTGGCCGCAAGTTCGGCCGCAGACCAGGCCGGCGTGTCCTCGGAGAAGGCCAGCAGCACGTCGATCGCACGGTCGGCCGTCGTGTTGGCCATGACCGCGCGGGCGCCGCCGCGAGCCTCCTTTTCGGGAATCCAGGAGGAGGTATCGTTTTCTTCGGCCAGGCTCGTTTTCTTGGTCATGGTCACCATGTCGGTCCAAAAATTCAATGGTCGTGCGCGGTTGCCGGTGGGACCATTCCAGTACCCCGAGCGCGGGCTGCCGCTTTAGAATCATGAAACCGCTCCGACGTTGTGTGCGGCCGCGAGCCCTCCCTGCTTCAATAGCCAGTGTTTTGATCCTTGCCTATCAAACTCCCACCGGGGTCCGGCAAGTGCGACATCCGCACTGGCGCCGTGCTCGACTGAAGCCTTCCCTTCCGTCTGGCACCGCCGCCAAGTCTCATAATAAGGGATTGCCTTCTCGAATAACGGTTATATAGGCGTCAAAAGCAAAATTGGGGGAGGCCGTGTCCTTGCAGGTTATCAGCACGAAAGTCTTGATCGTCGGGGCAGGTCCGTGCGGCGTCACGATCGCCAATCATCTGGGCATGTATGGCGTCGACACCATCATCGTGGACCGGGAAGACGATATCATTCCCTATCCCCGCGCGGTCGGCATCGACGATGAAGCGCTGCGCGGCTACCAGACGGTTGGCCTGGTCGATGTTCTGTTGAAGGACATGATCCAGAATACGGCGGCGCGCTACCACACGTCGCGTGGGCCGCCTTTTCGCGGAAGTCCAGCCGCAGGCGCAGCCCTTCGGCTGGCCGCGCCGCAATCTGTTTATCCAGCCGCTGACCGAGACAACGCTGCGCAAGGGGCTGGAGCGCTATGCTTGCGTGCGGATGATGCTGGGCCTTGACGCGATAAATCTGGAACAGGGGGCTGAGGGCGTCAGCGTCACGGTGCGCGATGCGGCCGGACAGGAAACCACGATCAAGGCCGACTACGTGGTCGGCGCGGATGGCGGACGCAGCACGATCCGCCAGCTTATCGGGGTCGAATTGCGCGGCGAGACTTACGCCGATCGCTGGCTGGTGGTCGATCTCAAGGACGATCGCCTCTATGCGCCCTATTCGGCGGTCTATTGCGACGTGAAGCGCCCTTCGATGTCGATTGACCTGCCCTACGGCCATCGCCGGTTCGAATTCCGGCTTGCGGCGGACGAAACCGACGAGGAGATGCAGTCGCCGGAGAATGTCGAACGTCTGCTCGACAAATTCTATCCCGAGGGGACACCGCGCCCGACCCTGCTGCGCAGCCGGGTCTATCTGCATCACACCCGGGTGGCCGATCGCTTCAAGGTTGGCCGGGTGTTCCTCGCCGGCGATGCAGCGCATCTCCAGCCGCCGTTTTTCGGTCAGGGGATGAATTCGGGTCTGCGCGATGTCACCAACCTCGGCTGGAAGCTGGCCGGCGTGGTGAAGGGCCAGCTCAAGCCCGCGGTGCTTGACAGCTACGACGTCGAACGGCGCGACCATGCGCTGACCATGGTCAACGTCGCCAAGATGTTCGGCGTTCTCTATTCGCCCAGGTCACGCCTCACCGAAGCCCTCAGAGACATATTCTTCCGGCTGATCCAGGGCTTGCCGTCCGTGCGGGACTATATCCTGCAGATGAAGTTCAAGCCGCTTCCGCGTTATACCGAAGGCATCGTCGTGCCGCGCGACGGAATGGAAAAAGATGGCCCGGTCGGCCGGATGCTGCCCCAGCCGTTCGTGGAGACGGCCGAAGGGCGCAGGGTTCGTCTGGACGATGCAATCGGCAACTGGTTTGCGATCATTGGCGTCAATCGTGATCCGCAGGCGGCGCTTTCGCCGGCGGTGCGGGATCGGTGGCTGGCGATGGGCGGGGTCTTCGTGCGGATCAACCGCTCGCGCGCGCATCCCGACGCGAAGCAGGTGCAGGAGGGCACCATTGTGCTCGACGATGTGGCCGGTGCGTTCCGCGATTGGTCGCTGCGCCTCCCCGATGCCCAGTGCATCCTGCTGCGCCCGGATCGCTACGTCGCCGCCATCTGCACCGAGCAGGCACTCGATGCGACCGCTGACGAACTCGTCCGTCTCGTCGCCTGAGCGGTAGGGCCGCAAGGGCGCGCGCCGTCCACCCCTCAGGCAAGGACATCCCGCGCGACGATCATGCGCTGGATTTCGGTAGCACCTTCGCCCAGCCGCTTGATCCGCAACTCGCGGAACCAGCGTTCCAGCGGCAGTTCGCACGAAACGCCCATCCCACCCATCAACTGGATGCAGGTGTCGAGCGTCTTGAAGGCCGCCTCGGTCGCGGCCCACTTGGCCATGGCCGCTTCGGGCCGCGCCGGTTCGTTCCGATCCGCCTTCCACGCCGCGCGATAAACCAGCAGGCGCGCGGCATCGAGCGCGATCCGGCAATCCGCCAGCATCCACTGCGCGCCTTGCTTTTCGGCCAGCAATCCGCCGAACACCCGGCGTTCCTTGGCCCATTCCACCGCCAGCCTGAGCGCTTCCTCGGCAATGCCGATCGGCCCCGCGCCATAGACGATGCGGGCCCGCGTCAGGAAACTGTCGGCCATGGCAAAGCCCCCGCCCTCCGCCCCGATCCGGTTGGCGACCGGCACGGCAACATCCTCGAAATGCAGTTCGCTGGGGCTGTTGGCGATCATCACCGGGATCGGCGAGCGGGTGAAGCCCGGCAAGCCGGTCTCAATGATGAAGCAACTGATCCCGTCGCGGCGGCCCGGCTCGCCGGTCCGGGCATAGACGACACCCCACTGGGCGCTGTCCGCATGGGTGGTCCAGGTCTTGCTGCCGTTGAGAATGTAGTTGTCGCCGTCGCGCACCGCGCGGCACTGGATCGCCCGCGCGGGATCGCTGCCGCCGGTCGCCTCGCTGATCGCGGTAAAGGCCTTGGGCATCCGGCCCTCGATGATCGGGCGGCCATAGTGCTCGAACTGCTCGGGCGTCCCCTGAAAGATCACCGATGGCGGATCGCCCCCGATTGCCCCTGCTCCGGGAAAGAACGCGCCAAGGCGGCACTTGGCCGCTTCCTCCGCGACCACCACCTGGGCCAGCACGCCAAGGCCAGCCCCGCCGAAACGCTCTGGCGTCGCCAGCGCCCAAAGGCCAAGCTTGCGAGCCTTCTCCTGCAAAGGAGCCAGGATTTCAGGAGCAAGTTTGGCCTGCCCGAGCGCAAGCGTCGCTTCCGCCGCTGCAACGTCGTCAGCAACAAAGCCGCGCACGGTATCGCGCAACATTTGCAGCTCAAGCGGCAGCTCCCAGCCACCCAGTTCAGCGGATATGGTCATACCGGCTTGCGTAGGTCTCGCAGCCCACCGCCCATAGCCCCTGTGAAGGGACTTCGCCCGAAGTGGTGGCCCTCCCATGGTGGCACGGTAAACGGATTGCGCCGCGAGCGGACTGGGCCGGGCGAGGGAAATCCGGCCTCGCCCGCCGGAAGACGCCCGAGCGCCAGGCGATTGTCGATGACTACCCCCGCGCCCCGGCCGGCAAGATCCTGAAGGCCAGGCTGCGCGAACAACTGCGTGAACGAACGGAAACAGAAGGCAGACCGCATGATTCTTGAACTGACCGACGATCAGCGAATGCTGCGCGACATGTTGACGCGCGCTCTGGCCAGAACATCGACGCCGGCCCGCATCCGCGAGAGCGAGGCGATCGGCCACGATGCCGAGACCTGGCAGGCATTCGCCGAGATGGGCCTGCCCCTCCTGCGCGTTCCTGAAGACAGCGGCGGCGCGGGCGGCAGCCTGATGGACGCGGTCATCGTCGCCGAAACGATTGGCACCTTTCTTCCGCTCATCCCCGCGACCGAGGCGATCGTCGCGGCGCGCCTGCTCGCCGCGCTGACCGGCGACGTTTCATCCGTCGCCGCAGGCGAAATCGTCACGTTCGCACTCGCCGACGCGGCCCATCCGGCGCCCCGTCCGGTTGTCGCCGCGCCCGTGGCGCAGCGCATCCTGTTCCGCTGCGGCGATCAGGTGCGGGTGGTCCGGGGACCGTTCGGCGCGAACAAGCCGAACACCGGCTCCATCGCCACCTGCGACGTGCTGCTCGGGCCGGAAGTCGGCGAAGCGGTTGCCAGCGGGTCTGCGGCGATCGCCGCATTCCGCGCCGCGATCGACGAGTGGAAACTGCTCACCGCGGCCTCAGTCGCCGCCGCCGCCCGCAAGGCGATCGATCTCGCGGCGGACTATGCCAAGGAGCGCGAAGCGTTCGGCCAGCCGATCGGCAGCTATCAGGGCCTCGCCCATCCGCTCGCCGAAGCCAGCGCCGAAGTCGATGGCGCCGGACTGCTGGTCTGGCGCGCGGTCGAGCGGATTGCATCGGGGCACCCGATGGCGGCGGCGATGGTCCCGATGTCGTTCTGGTGGGCCGCGAAAGCCTGCCGCCAGGCCACCATTCGCGCGATGCGGGTGTTTGGCGGCTACGGCATGACGCTCGAATACGATGCGCAAATGTATTTCCGGCGCGTCAACGCCTGGGCGCTTGCGGCCGGCAATCCCGACGCGGAACTGGCCGTGGCGGCCCGGCGCCTGTGGAAGAACGAGCCGGCGGACCTTCCGGACGCCGGCCCGGTTGCCATCACGTTCGAATATCCCGCCGGCGCGCGGGAAGCCGGCAACCGGGTTCGCGAGGTGCTGGCCGAACACGTCACGGAAACGCGCAGCAAATGGCAATTCGAATCTGATGACTTCTTCGACAAGGAGTTGTTCCAGAAGCTGGCAAGCCGCAACCTGCTCTATCCGGATTGGCCGGTCGAACTGGGCGGCAGCGGCTATGATGCCTTCGCGGTCAGCGCCATCCGCGACACCTTCACCGAGTATGACTGGGACTATGTGATCGTCGGGATCGGCGACATGCTCGGCAAGATGCTGATGCGCTATGGCTCGGATCGGGCCAAGGCGGAGATCCTCCCGAAACTGGCCGCAGGGCAAGCTTACGCGGCGCTCGGCTACTCCGAACCATCGTGCGGGTCCGACATTTTCGCGGTCAAGACGCGCGCGGTTCGCGACGGTGACGAATGGGTGATCGACGGCCAGAAGATGTTCACGTCGCAAGGCCATTTCGCCGACTACGTGATCCTGCTTACGCGCACCGGCGAGAGCAAGCACGGCGGCATCACCCTGTTCGCGATGCCGACCACCGTGCCGGGCTATCGTTGCCACGAAATCAAGACCGTGGGCGGCGAACGGACCAACACTACCTTCTACGACGGCGTCCGTCTGCATGACGATTATCGCCTCGGCGAAGTCAACGCCGGCGCCAAGGTGCTCGCGACCCTGCTGGCGCTCGAACAGGGCGCGGGCGATCACTTCTATGGCGCAATCCGGGGGATGCTGGAATGTGCACTGGAATGGGCCAGAACACCTGCCGCCGACGGGGCCGCGCCGATTGACACGACTGCGGCACAGATGGTTCTGGCTTCGGTCGCCGTGCGGCTGGAAGTCGCGGATGCCCTCAACCGCCGCACTGCCGAGGCCTTCGCCAACGGCCGTCCCCGCAAGCACTATGGCCCGAGCACGAAGCTGTTCGCCAGCGAAGCCTGGGTTTCGTGCAGTTCCGACCTGGTTGCCCTGGCGGCACCCGAATCCGTGTTCCGGGGCTTTACCCCGCTCGGCCGGATCGAACGCGCGTTCCGCCGCTCGGTCCCGAGCACGGTTTATGCCGGAACGAGCGAAGTTCAGAGAAGCATCATTGCCGAGGCGGGCCTTGGCCTGCCCAGAACGAGGGCCTGAGCCATGGAAACCAAACCTGAATTCTCCGTGCGCCGCGATGGCGCGGTGTTGATTTACCGGCTCGATCGGGCGGCCAAGCGCAACGCGATCAATCGGGCGATGTTCGATGCGCTGGCGCAAACGGCGGATGAATTCGCCGCCGATCCGGACTTGCGGGTGCTGCTGATCGAATCGGAAGGCAGCTTCTTTTCGGCCGGCTTCGAGATCGCTGACCTGAAGACGGGCGGTGTCAGCGAGGGACCAACCGGGTTCCGCCGGGACTATCGTGCCGTCGCCCGGCACGATCTGTATGACAAGCTCGAAGCGATCGAAAAGCCGATCGTCGTCGCCCACCAGGGTCCGTGCTACGGCGCCGGGCTGGAAATGTCGCTGTCGTGCGACTTCCGCCTCGCGAGCCCGGCGGTGAAATATATGCTGCCCGAGCTGAACATGGGCATGATCCCGGGTTCGGGCGGCACCAGCCGGCTGGTCCGCACCATCGGCGCGCACTGGGCCCGCTGGTTCATCATGGCCGCGGAAACGATGGAAGCGCAGCAAGCCCTCACCGTGGGCCTGATCCATGCCGTCTATCCCGAAGAGACGTTCCGCGAACAAGTCAGCGCGTTCTGCCAGCGCATCGCCAGGCATCCCCCCGAAGTGATGGGCTCGGCCAAGCTCGCCATCGAACTGGCCCGCGATCTTGATCGCAGCCAGGGCCGCAACGTCGAGCGCCTGATCAACAGCAGCCTCAGCGACCGCGCGGAACAGCAGGAATTGCTGCGGATGCTGCGCCAACGCCATGTGAAGTAGGCGGCCGTGTCGCTCCTGCCCGTTACACCCAGTCTTCATGGAGCAAACCATGCGAGCCGCAATCGTCGAAGCGCTGAACACGGTGCCCTATTTTACCGACCAGCCACTGCCCGGAGCGCTTCCCGGCACAAAACGGATCAAGGTCGAATGGGCCGGGCTGCAGCCCACTGACGTGCTGCGCGTGCGCGGCACCTACAAGAGCCCGGTTTTCCCCTATATCATCGGCGGCGAGGGTGTTGGCCGGCTGGAAGACGGAACGCGGGTCTATTTCGGCCATTCGGTCCCGCAGCAGGGCGCAATGTCGGACTATACCATCGTGCCCGACGCGGAAATCTGGCCCATTCCCGAAGAGGCGGATGCGCGGCAGGTCATCGCGCTGGCGCTCGCCGGTCTGGGCGCGCTGATCCCGCTCGAGGCTGCGCAGATCAAGCCGGGCGAGCGGGTGCTGATCCTCGGCGCGACCGGGCCGGTCGGACAGATCGGTACGCTAACCGCGCGCCGTCTGGGTGCCGGATATGTCGTCGGTGCGGCGCGCTCCGCCGACACGCTCGCGCGCCTCAAGGAGCGCGGGATGGTCGATGCCACAGTCCAGCTCGGCCAGGGCGACGATCAGGCCGCGCTCGCCGCCGAGATGGGCGAAAAAGGCTATGACGTCGTGCTCGATCCCCTGTTCGGTGCGCCGGGCGAAGCCGCCTTCCGCTGCACCGCCGAAGGCGGCCGCGTGATGAGCGTCGGCACGCGGGCAGGCCGGACGTTCACCCTCACCCTCACCGAACTGCGGCGCCGATCGCACATCGGGGTCGATACCGGCGAACTGATCCGCCCCGCCGCAGAACGCCGCGCCGCATTCGAGCGCCTGCTGGCCTATGCCCGCGAAGGCAATTGGGAGATCGACACGATCGTCTATGATCTGGAGGACATCCAGGCTGCGTGGGCGGCCCAGAATGGCAGCCCCGGCGCCAAGATCGTGATCAGGGTCGCCCATGACGACTGAAGCGGCGGCCACCTCGCTCGCCGCATGGATCGCCCGGACTCCGGCATTCCGGCCTCGCACGGAAATTGTCAGTTTCGTCCAGTTTGCCGGCGGCCAGTCGAGCGAACTGTTCCGCCTCGTCTGCCACAGCCCCGATGGGGGTGAAGAACGCTTCATCGTCCGGCTCGAACAGCGCGGCAAACAGCTCTTCATGCAGCCTGATATCCTGCGCGAATTTCGCGTGATGGATGGCGTTGCCCGCGCCGGCACGGTCCCGGTCCCGCCGATGATCGCGGTGGAAAGCGATCCATCCGTGCTGGGCCAGCGCTTTCTGGTGATGCGCGAGGTGGCGGGCCAGTCGCCGCTGGGGCGTCCCTCGCTGCACCGCGCCGGACTGCTGACCGAGCTTGCGCCTGAAGAACGCCGCCGCATCGCCGAAAACGGCATCGATGCAATGGCCGCGATCCACGGCATCGACTGGCGCAAGTCCCACGCCTTTCTCGCCGAAGGCAATGCCGGGCGCACCGCGCTTGAGGCCCACCTCGCCCGGCTGGAGGAATGGTATGCATGGGCCACGCAAGGCCGCCCGTTCCCGATCACCGACCGCGCGCTCGAATATCTGCGCGCCAACCGCTCGGGTCTGCAGGACACCGAAGAGGTCTTGCTGTGGGGCGATGCCCGGCCCGGCAATATCCTGTTTGCCGCCGACCAGTCCGTCGCCGCCGTGCTCGATTGGGAAGGCGCGCTGATCGGCCCGCGCGGGCTGGACGTCGCCTATTGGGTGATGTCCGACGAGTTCCACGCTGAAGCGATCGGCATCCCCCGTTCGCCCGGCTGGCCCGGTGCCGAAGACGTGCTGGCGCGGTATCGCACGGCCAGTGGCAAGGACGTGCCGGACCTCGAGTATTTCGTGATCATGGGCGCATTCTTCATGGCCACGACCCTGATCCGCGCGACCGATATATCGGTCGAAGCCGGCCGCCTGTCGCCCGGCAGCACCATGGCGACGGCCAATACGCTGACCCAGATCCTGGCTGACCGGCTGGGACTGCCAGTGCCGCCCTTGTCGCCCGATTTCGTGGCGCACCGCAGCCTGCCACCCGGCACCCTGGGCCTCGCCTCCTAGCCCGCAACAAGCCGGAACACCGCCACCCCGCGCCCGTCGCAGTCGCGGATCTCGGCCGACACCGGCGCGCCGATCGCAAGCGTGCCCTCGCCCACAAGTTGCGCGAACAGGCGCGGACCTTCGGCCAGCTCGACCACCCCGGCCGTAAGCGGCAATTGTTCGGCAAAGGCCGGATGGTGCGCCATGTGCAGCCGGGTAAAGCTGTGGACGATCCCTGCCCCGCTTGCGGGCACAGTGGCGAACTGCGTTCCGCCGCAAGCATCGCAGATCAGCGCGGCCAGGTGCATCGAGCCGCAGTCCGCACACCGCAGCAATTCGATGCGGCCGGCGTCGAGCGCGGCAAAGAACCGGGCAGACGCGGCGTCCGGTTCCGGAATCGGCGGAAAGGTCATGGCCGGTGCTCCGCTGCGCCGAGGATCATGCCGAGGTGGTAATCGAACCGCCCCCCGTCGTTGGTCACGAGCGCGGTGCGGGCACGCGCCACCTGTCGCTCGCCCGCCGCGCCGCGCAATTGCACGATCGCTTCGGCCAACGGCGTCATCCCCTGCAGGTAAAAGCCCGACAAGTGCCCGCCGCCGGTATTGATCGGCATCGTTCCGCCGGGCGCCGCATTCCCGCCCGCATAGGCCTGACGCGCCTCACCGGGCGGATGGAAGCCATAGGCTTCAAGCGCCAGCAGCGGCGAAATGCTGAAGGCATCATAGAATTCGCACAAGTCGATCTCGGCCGGCCCCAGTCCGGTCGCTCCGAACAGCGCCTTGGCCGCGATCGCCCCGCCGTGGTTCAATTGCCGGTCGAACCCGCTACGATCCGGCGTGCCGGGATGGCCTTCGGCGCAGGCGAGGATATGCACCGGCGGTTGCGCGCAATCCGCCGCCAGCTCAGGCGTTGTCACCAGCACCGCGATCGCGCCGTTTACCGGCGCCGCGCAATCGAACAGGCGCAACGGCTCGGCGATATAGCGTGCGGCGAAATAGTCCTCGCGCGTCAGCGGCTTGCGATAGGAAGCAGCCGGGTTGAGCGCTGCCCACTGCCGGGTCGTGATCGCCACGTCGGCCAGCACCTCCTCGCCCAGTCCATGCACCGCCAGATAGCGCATCGCGCTCAGCGCATACATCGCCGCGCCGCCGAACAGGCCCGCGCTATAGCGCAGCCCTTCAAGGCCGGTGCCGGTCTTCAGCCGCCCGAACGAAGCACTCATGCGCTTGCCGGGAATAACCGGCGTATCGGCGAACACGCAAACGACCGCCCGCGCGGAACAGCCCGACACGGCGAGCGCCGCAAGCTGGATCGCCGCCAGCGCGCTGGCCCCCTCGCACAGCGCAATCCGGTTAAGCGTCAGATCGCGCAGACCCAGCGCACGCTGGAGATCGAGCCCCAGCACGGAATCCCCCGCCGCGCTTGTCCGGCACACCACCAGCCCGTCGATCGCGGACACCGGGAGCCCGGCATCGCCCGCTGCAGCCGAGACCGCCTGCCGGGCCAGCTCCGCCGCCGGCGGGGTCGCATCACGGGTCAGACCGGCAGTGCCAAGTCCGGCAATTGCAGCCTTCATGTCAGATCAGGAACGCAAGCGTGCCGATCGGCTCGTTGGCTTCGACCAGATTGATCGTCTTGCGCCGGATCCGGAAGCTGTCACCCTCCGGCGCCAGCACATGCGTGGTCCGGCCCGCCCACAGGAACTGAACCCCGCGGCGCGATTCCATCAGGATGAAGTTGGAACGCGTAACCACCTCATCCCCCTCGCCGGGCTCGATCTCGATGTTCGAGATTATCCGGCGCAGGCCCGATTGCGGGGCCTGCGCGTGGCGCATACCGGTGTTGAGCTGGCGGATGCGGCTCGCCAGGCGGGCGCGGTTGTCATAGATATATGACACTTCCCTGGTGGGATCGGCGTCAGGCCGCATCGGCACCCAGTAGAGCACATCATCCTGCGCCCACAGCGCCTCCCACTCGTTGTAGCGGTGCTCGTCAGCGAGCACGGCCTCGCGATAGAGGAACTGCGCGACCCGTTCGGCCAGCGCCGGTTTTTCCAGAGTTGCCTGCATCATCATCCGTTCTCCCGGCCCATGGCGTGATCGCTGGCCGACATCACCTCGCGGTAATGCCGCCAGAACCCGCGCTGGCTGGTTTCGTCCATCAGACCGGCCCGCTTCACGCCGTTGGGAAGGACTTCCTCGGTGTCCATCCCGCGCGACAGGTTGATCCATTCCGGCTCGAGGTTGGCAACGCCCATCTGCGTCAGTTCGCCGATCTCGGCATCGTCGGCGATCAGGAAGCCGGCCGGCCCGAGCGCGCCTTCACAGCGCCGCAAGGTGCGCGCGTTCAGCTCGTCCGCGCCTTCCAGGAACACCGGGCAGGTATACTGGATCGATGCGGTCGGGCTGACCGGCTCGATCACCATGATGTTCATCTCGGCGAGCGAAAGGTTGGGGAACAGCATCGAGTGCGGCGGCCCGCCGATCAGCCGGCGGCGCGCATCTTCCTCGCCATAGGCGTCCTGCATCGCCTTCACATAATTCGGCAGGCGGGCCGGATCGATCCCGC
Organism: Sphingomonadales bacterium; assembly: GCA_013791705.1. Taxonomy (GTDB): domain Bacteria; phylum Pseudomonadota; class Alphaproteobacteria; order Sphingomonadales; family Sphingomonadaceae; genus Novosphingobium. Next base: position 21,144 of record VMTF01000199.1, on the reverse strand, counting down.
CGGTCCAGCGGAACAACCGGTCGTTGGCCTTGAGATAATCGCTGGTGTGATCGATATCGGTGTGCCCCATGCCGAAGTCCTGCACGCGGGTCGGCGAAGTCGGTTTGCGGTCGCGAACGGTGGCGAAAGTCTGGTTCGCCTTGAGCAGAGAGCCATGCACCATCTGGGCATGATAGCCATCGACCTGGTTCTCGACGATGATCTTCCAGTTGGACCGCATCTTGTGCTTCATCCACCCGGCATTGAGCTGAATTCTGCCGACCGGCGAAAGCCCCAGCAACCCGTCGATCAGATCGGTCGCCTTGCCCAGATGGTCGCGCAAAGAATATCCGTTCGGCACCAGATTGACGAAAATGAAGCCGCCATAACTGTCGACCCGGGCCACCGGCGCCAGCCCCGCGTCCGCCTTGCTGAACCCGGCGGGATAGGCCTCTTCGTCCGGCACGCCGATCAGGCGGCCGTCCAGCGCGAAGGTCCAGGCGTGATAGGGGCAGGTCAGGCGCGAACGGTGCCCGGAACTGGTCTGGCAAAGCACGGCGCCGCGATGCGAGCAGCGGTTGTAGTGAATGCGGATTTCACCCTTGCTGTCACGCACCACGATGAGCGACTGGGTGCCCACCTTGCGGACGACGAAATCGCCGTTGTTGGGCACTTCGCTATCGTGTGCGACGAAGCTCCAGCCGCGATGGAAGATGGCTTCCATCTCCTGCGCGAAGATTTCGGGATCGGTATAGAGCGATCCGTGCAGACGCCCGTCCTGAACGAGATGGCGATAATCTATCGCCGGCGGCAGAGTTGCTGCAGTTGCCATCACGTAGTCTCCTTCTCGATCGACCAGGGCAACATGCCGGGCTGTGCGAACATTGTCTGAATCGCCCGCTTGTCGACCTTGTCGGTATTCCCGCGCGGAAGCGCGGGAATGATTGCAATATGCTTGGGCACTTCGAACTTGGACACTGCAGCGCGGCAATGCTGCTGGAGCGCCTCGATCGTTACGTCCGCACCGGCCGCCACCGTAACCGCCGCCACGACGGCCTCGCCCCACTGTTCGTGCGGCATGCCGAACACCGCCACTTCGGCCACGCCCCGGTATTCCGCAATCGCGTTCTCGACCGCGTTGGGATAGACGTTGAAGCCGCCGGTCACGATCATGTTGTGCTGGCGATCACCAAGGAAAACATACCCGCGCTCGTCCATCCGGCCGAAATCGCCGGTCTTGAGCCACTTGCCGAACACCGTGCCCGCGTTGAGTTCCGGCAGGTTCAGATAGCCCTGCATCACGGTGTCCCCGCCGATCCACACCAGCCCGAGTTCGCCGCGCGGCAGCTCGTTGCCGTCTTCATCGCGGATCTGGAGATCGGCGTGGGGCATCGTCCGGCCGACCGAGCGCAGGAGATCGGGCTCGCCGGCCAGCGCCTGCTGGTGGCCGACATCGTCGAGCAGCGCGATCGCGCCGGTCGATTCCGACACGCCATAGCGATTGAGGAACTCGCAGCCCAGCGTGTCATAGGCATCGCGGATCAGCGCCGGGGTCGCCGGCATCGTCCCGTAGCAGACCTGCCGCAATGACGAGATATCCCAGTTTCCGGCCTTCACGTCGTCCACGATGCGGCGCAGCATGGTCGGCACCACGGTAACAGTCGTCACCCGGTGCTCCTCGATCTTGTCGAGGAACCGCTCGGCGTTGAAGTTCTCCAGCACGGTGGTCATGCCGGTGATCATGTTCATGCACATCGTGTTGATGTTGATGCCGGCCGGGTTGGTCACATAGATACGGACATCCTGCTTGGTATAGCCGTTGACCATGTTGTTGAAGACCAGCGAGGTGATCAGGTTGCGGTGGCTCAGCAGCACGCCCTTGGGGTTGCCGGTGGTGCCCGAAGTATAGCCGATCGCACCAAGTCCGTCCTCGTCCAGCTCGGGCAGGTCGGGCGCGGCCTCGGTGCCGGCGATCAGCTTCTCGTAGTCGATCGGCAGGTCGTGCGGACCGCCGAACCCGATCAGGATGCGCCCCTCGGCCGCGAGTTCCTCGAAATGATCGGCCAGGCTCGCCGCGCACTGCGCTTCGATGAAGATCGCGCGGGCATCGCAATCGCGGATGACGTGCAGCATTTCGCGCGTCGAATAGCGCCAGTTGAGCCCCGCGCGGACCGCGCCGCCCTTCAGGCAGGCGAACCAGTGTTCCGCCACCTCGATCCGGTTGTGCGAAAGGATCGCGGTGCGCACCCCCTTGCCGACGCCGAAATCCTGCATGGCCCGCGTCAGCCGGCTGGAGCGGCGATGCATTTCCGCCCAGGTGCTCCGCCGGTCGGCATCGATATAGGCAGTGTCGGGTGCAAATTTTTCGGCGCAGCGCCGGACGAAATCGCGAAGGAACATCGGCTTTCCCAGATTGAATGTGCAGGCCCAGATTGAATGTGCAGGCTCGCGACTCTGCGTCGCAAGAACTGGTGGCCATACCGCACTATGGCCGCCGCGAGCGCAGGGCTAGCCACCAGACACTTTGCTGGCCATAGTATTTTCCAATGGCCGGCCGCAGTACTTGAAGCAGCCGGGACTTTCGGCAATGCGTTATAGCCTGGGCAGCGCGAAGCAGCGAGTGATGCGACCTATGAAAAATGCGTTCAAACAGGCGCTCGCCGCCGGCCAGCTCCAGATCGGCCTGTGGCAAGGCCTCGCGTCCCCCTATTGTGCGGAAATCTGCGCGGGCGCGGGGTTTGACTGGCTGTTGTTCGATGGTGAGCACAGCCCGACCGACATTCCGGGCCTGCTCGCGCAATTGCAGGCCGTCACCGGCACCCCCGCCCATGCGGTCGCCCGCCCGCCGTTCGGCGAGGCGCGGCTGATCAAGCAATATCTCGATCTCGGCTTCGAGACGCTGCTGATCCCGATGGTGAACTCGGCCGAGCAGGCCGCGCAGTTGGTGCGCGCGTGCCGCTATCCGCCGGAAGGCATCCGCGGCGTCGGCATGAGCCGCGCCTCGCGCTGGGGCCGCGACGCGAACTACGTTGCTGAGGCCAACCGCGAAGTCTGCCTGCTGGTCCAGATCGAAACCCGCGAAGCCCTCGCCAATCTGGATGAAATCTGCCGCACCGAAGGCGTCGACGGCGTGTTCATCGGCCCGGCCGACTTGGCCGCCTCGCTCGGCCACCTCGGCCGGCCCGGACACCCCGAAGTCGTCGCCGCGATCGAAGCCGCCATCGCCAGCATCCGCGCGGCCGGCAAGGCCCCCGGCATCCTGAGCGCGGACCCGGCACTGGCCGATCGCTATATCGAGCTGGGCTGCACGTTCGTCGCCGTCGGCACCGACATGAGCCTGCTGGCGCGGGCGACCGAGGCGCTGGCCAGCCGCTTCACCCGGCGCGGAAGCGCGGTCGAGAGCGGCGGAAGTCCGTATTAAGGGCGGCCGCGTGACTTGGGAAAGTGATCGCGGTCAACATCGCTATTCACCTTTTCCCCACACCCGCCCAACCTGATCACCCCGCTCAGCCTGAGCCTGTCGAAGGCCTCGGGATGCCGGTCGGGCCTCGGCGCGGGGGCTTCGACAAGCTCAGCCTGAGCAGACGTAGTGCGCGTCACGACCAGCGGGGGGGGGGCAGCCACATCGGCAGCCAGCCCCGCCGCCATAGTCAGACACTATGGCGAAAGATCATCTGCGCCACGCAGGCCGGCTTGTCCGCGCCTTCGCGTTCGACCGTGTATTCCACGATCGTCTGGAACATCGCGCCGACCGGCTCGAAGCTCACGATCTTGGACGAAACCCTGAGGCGCGAGCCGACCGGAACCGGCGTCGGAAACCGGATCTTCTCGTAGCCATAGTTCACGCCCATCTTGAACCCGTCGAACTTCGTCAGGCCTTGCGCCAGCGCCGCGATCATCGACAGCGTCAGCAGCCCGTGCGCGATCGTCGTCCCGAACGGCCCGGCCTTGGCCCGCTCGACATCGACATGGATCCACTGGTGATCCCCGCTCGCATTGGCGAACTCGTTCACGCGTTCCTGCGTCACCTCGACCCATTCGCCCGGGCCGATCACGGTGCCGACGAGGCCGGGAAGGCTTTCCCTGCTCAGCAATACGGTCATGGCGTTCAGCTCCCCAGCCGCAGACCCGGCGCACGGGTGCCGAAGATGTCGGTCGCAACGATCTTGCCCAGTTCCTCGGCCTTCCAGCGCTTGCCGCCGCTGGTCAGACCCTTGAACTCGGACCACGGCTTGAGCACGGAAAGCTGGTCCCGCACGCTGCGGAAGCACTGGCCCGTGACCAGTTGCGCTTCGTCGCTGGCGAGCCAGGCAACAACGGGCGAACCGAGCGAAGGATCGAACGGATCGAATTCGTCCTGATCGAAATCGTCCGGCTCCTTGGGCGTGCCCATGCCGATGGTCGACGAAATCCGGGTCAGGCCGCCCGGCGAAATGATGTTGGCGGTCGCCCCGATCGAGGCCAGTTCGAGCGACAGGGTCAGCGTCAGGCCCGCCACCGCGGCCTTGGCGGTCGCATAGTTGGTCTGCCCGAAGTGGCCGAGCAAGCCGGCGCCGGACGTGGTGTTGATGATCCGGCCCGGATAGCGGCCATTGCCCGCCTTGGCTGCAGCCCGCCAGATCTGCGCTGCGGCGCGGCAGGTCAGCCACGTTCCGCGCACGTGAACATTCATCACCATGTCGAAATCGCTGGCGCTCATGTTCCAGATCGCCTTGTCGCGCACGATCCCGGCGTTGTTGACGACAATGTCGATCTGGCCCCATTCCTCAAGCCCGCGCTTGACCATCGCGTTTGCGGCAGCCTCGTCGCTGACATCACCGTAATCAGCCACGGCCTCGCCGCCGCGTGCCTTGATGATGTCGACCACCACGTCCGCGTCGCGGCCCTGGCCCTCGCCATTTACCGACCCGCCAAGATCATTGATGATCACCTTGGCGCCCTGCTTCGCCAGTTCGAGAGCGTGGCCCCGGCCGCTGCCGTGGCCCGCGCCGGTCACCAGGGCAACTTTGCCCTCAAGAATACCTGCCATGTCTGTTCAACTCCCTGCCGGCCGGAACACCGGTATCGTTACGTCATCTGAAATGGGCTCGAACCCGATGTCCACCGCCATGCCGATGCTGAGCTTCTCGGGCGGGACGTCGACGATGATGGTCGTGATGCGCACGCCCTCCTCAAGATCGACCTGCGCCGCGATATAGGGCAGCTTGGCATTGAACGGCGGAAGGTCGTTCACGAAAACGGTCGACCAGGTGTAGAGCGTGCCGCGCCCGGCGGCGGCCACCAGGGTGACATCCTCGCTCCAGCAGTGCGGGCACATCGGGCGCGGGTAATAATGCACCCTGCCGCAGCCGTTGCACTTGCCGAGCAACAGCTTGCCTTCTTTCAGCGCGTCCCAGAACGGCTGTGTTTCCGGCTCGATCGTCGGAAGGTCGAAACGCGGTGCGGCGCTGGCCATCAATACCCCCTGAAGTTCACGGGCCGCTTGTCCATGAAAGCCGCGACGCCCTCTTTGATGTCGTCCGTGCGTCCGACGATTTCCTGCGACATTGCCTCGGCGAGGAACGCGCTGTTGCGGTCGGCGTCAAGCGATGCATTCAGCAGCTTTTTCGACAGGCCGATCGCGGTTGTCGCGGCAGCGGCGAGCCGGCCGACCAGTTCGGCGGCGGTCGCTTCAAGCTGATCGGCCGCGCAAACGCGGTTGACCACGCCCAGCGCCTGCCCCTCGGCAGCGGTCAGGCGGTCGCCCAGAAACGCGAGCTCCTTGGCTTTCTGCAGCCCCATCCGGCGCGGCAGCAAGTAGGCCCCGGCCGCATCGAGCGCGAGCCCGCGCTGCACGAACGGCAGCGAAAACCAGGCATCCTCGGAGGCCACGATGAAGTCGCTGGCAAAGGCCAGGTGCGCGCCCATCCCCGCCGCCGGCCCCTGCACCACCGCCACGACCGGCTTGCCGCAATCGAGCACCGCCGCGATCAGGCGCTGCGCGCCGCCGAGCATGGTGCGCATGGTCGTGCCGGTCGGGCGCGGCGTGGCCATCGAGCCCGACATCCGGCTGACATCGGCGCCCGTGCAGAAGAATTTGCCGGTGGAATGGATCGCGACCGCCCGCACCTCGACATCGCCATCGGCCTCGCCCAACAGCTCGATCAGGCGGTTGCGCGCCTCGGGCGCGATCGCATTGGCCTTGTCGGGGCGGTTGAGCGTGATCCGCATGACGCCGTCCGTGACATCGCACAACACCGTATCGACGGCTGAATCGCTCAAATGAACCTCCTGACAAGGCGGCCAGCATCGCGGCCGCATTCCAGCCAACCTCTAGTTGCCGGCGGGTGTCACGAAGAGTCCCCGTCACGGTGACAGCACCTTTCGCTCCACTGGCCTATCAGCGACCGTCAGGTGTAATTGAGAGGCGTAATTATGGTTCGGCGCGTAGCGATTGCCGGTGTTGGTCTGTCGGGTCTGCCGGGCTCCCCTGATGCGACCCCGTTTGCACTGCACGCGCAGGCCGCGCGGGCCGCGCTGATGGAATCGGGCCTGAAACCGTCCGACATCGATGGCTTCGCCTCGGCGGGCCTCGGCGCGCTCCAGCCGATCGAAGTGGCCGAATACATGGGCCTCAAGCCCCGCTGGACCGATTCGACCGGCGTCGGCGGCGCCACCTGGGAAGTCATGGCCGCCCATGCCGCCGATGCGATCGCGCAAGGCCGCGCCGATGTCGTGCTGCTTGCCTACGGCTCGACCGCGCGGACCGATCTCAAGCGCAAGCTGCGCACCGCCAGCCTCGCCTGGGGCACGCGCGGGCCAAGCCAGTTCGAAGCGCCGTTCGGCCACACCCTGATTTCGAAATACGCGATGGCCGCCCGGCGCCACATGTACGAATTCGGCACCACGCTGGAACAGATGGCGGAAATCGCCGTCTCGGCCCGCTTCAACGCCGGGCTCACGCCGTTCGCGTCCTATCGCACGCCGATCGAGATCGCCGACGTGCTCGATGGCCCGATGATCGCCGACCCCTTTACCAAGCTGCAATGCTGCATCCGGTCCGATGGCGGCGCGGCGGTGATCATGGTCGCGGAAGACCGGGTCAAGGATCTTGGCGTCAAGCCGGTCTGGGTGCTGGGCAGCGCCGAATCCATGTCGCATGTCTCGATGAGCCAGTGGGACGATTTCACGACCTCGCCCGCGGCGGTATCCGGCCCCCTCGCTTTCCAGCGCGCCGGAATCCGCCCGGACGAGATCGACGTCGCGCAAGTCTATGATGCTTTCACCTACATGTTGCTGATCACGATGGAAGACCTCGGCTTCTGCCGGAAGGGTGAAGGCGGCCCATTCGTGGCGGACGGACGGCTGCGGGTTGGCGGCGCGCTTCCCACCAACACCGATGGCGGCGGTCTTTCCGCGTGCCACCCGGGGATGCGCGGGTTGTTCCTGCTGGTCGAAGCGGCGCGCCAGTTGCGCGGCGGTTGCGGTGATCGTCAGGTGGCCGACGCCAAGCTCGCCTGCGTCAGCGGCACCGGCGGCTGGTTCTGCTCGAACGGGACGATGATCCTCGGCGCCGACTGAGTCTGGCGGTTTTGGCTACGGCAATTCGGCACCAGCCCGCTCCCCCACCCGGCCACCCAAGCCATTGTATAATATGGGTGGCCGGGTGGGGGAGCGGGCTGGTGCCGGCGCTTTAGCGAAACGCGATCACCTCGGCAGTCGCCAGCATGTCCCGCAAGGCGAGCTTGTCGACCTTCATCACGAGGTTGAGCGGCAGCGCATCGACGATCACCAGTTCGTCGGGCGCCTTGTAGTCCGCCAGTTGCGAAGCCACCCAGGCCCGCAGTTCTGCCAGCGAGGGCGGATCGGCCGGATCGGCCGGCTCGACGAAGGCCACGCCGATCTCGCCGATCACCGGCGCGGGCCGCCCGATCACCGCCGCGGTGCGGACTTGCGGGTGATCGCTCAGCACCCGCTCCACCTCGATCGGATAAACGTTGTAGCCCCCGCGAATATACATGTCGCTCACCCGCCCGGCGATGACCAGGTTCCCATCGGGGCGCAGCCGGGCCAGGTCTGACGTCAGCAACCACCCGTCTTCGCTCAGCACCAGCGCGGTCTGCTCCGGATCGTCCCAATAGCCGCGCATCACTTGTGCGGCGCGCACCCGGATGCGCCCGATCTCGCCCGCCGCGACAGGGCGCAGATCTTCCTCGACCAGTTCGATTTCCACGCCGCGTTGCGGCCTGCCGACGGTGTTGAACAGCACTTCGGCATCGTCACCCGGGCGCGTCCCGGTCATCGAGGGACATTCGGTCATCGAATAGCGGACGATCAGCGGAATGCCGAGCGCGGTCGTCACGCGCTCGACCAGTTCGGGCGGCGCCGGCGCGGTCGCGGTAATTCCCACCTGCAAGGCGGACAGGTCGGCGCTCGCCAGCTCGGGCAGTTCGACCAGCTTGGCCCATTGCGCGGGCACACCTGCGCCGATCGTGATGTGCTCATCGACCAGCAACTGCAGCATTTTATGCGCCGTCCAGGGTGGGGTGTTGATCACGAGCGTCATGCCGAAGGCGATCTGTTCCCAGATCTTCCCGGTAAATCCGGCATGGGCAAACGGGGTGGAATTGATCTTCCGGCCGAATGGCGCGGCCAACGGCCCCGATGTCCGCGTTGCCGCCCTCAGATTGGCGTGGTCCATCGCCGCGCCCTTCGGCAGCCCGGTGGTTCCGCTGGTCCAGATGATCGTCGCGATATCGTCCGCCCGGCGCTCCACCAGCGCGGGCAGGCCGGGGCCTTTGGCCGCCATGGAGCCGGGATCGCAGCGCAAGACCAGCGCTTCGTCGAACGGGACTTCGTGGCCCACATGCGCAAAAACCACCGCCGGCTTGGCCCGCTCGGCAATCGCGCCCACATAGCGATTGGCGAGCCGCAGGTTCACCCCGGTCGCAATCCCGCCCGCAGCCTGAACCGCCGCGAAGGCAATCGCGTATTCGATCGTGGAATCGAGATAGATCAGGCCAATCTGGCCCGGCTCGAAGCCACGCGCGACCAGCTCGGCGCCCAGCCGCATCGCCGCCTCATGCCACCCGCGATACGTCAGCCGCCGGTCCCCGAGAACAAGGGCTTCCTGATCGGGAAATTCGCGCGCCGCCGCCTGCAGCAGTGCGCCAAGGGTCTCGTATTCGTCGCCCAGCAACGGGCTCGGGTCAGCGAATGTGGTCACGCGTCACTCCTGGACAAACGCCGCCCCCCTCGGGAGTCGGCGAAACACTGGCGCCCATAGGATAAACCTATCGACGATCGATCGAATTGCCGCTCGCCTCCACCGGCACTATGGTTACACAGTCCGTGAAAAGCAGAAACTACCGGGACAAGATCGCAACAAGCGCACGGCTTGAACGAACTGGGAGAAAACAACTGATGGCAACCATGGTCATGCAGCAGGAGCGGCGCCCCGGATCGCTGGCTCCGGTCGTCGATGCGCTCGGCACCGACAACTTCGAGAGCGAAACCCTGCGCGTGCTGCATGAACTGGCCGGAGCCGAACATTACAGCGTCTACCGGATTCGCAACGGGAACGCGGAATTCCTCGGCGGCGCCAGCATTCGCGGGCGCCATGCGATCACCACCGTGCCCAAGGATCATCGCTGGCCGCCCCGCTCCTATGCCGAACTCCATCAGGCCAACGAAGTCGTCCGATCGTCCGCCCACGCGGTCGTGCTGCATGACGAAATGGAGGACATCGCCGATCCCGCACTCCACTCCGCCCTCGAATATTTCCAGATCGTCGACCGGGTGATGGTCTGCGGCCGATCGGTCGATGATCTCTATGCGCTCGCCCTGCTCCGTTCGCGCGAATCCGGCCAGTTCGAGGACGATGCGCTCACCGATCTGGCAGCCAGCGCCGACACCCTGATCGCGGCCTGCGCCAAGCACGCCAGCCTCCATTGGGACCGGGGCCGGACGCTCGCCAACTTCAAGTCCGTCGAAGTGATCGAACGCAACCTGCGGGACGGCAACTGGGGCCTGTCCGAGCGCGAACTGCAAGTCCGCGCCCGCATCCTGTTCGGCATTTCCGCCTATGGCATCGCGCTCGATCTGGGCCTTGGCGAGGAAACCATCGCCACCTATCGCAAACGGCTCTACGCGCGCCTGAAGATCGCCGGTCGCCACGAATTGCTGCAACGCTACCTCTCGCTGATCTGAACCCAATGGCCCTAGCCGTGGCGCTGGATGATCGTCTTGATCGTCGAGAGTTCGTGCATCGCGGCGAGACCCTTCTCGCGGCCGTGGCCTGAACGCTTCACCCCGCCGAACGGCAGTTCGATCCCGCCCCCGGCCGCGAAGCCGTTGATGTAGATCTGGCCCGCCTTGATCCGCCGGGCCAGCCGCAACGCGCGGCCGCCGTCGTTGGTCCAGACTCCGGCCAGCAGCCCGAATTCGCTGTCGTTCGCCAGATGCAGCGCCTCGGCCTCGTCCTCGAACGGGATCACGCAGAGCACCGGGCCAAACACTTCATCACGCGCCAGCACGTTAGCCGGGTCGACCGGCCCATAGAGCCGGGGCGCGACGAACAGGCCGCCGTCCGGCACGTTCCCTGCAATCGAGCCTTGCGCCAGCAAGGCAATCCCGTCGCGCTCCGCCTGATCGCAAAAGCGCTCGACCCGCTGGCGCTGGCCGGGATTGATCACCGGCCCCAGATCAAGGTCCATCTCCGGCGTCCCCGCCCGCAGCCTGCCGAACGCCTCGGCAATCGCGCCCACCAGGCGATCGAAGTGCGCCCGCTCCACCAGCACGCGCGATCCCGCCGAGCAGGTCTGGCCGGCGTTATTGACGATCCCGTTGACGATCGCGGGGACGGCCAGCGACAGGTCGGCATCGCCGAACAGGATGTGCGGCGATTTGCCGCCCAGTTCGAGCGTGCAGCCGATCGCGCGCCGGGCAGCGGCAACCTGGATCATTTCGCCGACCGCCGGGCTGCCGGTGAAGGCGATATAGTCGATGTCGTGATGCCCGCTAAGCAGCGCGCCGGTCACCGCCCCGCGTCCGGGCAAGACCGCCAGTGCGCCGGCGGGAAAGCCCACTTCGGCCGCAAGCCCGGCCATCCGCAGCACGGACAGACAGGCATCTTCCGCCGGCTTCACCACCACCGCGTTGCCGACCGCCAGCGAAGGCGCGACATTGCGGCCGAACATCTGCGCCGGATAGTTCCACGGGATGACGTGAGCGACGACCCCATGCGGCTCGCGCTCGGTCGCAACGAAGAACCCGTTCAGGTAGGGGATCGTTTCCCCATGCATCTTGTCGGCGGCCCCGGCATAAAACTCGAAGTACCGCGCGGCAGCCGTAATGTCGGCGCTGGCCTGGCGGGCGGGCTTGCCCGTATCGCGCGATTCCAGCGCGGCCAGTTCCACCGCATTGGCGGTGATCGCCTGCGACAGCCGCGCCAGCAAGCGGCCGCGCTCAAACGCGGGCATCCGCCCCCATTCGCCCTCGTCGAGCGCGGCCCGCCCGGCGGCGACAGCAGCGTCGACTTCGGCCGCGCCGCATTCGGTGATGTGCGTGAAGACCTCGCCATTGGCGGGATCGATCACCGGCACGGTATCGCCGCTCGCGGCGGTGACCATCCGGTTGCCGATGAATGCGCCGTGGATGAAGCCGCTCGCGGTGGTGGTCGCCATGTGTTTCTCCGTGGCCCCAGGGGGCTAGCCGGGCCGCCTGTTCGCGGCCCGGTCATCTGATTGCAGTCTGCGCTATCGCCGCGTCAGGCGGGCATCGGCTGCCCAAGCAGGAATGCAAGGTTCGCCGGGTTGAACTGTTCGGGCGCCTCGAAGTGCGCCCAGTGTTTGACATGGTCGATAGTCATCGTGCGCACATCCGATGCCAGCTCGGCAATGCGCTTGCCGGTCGTGGTGTAATCGGGGTTGTCGTCGGGCGCGAGGATGATGAAAATCGGCACCCTCACCGTCTTCCACTCCTCCTCCGTCACAAGGTTGCGGCGCCGCACGTCCTCGTTCTGCAGGACGAGAATGTTGTTCATCGCCTGCTTCATGTCCGGTTCGCGATAGATCGTCTGCCGCACCTGGATCAGATCGGGGAGGCGATCCTCTTCCTTGTAGAGGATCGAATTGAACACCGGCTTGATGTTCTCCCAGCTCGGATCGTCGACCGCCGCGTTGCGCACGGTCTTGGTGCGCGAAAGCGTGGCCGTGTTGACGATCAGGCCGGAAGCGGCGAGCAAGGTGAGCTTCTCGACCCGCTCGGGATGGTCCACCACCAGCCGGCTCGTCACCCATGCCCCCAGCGAAACCCCGATAAACGAAGCCTTGGCCAGGCCCATGGCGTCCATGAACCCCAGCACGTGCTTCACGTAGAAGCCGATTTCATAAGGCTCGTCCGGCCGCGCGCTGAACCCGCTGCCGGCCATGTCGATCGCGAAGCAGCGGAAATGCTGCGAATGGCTCTCCAGCGTCGCGCAGAAGCATTCCCAACTGCTGCCGGTGCCGTGAATCATGATCAGCGGCGGCGCGTCCTTGGGGCCGGCCTCGACATAGCGCGTGCGGATCCCGCCGGCGTCGACATAGCCCTGGCAGAACGCCAGCTTCATCAGATGGCCCCAGATGCTGCGATGCTCGTAGTCGCTTGTCATGCTGTCTCCGTTTCAAATGCGCTGATGCAACCCATGCCGGTGATCCAGGTCGGAACCGGGCAATAGTCGATATTCGTGATCGGCCCGTCCCACGCGCCCAGGGCCGCGAGCCAGGCGCGCAACTCCTGCCCGCCCGGCCCGGCGGCTTCGAGCAGGTCGGCATTGTCGAGCGCGATGATGTCCTCGATCCGGTCATTGCGCAGGCACTCGAGAAACCAGTGGTCCCACGCCTCGTTGATCGGCCCGGTGCGGGCTTCGGCGCGGCGCAGGCGCGAGGATGCCTCGCGCTCGGCATTGAAAGCGTGCACGCGCGGGCGGCCGTTGATCAGGTAATCGCGCGTTTCGGCTGAAACTTCCGGGCTGTCGGGCGAAACCGCGGGCGGCCAGTGCGACATTCCGCCCGATCCCACGATCAGCGCCCGGCCCGCGCCCGGAAAGGCCCGGATCGCCGCACCCACGCTGCGCCCGAAAGCATGGCACCGGGCCAGCGTCGGCAGCGGCGGACCGGCGGCATTCACCACGATCGGCACGACCGGAACGGACAGGTCAGGCACCAGCGCGGCCACCGGCTGGCTGATGCCGTGATCGACGCCCATGTTGTAGGACAGCGCCGGATCGAAGCCGTCCCGCATCACGTGATCGGCGATGAAGTGCGCAATTTCGGGCGAGTTCGGCAAATCCCCGCCGGGCGAGTCATAGTCGCCGAACGCCGTCACCTGCTCCACCCCGATGCAGAACGTCGGCATCAGGTCGAAGAAGAAATTGCGGACGTGGTCCGGCCCGAACACCACCAGCAGGTCCGGCTTGACCCGGGCGACGATGTCGCGCGTCCTGAACACCGCCTCGATATAGGGTCGGGGCGGCCCGTCCTGGGGCTGCAGGTTCCATGAAGGCGAATGCGCCATCGATACCATGCCGGCTATCTGCATGAGTTCAGACCTCTTTCGCGTCTTGGCCAAATCAACCTGTCCGGCGCTACGACTTGCGCCGCCGCCAAGGTAGCCCCGTGTCGTGCTGCGGTGCATTGGCCATGCCTATGGCAGAATGTTACCGGCACAGTCATCGCCAGAATGCCTCGGCCCGCATCGCCGCCGGGCCGCCGGGCCGCGCGCTCCACCCGTCGATCCGGTGCCCCTGCAACGGACCGGCGTGCAGCACCAGCGGATCATGCGCGAACAGCGGCGAGGCGCTGCGGAATTCGAAGCGGTCCGGCGGCTGGCCGAACCGGCACTGCGCGGCCAGATGAAACAGCAAAGTCGCCTGCAACGGGCCATGCACCACCAGCCCCGGATAGCCTTCCTCCTCCATCGCATAGGGCAGATCGTAGTGAATCCGGTGCGAATTGAAGGTCAGCGCGGAATAGCGGAACAGCAGCGGCGGCGTGGCATCGCGCGAAACCACGGTCTCGCCGCTTTCCACCGCCGGCTGCGCGGCAGGCGGAGTAGCCGGGCTCGAAGCCTTCGGCGCGGTTTCCGCCCCGCGATAAACCAGCGTCTGGAGTTCCTCGATCAGCGGCTTCGCGCCGGTGGAAATCTGGTGTTCGACCGTGACGAAGCACAGCGCGCCGCTGCGCCCTTCCTTCATCGTCACGCCCGCGATCCGCGAGCGGCGCTTAACCCGGTCGCCCACGCACAAGTCGCCGGCGAAGCTCAGCGAACTGGCCGCCCACATCCGCCGTGGCAAGGGCACCGGAGGCAGGAAGCCGCCGGTCGGCGGATGGCCGTCGCGGCCAAGCTCGGCGGTCGGCACCGCCGGCTGGCACAGGCAGAAATGGATCAGGCGCGGCGCGACCTCGCCAACCCGCGCGGGGCTGCCCGGCAGGCCCAGCGTCGCATGGAAGCGCTGCGCCAGCGCGGCGGTCAGCACATCCTCGGCGGTCTCCTCACGGCCGATCCATTCGCGCAAGTGCGCCAGATCGAGCGACGGACTCCGGGGCGACGGGCTCATTGTCCCCCCTCCCCGCCGCCCAGCGCGGGAACCGCACCATAATGCCGCGGCTGATCGACAAAGATCGGCGCCGGGGCCGGATAGGACACGGGGCCGTTCGGCGTTTCCACCGAAATGCGCCGCAAATGCGGATGCGCAGACAAGTCGGCCATGTCGTTGACGGCGGCAAAGGCCACGTCGGCGGCCTCGAGCCGGCGGCGCGCTTCGCCCGCGTCCATCGCCGCAAAGGCCTCGGCCACGCGCTGGTCGGTCTGTGCGCGGTTGGCGACCCGCTCGACGTTGCTGGCAAAGCGCGGATCGGTGATGAGGCTTTCGTCGTCCAGCACCTTGCGGGCAAAGGCCGCCCATTCGCGCTCGCTCTGGATCGAGATCAGGATCTGCTTGCCGTCGCTGGTCGTGAAGACCCCGTAAGGCGCGATCGAGGGATGCGCGAGGCCGAGCCGCTTGGGCGGGCGGCCGCCTTCCTGGTGCAGCAGCGGAACGGTCAGCCAGTCGGCCATCACGTCGAACATCGAAATGCGGATGTCGGCCCCTTCCCCGGTCGCGGCGCGGCCGATCAGGGCTTCCAGGATCGCCGCATGGGCGGTCGCCCCGGTGGCGATATCGACCACCGACGTGCCGACCCGCGCCGGCTCGTTCGGCCCGCCGGTAATCGAGGCCAGCCCGGATTCGGCCTGGATCAGCAAGTCATAGGCCTTGCGGTCGGCCATCGGCCCGCTCTCGCCATAGCCGCTGATCGCGCAGACGATCAGCCGGGGATGGCGCTGGCGCAAGGCTTCCGCGCCAAACCCGAGCCGGGCCAGCGCGCCCGGCTTGAGGTTTTGCACCAGCACGTCGGCGCTTTCGAGCAAGTGCGCGAAAGCCGCCTGTCCGTCCGGCCTGGCCAGATCGATCACGACCGATTCCTTGCCGCGATTGAGCCACACGAAATAGCTGCTCTGCCCGGCCGCAACCGCATCGTAGCCGCGCGCGAAGTCGCCTTCCGGCCGCTCGACCTTGATCACCCGCGCGCCCGCATCGGCCAGCCGCGACGTGCAGAACGGCGCGGCCACGGCCTGCTCGACCGCGACGACCGTAATCCCTTCAAGCGGCAGGCGTTCAGGCATCAGTACGATCTCGGCAGCCCGAGCACGTGCTCGGAAATGAAGCTCAGGATCATGTTGGTCGAGATCGGCGCGACCTGGTAAAGCCGGGTTTCGCGGAACTTGCGCTCGACATCATATTCCTCGGCGAAACCGAACCCGCCGTGTGTCTGGACCGCCGCTTCGCCTGCCTCCCATGAAGCATCGGCCGCCAGCATCTTGGCGGTATTGGCCTGCTCGCCGCAGGGCTCGCCCGCCTCGAACAATTCGGCCGCATGGTTCACCATCAGTTCGGCCGCACGCATGTGGGCATAGGCCTTGGCGATCGGGAACTGCACCCCTTGGTTCTGGCCGATCGGCCGGCCGAACAGGTGCCGCTCGTTGGCATAGTTGCTGGCCTTGTCGATGAACCACTTGGCATCGCCGATGCATTCGGCGGCGATCAGGATGCGCTCCGCGTTCATGCCCGAAAGGATGTAGCGGAAGCCCTTGCCCTCCTCGCCGATCAGGTTTTCCGCCGGTACCTCGACATTGTCGAAGAACACTTCGGTGGTCGAATGGTTCATCATCGTGCGGATCGGCCGGATCGTCAGCGACCCGGCCTCGCGGGCCTTGTTCATGTCGAGCACGAAGATCGACAACCCGTCGATCCCGCGCGCAACCTGATCGCGCGGCGTGGTCCGCGCCAGCAGCAGCATGAGGTCGGAATATTCCGCGCGCGAGGTCCAGATCTTCTGGCCGTTGACGATGTATTTATCGCCCTGCCGCACCGCCACCGTCTTGAGCGCGCCGGTATCGGTCCCGCTGGTCGGCTCGGTCACGCCGAAGGCCTGCAGCCGCAGTTCGCCGCTGGCGATCTTCGGCAGATACTGCTGCTTCTGCGCGGCGCTGCCATGGCGCAGCAAGGCGCCCATGATATACATTTGCGCGTGGCATGCAGAGCCGTTGCAACCGGCGCGCTGCACTTCTTCCAGGATCGCCGCGGCGGCGGAGAGCGGCAGGCCGGACCCGCCGAATTCCTCGGGGATCAGCGCGGCCAGATAGCCCGCATCGCCGAGCGCTTTCACGAAAGCTTCGGGATAGGCCATCTCGCGATCGAGCGCGCGCCAGTATTCGCCAGGATATTCAGCACACAACCGCGCTACCCCTTCCCGGATTTCCGGAAAGTTGGTGCCCTGCAAGTTCGTTTTGGCCATGGTTCCATCCCGTCAGTGCCGCCGAGGCGACAGACATTCGTCGCAGCGGCAAAGCTAGCGATTAGCCCGCCCGGCCCGGTAATCGGCGTCCCCTCCTGGGGGACCGGCGCATTCAGGCCATCGTGAACCCTGATCGGGGCCTGTCAATCGCCCGGCGGGGCTATCGGGGGATACCGCCCGCCATGACTGGCCATTCCCGCCACGCTGCGTTACCTGCGGAGTGCTGCGCACTGGAACCTTTCGACCTTGCCGAAATCCCTGTCCCACTCCCCGAGCGACGATGCCCCCGGCACCAGCGCCGCGGCGCCGGAAACCGATGGCAAGCTTGGCGTCCAGTCGATCGAGATCGGCATGCGCCTCGTCGCGGCGCTGGCGAAACACGCGTTCGACAACCCGGCCCCGATGCTCAAGACGCTCGCGGCCAGCGCCGGGATGCCGCCGGCCAAGGCCCATCGCTACATGGTGAGCCTGATCCGGTCGCAACTGGTGGAGCGCGACGAGAACACCGGCCGCTACCGGCTCGGCCCGATGGCCCGCGTGCTGGGCGTGCGCGCGATCCAGAGCCTCGACGTGGTCCGGCTGGTCATTCCCCGCCTGCCCGAGATTTGCGATGCGCTGGGCTTTTCCGTCGCCCTGGCGATCTGGACCCAGGAAGGGCCGACCGTCATCGCGGTCGAAGACCCGCGCCGACCGATCACCTATGGCACCCGGGTCGGCGAAGTCATGCCCCTGCTGGCCTCGGCCACCGGGCGCGTGTTCGGCGCATGGCTCCCGCGCGAACGCGTGAACCCGCTGCTGGAACGGCCCTGGCATGTCGGATCGACCAACGAGGCCGGCCCGCCGCTCTCCCGCGAAGCGATCGATCGCATCTTCAGCGAAGTGAGAACCAACGGCATCGGCATCTCGCAAGGCAGCCTGACGCCAACCGTCAACGGGCTGTCCGCCCCGATCTTCGACTATCGCGGCGCGCTAGTCGCGGCGCTGTCGACGCTCGGGCCTGCAACCGACCTCGATCCCGCCCCCGATGGCCCGATCGCCTGCAAGCTGCGCCGGCAGGTCGCGGCCCTGTCCGCCGAACTGGGCTATCGCGAACCTTAGGCGGAGTGGCCCGGCAGACCGTTCACTTGGCCAGCCGGTAGCGCAGCGGCAAGCGCTTCACGCCGCCCACCACGATCGAATCGAACCGCCGGGGCTCACCGGCAAGTTCGACAAGATCGACCCGGTTGAACAGTTCCTCGAAAAAGATCTGCATCTCAAGCTTGGCAAGATGCTGGCCAAGGCAGACGTGCGCGCCAAAGCCGAACCCCAGTTGCGGATTGGGCACGCGATCGGCGCGGAATTCGAACGGGTCGGGGAAGATGTCCTCGTCCCGGTTGGCCGAGGGGTAGCACAGCATCAGCCAGTCACCGGCCCGGATCTGCTGGCCGCGCAAGGTGTAATCGGCGGTGGCCGTGCGCATGAAATGGCTGACCGGCGAGGTCCAGCGGACTGCCTCGTACATCAGCGAGGGGATCAGCTTGCGGTTGGCCTTCACCTTGGCGAATTCGTCCGGCCGTTCGGCCAGCGCCCACACGGCGCCGCCGGTGGAAGACGCGGTGGTGTCGTGGCCGGCGGTCGCGATCGTCATGTAATAGCTGGCCGCGTCGAACAGTTCGATCGGCTTGCCGTCGATCTGCGCGTTGGCGATCACCGAGGCGATGTCATCGCCCGGATTCCTGCGCCGCTCGGCCACGATCGCCGAAAAGTATTCGAACATCTCGTGCGCCACGTCGTGATTGGCCGTCGCGCCGATCGAATTGCCCTTCTGCTCGGCGGTAACATCGGGATCGCTGGGGGAAAAGAACCGCTGCGTCATGTCGAGCAGCATGTCCTCGTCTTCCGGCGGAAGCCCGAGCAACGCGATGATCACCCGCAGCGGATAGCGGTTCGAAACGGTGTCCATGAAGTCGCATTCGCCGCCGTCCCCTTCCAGCCGGTCGAACACGCCCCGGGCGATCTCGCGCACCTTGTCGGTCAGCGTCTTCACCCTCTTGGGCGAACAGCGCGGGGCCGCGATGAGCCGGTAGCGCATGTGTTCGGGCGCATCCATCGTCAGCAACGAGCGGTTGAACGGCTTGCGTCCTTCCGCCAGCGCCTCGTCCGAGCGGCGCGCGAAGTCCTGATTGATCAGCGTCTTGCGGATGCCGTTGTTGAGGAAGATCGTCGGCTGCCGGCCGATTTCCTTGATGTCCTCATACTTGGTCACCACCCAGAACGGATCGTAGCCATCCACGTTCGCCAGCGCGAGCGGCATGTTCTGCCGCAGCCAGGTCAGGTTGCGATGGATCGGCGCCCACTCACCATAAGCCTTGGGATCAGCCATGCGCGCGGCAACATCGGCGGGCATCACGCGGCGATCGTCCAATACGTCAGACAGGGACATTCGAGCTTCTCCCATTCTCCAGTTGACGCCATAATTACACATTGCGACTGGCGATTACAATCAGAGAAACCATGTCGCGGCGTCCCCCGAGCGGGACAGCCCCGCCCACCGTGGCCCTCACAGGTCGTCAATCGGCTCTGCGATCCACCGTCCGTCGGCGATCATTTCGCGCACCAGTTTGCGCGTCAGGTCTTCGATCTCCAGCGAGGCGCGCGTCAGGGCCTTGGCCGGGTTGCGGGCCAGCGACACGCTGCGCGAAAAATCGACGTTGCCGACCCGGGCCGCGGACAGTTCATTGTTGGCCAGTTCCGCGCTGATCGCCGCATGCGACAGCAGCGTATAACCCATCCCGGCGCGCACCAGCGTCTTGGTATGGGCCAGCGAATCGATCTCGATCGTGGCCGAGATATTGATGTTGTGGTCCTGCAGGCGCCGCTCGATCAGCTTGCGCAAACCATGTGACACCGACGGCAGGATGAAATCGCGGTTGCCCAGCACCACGGGATCGACCGGTTCGAGCGCGATGCCATGCTCGTCCAGTGGCCCGAACAGGCCCGGCGGCCCCACCAGCAGCAGCGTTTCGCGCGCGATCGGCTTGGTCGAAAGGTGCCGGACGCCTTCGGCATCGTACAGCACGGCCAGGTCGATCCGGTTCTCGTCCAGCCATTGGCGAATGATCTCGCCGCTCGCCTCGCGCACCCGCAAATTGACCTGCGGCAGCGCGGGCCTGGCCGCGACCAGCAGCGGCACGCCCAGCACCATGCTGGCTGTGGCGGGAAGACCGATGCTGACTTCCCCGTGGGGCTCGCGGTCGCTCTCGTGGATTTCCTCGCGCGCGCGGTTCATCGCCTGCAGGATCGCCGATGCGTGTTCGAGCAGCATCCGGCCCGCGTCGGTTGCGACCACCCCGCGCGAGGTGCGATGAAACAGCTTGCTCCGAAACTCGTCCTCCAGCCGCAGCAACTGCTGGCTCAACGATGGTTGGGCAATCCCCAGACGATCGGCCGCCTCGGTGATCGACGCGCAGCGGCAGATCATCATGAAATTGCGAAGCTGGTTTTCATCCATGGTGAAATACCGATATCACTGCCCGGCCAAAGGTAAAGCCTATGGCCCGCGCGGTCACCGGGCAATGACCAGGCCGTCGCGCCTTATCGGCAAGCCGCGCCTCACACGGTTCGGGACGTGACTGTGCGGCAAGGATTTGCTGTCATGGCATTTGCGCCACATGCCGCATACCAAACAGGGCCAGGGTTTTCGGGAAATGACTGAAGTTACAACGCTCGACGCCGCTACGATCGCCGACCTTGCGGCGCGACTGGATCAATCCGAGCGCGATCGCGTCCAGATTCGCCAGTTCTCGCTCGAACATCCGGGCATGACGATCCCCGATGCCTATGCGATCCAGCGCGCCTGGATCGCCCGCAAGCTCGCGCGCGGCCACAAGATCATCGGCCACAAGATCGGCCTGACGAGTCGCGCCATGCAACGCTCGTCGAACATCACCGAGCCCGACTATGGCTCGCTGCTGGACAACATGGTGTTCGCGACCGGAACGGACATCGACATCAGCCGGTTCATTTTCCCCCGGGTCGAACTTGAACTCGCGTTCGTCCTGAAGTCGCCGCTCGAAGGCCCGAACTGCACGATGTTCGACGTCCTCAACGCGACCGATCACGTGGTTCCGGCGGTCGAGATCATCGACCAGCGGATACAGCCGATCGATCCGGACACCGGCCGCACCCGCAAGGTGCTCGACACCATCTCGGACAATGCGTCGAACGCGGGGTTCGTGCTGGGCGGCCGCCCGGTGCGGCCGCCCGACGTCGCTCTGCGCTGGGTTTGGGCGGTGTGTTACCGCAATGGCGTGATCGAGGAATCGGGCGT
>VMTF01000178.1 GCA_013791705.1 Sphingomonadales bacterium | reverse complement strand
TTTACGACCCGAAAACCTTCATCCTTCACGCGGCATGGCTGGATCAGGCTTGCGCCCATTGTCCAATATTCCCCACTGCTGCCTCCCGTAGGAGTCTGGGCCGTGTCTCAGTCCCAGTGTGGCTGATCATCCTCTCAGACCAGCTAAGGATCGTCGCCTTGGTAGGCCTTTACCCCACCAACTAGCTAATCCTACGCGGGCTCATCCCTCGGCGATAAATCTTTGGACTTTCGTCATCATCCGGTATTAGAAGTCATTTCTAACTGTTATTCCGAACAGAGGGGCAGATTCCCACGCGTTACGCACCCGTGCGCCACTAACCCCGAAGGGTTCGTTCGACTTGCATGTGTTAGGCATGCCGCCAGCGTTCGTTCTGAGCCAGGATCAAACTCTCAAGTTTGTGTCCCATTCGAGCCGGCACGAACCGAAGTTCGCCATCCGTCACGAATGAATTCAAGGAGCCGATACCTGCACTTGTCAAACGTATGGTTACGTTAGGACATGTAATGGTAACGGCATAAGTTAACCGGTATCCGCAGCCTTGAAGCCCGCGGACCGGGCGCCGTCGCCCACATGTCCCTTCATCTAAACCTACAATGTAAAAGAGCCACCGACAAAATCAGGCGGACAACCAAGGCACCCCGATTTTGCTACCGGGGGACTGGTGTCCGTCTATGTTGGCGACCGTAGCGTTTCAGCCGTTGTTGTTGGCCGGTCCGCTGCGGTGAGGTGGCATATATGGAGGGGGTCGCGACCCGTCAAACGCTTTTTTCAAAATTGTGACAGACCCAAGGATTTCTGCGGGTTTCGGCGCGTTTTTTGGAACGCCGCCTACCGCCAGGACCCCGAATCAGGCCGAATCGCGATTCGGTTGCAGCCCTCCTGACGGGCGCGCGGTGACGCTTTGTTTACCAAAACAGCATAGGAATCGCGCGTGCAATGCGCGGCTGAAACCCGCAGAAAACCTGGGATTTCACGGAAATGACTACCCCCGCGATCAGCGTCGCCATGAGTGTCTTCAATGGCGAGCGTTTCCTCGCACCCGCGATCGAGAGCATTCTCGCGCAGACTTTCGGCGACTTCGAATTTTTGATCCTCGACGATGGCTCGCACGATGGAACCCGTGCGATTCTCGAGCGCTTCGCCGCACGCGATGGCCGCATTCGTCCGATCATCCGGGAAAACCGCGGCCTTGTCGCCAGTCTAAACCAGCTTCTGGCTGAAGCGCGCGCACCGCTTGTCGCGCGCATGGATGCCGATGACATTAGCCTGCCTGACCGCTTTGCGCGGCAGATTGCGTTCCTGGCCGGCAATCCCGACTACGGGGTCGTCGGGACCTGGAGCGAGGACATCGACGAATTCGGCCGGTCCTATAGAATGCATGGCCGCGAGCAGCCCGATGGGCACGGCGGCTTCCTGGCGGCGATCGAGAATGGCTGGCCGCTGCTGTGCCACTCCTCTGTCATGTACCGGCGCGAGCCGGTGCTGGCCGTTGGCGGATATCACAGCGCGTTCCGGCACTGCGAGGATCTCGATCTGTGGCTGCGCCTGGCCGGGGTGACGAAGCTCTGTTCGATACCGGAGCGGCTCATCCGGTATCGCCATTATGCCGGGCAGGTCTCATGCCGCCATGCGACCGAGCAGCACATCGGCGCGGCAATTGCCCGCCTGGCCTATGACGAGCGCAAGGCAGGGCGCCCCGATCCGACCGCGCACCTCACCGCGCTTCCCCCGCTCGATCAACTCGACGCGCTCTTCGCGCGTGAAGGCGTGGCCCGCGCGGTGCGGGCCCGGGTCGCACCGGCGCTGCTCTATTCGCGGTCCGCTCTGGGCGACAACGGCTTCGATCTGCTGGTCGACTATGTGCGCGAGGGTGGCGGGCAGACGGGTCTGTGGCGCACGGTCGGCCGCCTGGTCCGGTTCGGCGAGCCGGTACGTGCCGCCCGCCTCGCCGCCACGTTGACGCGCGCCCGCGCCGCCTGAATCTGCCATGGCCTCGCCAGAAGCTCTGCTCCATGCCCCTCCTGCGGCCACGCCCGAACCGGCCGCAATGAGCGTGCGCGGTGCCGCCGCCTGGGCGATGGGCGGCCAATACCTCGCGTTTGCCATCCAGTTCGTTTCGTCCGTGGTGATCTCGCGGCTCTTCCTCGCCCCGGCGGAAGTCGGCCTGTTCTCGATCGCGCTGGCTGCCGCCATGATGGTGGCGATCCTCCAGGACTTCGGGTTGACCCGTTACGTCGCAGGCCTGCTCGACCTCGACGCCGACGAAATCGCGCGCTGCTCCAGTGTCGCCGTGGCGTTCTCGTGGGCGATCGGCATCGCCATTGCGCTCGGCGCACCGGCACTTGCGGCGTTCTATGGCCAGCCGGGGCTTGCGCCGATCCTCTGGGCGATTGCCTTGAGCTACCTGTTCTCGGCCTTTGCGATCGTGCCGAGCGCGCTGCTTTCCCGCGAAATGGCGTTCAGCCGGCTGTTCGTCGTGAACGTGGGCGCCGCAACCGTGCAGGCCATTGTCGCGATCGGGCTCGCCATGGCCGGCTACTCCGCGCTCGCGCTGGCCTGGGCGATGGTTGCGGCGGCCGCCATGAAGGCGCTGCTGACGCAGGCCATGCGCCCGGCGCTACCCCTGCCGCCGCGCTTCGATGGCCTTTCGGCCGTCCTGCGCTTCGGCTCACAGTCGAGCTATCTGTTCGTGATCGGCGCGATCGGCTCGCGGTCAGCCGATCTGATCGTCGGCAAATTCCTCAGTCTGGCAGCCACCGGCATCTATACGCGGTCCACCGGGCTCGCCACGCAGTTGCGCGCGCTGGTGTCCGGCGCGATCGGCAGTGTGCTCTACCCGGCACTCGCCCGCCTCAAGCGTCAGGGCGAGAGCCTGGCCGAGCCCTACTTGCGGATTGTCGCCTGCTTCACCGCCACCACGTGGCCGGCAATGGCCGGGCTGGCGATCGGTGCGGAACCGCTGGTGGGCGCGCTGTTCGGTCCGCGCTGGCTCGGGGTCGTGCCGATCCTGCAACTGATCGCGATCGGCGAGATGCTGTTCGAGGCCCTGCCGCTCCAGATGGAGATTCCGATCCTCCACGGCGAGATGCGGCGGCTCACGCGGCGCAACCTGGTCGATACCGCAGCCTCGATCTCGCTGCTGATTGCCGGCGCGCTGATCTCGGTCGAGATGGCAGCCGCCTCGCGCATCGCCTATGGCGCGATCTGGTTCCTGATCTACCTCCACTTCGTCTGCGGGCTGATCGGTCTCTCGCTGCGGCGGCTGGTGCCCGTCTATGCCAAGAGCCTGGCCGCAACGGCCGCAGCGGTCATGCCTTTGCTGGTCGCCGCGTACCTGTTGCCGGACTATAGCCGCTGCGGCCTCGCGACATTGGCGGGGCTTGCCGGGCTGGGCGCCCTGTTCTGGCTGGCCGCCCTGTGGCTGCTGCGCCACCCGCTGCATGGCGAGATAGTCGACATTCTCGCGGGTCTGCGCCTGCGCCGCCAGTCCCGCCTTGCCTGACGCCGCCTGCCCTGAACCCGCCATGCGGTTTGTCTACGCGATCATGGCCCACGCCCAGCCGGAGCAACTGGCGCGCCTGATTGATACCCTGCTGGCTCCGGCCAGCGACGACCGGGTAGTGCTCCATATCGATGCCGGATCGGACCTGTGGCGAAACGAGCGCGTACGCTTTGCCGCCCATCCTTCGGGCCGGCTCCGACTGGTCGAACGTCCGGCGCGGGTGACGTGGGGTCAATCCAGCCAGGTCGAGGCGCAGCGCCGCCTGCTCCGCACCGCGCTGACCGAGCCGTTCGACTACTATCACCTGCTCAGCGGGGCCGACTGGCCGCTCTGTTCGCGCGAGCGGATGGTTGCCGGGCTGGCCGCGTTCGGCGCGGACCTTCCGGTTCTGGCGGACTTGTGGGACGAAGAGATGCCCCGCCGGATGGATGACTGGTGGTTCGACGGGCCGAAGCTCCGCCTGGGCCAATGGCAGTGGTTCAATGAGAACGCGGCGCGCGCGCAGCTCAGGCTGAGCTGGGCCGCGACCCGCTGGCTGCGCAAGGCCGGGATCGCGCGGCGACGGTTTGACAATCAGCCATGGCTCAAGGGAAGTAGCTGGTATTCTGTGCCCCGGGACGTGGCAGTTGACCTGGAGCGAGAGATGTCGGACCTGCTCGATTCCGGGCGGCTGGCCTTCACCCAGTGCAGCGACGAACATGTCGCCCCCACGATCCTAGGGCGACGACTTCCGGCGCGGATCAAACCGGCGCGGCGCTATATCGACTGGAGCGACGGCGGCTGGCATCCCAAGGTGCTTCGCGCGGAAGATCGCGCCGCGCTGGACGCCAGCGGCGCCTGGTTCGCCCGCAAGGTCGATGCTCGGATCGACGATTTCTTCTACGAAATCGGGCCGTTCTGAGCGGGCCGGCCCCGGCCCAGACCCCTGGCTGGCGGGGTTTGCACGGCCCGCTCCTTCCCATTTGCTGCATCGGGCCTACATAGGCGCTGCATGCCACCTGATACCGCCACGAACAGCCCCGACGCCCGCCACGATGGCTGGCAGACGTTGAGCCGCTTCCTTCCCTATCTCTGGCCGCGCGACAATCCGGGGCTGCGCACCCGGATCGTCATCGCGATCATGCTGATCCTGGCCGCCAAGGCCACGACGCTTGCGCTGCCCTATGCCTACAAGCACGCGATCGATGCGATGAGCTTGGGCGGTCCGGGCGGCGGCCGATTGGACGGCCTGGGCGGCGGCTTGACCATCGCGCTGGCCTTCGTGCTGGCTTATGCGCTGGGGCGCTTCGCCTCGGTCGCCTTCGACAATACCCGCAACATCGTGTTCGAGCGGGTTGGGCAGGACGCGACCCGGGCGCTCGCCGAAGACGTATTCTCGCGGCTCCACAAGCTTTCGCTGCGCTTCCACCTTGCCCGCCGCACTGGCGAGGTGACCAAGGTGATCGAGCGCGGGACCAAGAGCATCGACGTGATGCTCTATTTCCTGCTGTTCAACATCGCGCCGACGGTGATCGAGCTGATCGCGGTCGCCATCATCTTCCAGCTCAATTTCGGCTGGCCGCTCGTCGCCGCCACCGCAGTGGCCGTCGCGCTCTATGCCGTGACTACGCGCACCATCACCGAATGGCGCAATGCGCTGCGCGAGAAGATGAACCGGCTCGACGGACAGGCAATGTCGCGCGCGGTCGATTCGCTGCTGAACTACGAGACGGTGAAATACTTCGGCGCCGAAGCGCGCGAGGAAGCCCGCTATGCGCAGGCGACCGGCGCCTATGCGATTGCCGCCGTCAAGAGCGAGAACAGCCTCGGCCTGCTCAACATCGCCCAGGCGCTGATCGTGAACCTGCTGATGGCGGGCGCGATGGCCTATACCGTGTGGGGCTGGTCGCAAGGCCGGCTGACCGTGGGCGACGTGGTGTTCGTCAACACCTACCTCACCCAGTTGTTCCGCCCGCTCGACATGCTCGGCATGGTCTATCGCACGATCCGGCAGGGCCTGATCGACATGGCGGAGATGTTCAAGCTGATGGACGAACCGCAGGAAGTGGCCGACGCGCCCGGCGCCCCGGCGCTGATCGTCCGCCAACCCTCGGTCGTGTTCGACAATGTGGTGTTCGGCTACGAGCCCGACCGCACGATCCTCCACGGCCTCGATCTCGAGATTCCGGCGGGCCACAAGGTCGCGATCGTCGGGCCTTCGGGTGCGGGCAAGAGCACGATCGCCCGGCTGCTGTTCCGCTTCTATGATCCGCAAGCCGGCCGCATCCTGATCGACGGGCAGGACATTCGCACGGTGACGCAGGCCAGCTTGCGCGCCGCGCTGGGCATCGTGCCGCAGGATTCGGTGCTGTTCAACGACACGATCGGCTACAATATCGCCTATGGCCGCGATGGCGCCGGGCCTGCCGAAGTCGAGGCCGCCGCGCGCGGGGCGGCGCTGATGGATTTGATCGAGCGCCTGCCGCAAGGGTTCGCAACGGAAGTCGGCGAACGCGGGCTCAAGCTTTCGGGCGGCGAAAAGCAGCGCGTCGCGATTGCGCGAACGCTGGTCAAGAACCCGCCAATCCTGCTGCTCGACGAGGCCACCTCGGCGCTCGATACCCGCACCGAGCAGGAGATTCTCGCAACGCTCCACGCGGTGACGGAAAACCGCACTTCGATTTCGATCGCCCACCGGCTTTCAACGATTGCCGATGCCGATACGATCTTCGTGCTCGATCAGGGCCGACTGGCGGAAAGCGGCACCCACGCGGACCTGCTGCGCCATGACGGGCTCTATGCCGAAATGTGGACCCGGCAGGCCAGCGAACAGGCCGAATTCAGCGAAGCGGCGGAATAGCAGCGCGGCGGTACCCGCCGGCCCCGCCGCGAGACTCACTTCACCACATCGGCCTCATGCCAGACGACCGCCTGCGCGGCCTTCATGCAATTGCTTTCGATGTCCCACGAAATCGAGGGTGAGCCATAGAGCCGCCAGCCCTGTTCCAGCGCCTCGGACACGCGATCGCAAAAGGTGCGGTCGTCCTTGCCGGTGAGCAAACGATAGACCGGCTTGTCGTCGGGCAGAGTGGGCATCTTCGGCACCTTGTTATCAGGACGCAGCGCAATCCTGCTTAGCCGGGATAGCGCTCGAACGCCGGAAGCTCGCCCACGGATTCCATCCAGTGCAGCCGTTCCGCCACCTGTATCTGCGCGCGGGGCGGCAGCGCTTCGGGATCATCCAGCGTGGCCGACTGGATATCGACGATCCCCGGCAGGAAATCGGCATTGCGATAGTAGAGGCCGGTGCCGCATTTCCCGCAAAAGCTGCGCAGCGCCGAGCCGGACGAATTGAACGTCGCCGGCTCGCCCTGGGTCAAAGTGAAATCGCCTTCCGCGAACGCGGCCCAACTGACCATCGGCGCGCCTGAGCTTTTCCGGCAATCCCGGCAGTGACACAACGCCACATGCTTGGGCTTGCCCGAAACAGCATAACGCACCGCGCCGCATTGGCACCCGCCTGTCAATTCCACGGCTCAGCTCCCTCACCACTCATGCCCCGGAACGTATCGAGGCCATCCGGCTTTACAAGATATACTTCGACAGATCGCTGTCCTTGGCCAGATCGGCCAGCCGGCCCTGCACATAGGCCTCATCGACCGTCACCGTCTCGCCGGTGCGGTCCTCGGCCTCGAAGCTCAGCTCCTCGAGCAGCTTTTCCATCACGGTCTGCAAGCGCCGGGCGCCGATGTTCTCGACGCTTTCATTCACTTGCGCCGCGATCCGGGCAACCTCGCGGATGGCCTCGGGGGTGAAGTTCAACGTCAGCTTTTCGGTGCCGAGCAGCGCACAATATTGCTCGACCAGGTTCGCCCGCGTTTCCGAGAGGATCCGCACGAAGTCGGCCTCGGTCAGCGCCTTCAGCTCGACCCGGATCGGCAGGCGGCCCTGCAGTTCGGGCAGCAGGTCGGACGGTTTGGCAACGTGGAACGCGCCCGAGGCGATGAACAGGACGTGGTCGGTCTTCATCGGGCCATACTTGGTGGCGACAGTCGTGCCCTCGATCATCGGCAGCAGATCGCGCTGCACGCCCTCACGCGAAACCGAGCCGCCGCGCACGTCGGAGACGGCGATCTTGTCGATCTCGTCGAGGAAGACGATCCCGTTGTTCTCGGCATTCTGGAGCGCGACGCGGGCGACATCGTCCTGGTCCATCCGCTTCTCGGCTTCTTCATCGACCAGCTTGTCCCACGCGTCGGGCACCTTGAGCTTGCGCCGCTTGAGGTTCTGCTTGCCGAAAGCCTTGCCCATCATGTCGGACAAGTTGATCATCCCAACGTTGCCGCCCATTCCCGGCAGTTCGAACGGCATCTGCGGCGCGTCCTCGACCTCGATTTCCACCTCGGTGTCGTTCATCGCGTTTTCGACGATGCGCTGGCGGAACGATTCGCGGGTCGCCTCGCTGGCGTTTTCGCCGACCAGCGCCTTGAGCAGCCGGTCCATCGCGGCCTTGCTGGCGGCTTCGCGCACCGCTTCGCGGCGGCGGTCCTTCTCCAGCCGGATAGCTTCCTCGGCCAGATCGCGCGCGATCTGTTCGACATCGCGGCCGACATAGCCGACTTCGGTGAACTTGGTCGCCTCCACCTTGACGAACGGCGCATCGGCCAGCTTCGCGAGGCGGCGGCTGATCTCGGTCTTGCCGCAGCCCGTCGGCCCGATCATCAGGATGTTCTTGGGCGTGACCTCGTCACGCAGTTCGGGCGAGAGCCGCTGCCGCCGCCAGCGGTTGCGCAGCGCGACGGCAACCGCGCGCTTGGCTTCCTGCTGGCCGATGATGTGCTCGTCCAATGCGGCGACGATCGCCTTGGGGGTCAGGTTGTCGTTCATGAAGGGTCCGGCAAATCAGATGGTTTCAACCGTCACGCGGTCGTTCGTGAAGACGCAGACTTCCGCCGCGATCTGCATCGCGCGGCGGGCGATCTTTTCCGCATCATCCTCGTAATCCTCGACCGCCTTGGCGGCGGCGAGCGCATAATTGCCGCCCGAACCGATTGCGGCGATCCCGCCTTCAGGCTCCAGCACATCGCCATTGCCGGTGAGGATCAGCATCGTCTCGCCATCGGCGACGATCATCAGCGCTTCGAGGTTGCGCAGATACTTGTCCGTCCGCCAGTCCTTGGCGAGTTCGACCGCGGCACGCATGAGCTGGCCGCGATGCTGCTCCAGCTTGCGCTCCAGCCGCTCGAACAGGGTGAAGGCATCGGCGGTCGCCCCGGCGAACCCGGCGATGACGCTGCCGCCCTCCCCGATCCGGCGGACCTTGCGAGCGTTGGGTTTCATCACCGTGTTACCCATCGAAACCTGCCCGTCACCGGCAATGACGGTGCGGCCGTTCTTCCTGACGCCGATGATGGTGGTGCCGTGCCACTGGATGAGGCCGTGGCTGCCCCTGCTTTCATTCATGCTGCGGGATATGGGAAGTTGGCGGCGCGGGTCAAGCCGAAGCGGGGAAGTGTTTGGATTGGGGCGGTTGAGTTTAGATTGGGTGCGCCTTTGGCATCCGGCAGAGTCTTTGATCAGTGCGGTCAAGCCCTCCGGCTTGACCTTGCGGCACCGGCCCGCTCCCCCGCGCCCGGCCACCCATCAAGAATACACTGTGTGGGTGG
>VMTF01000286.1 GCA_013791705.1 Sphingomonadales bacterium | reverse complement strand
GGGGCCCGCAAGGCGAACGCGGAGGCGTTCGCCCGCACCAATCAAATAAAGCCAGGGGGCCTGTAAGCCGGGTTATGTCTCGTGGACGGTATCCATGAAGAGAGACCGTATCCGCGAGGGCAGCCATTCCTCTAGGCGCCGTGTTGCCACGGCGCTCAAGCAACCAACCCGGGCGATCGATGCGAAACACACCAGCCGTGGCCGAAGCCGCGGCGCGCCGCCCCTATTCGGTCTTGCTCCGGGAGGGGTTTGCCATGCCGGGACCGTTGCCGGCCCCGCGGTGCGCTCTTACCGCACCCTTTCACCCTTACCCTTGGAATTGCTTCCGCCGGCGGTCTGCTCTCTGTGGCACTTTCCCTTGGCCGAGGACCGAAATCCCCTGCCCGGCGGGCGTTACCCGCCACCCTTGTTTCGTGGAGCCCGGACTTTCCTCGGCCTTCCCCCCGCTCATCCTGAGCTTGACGAAGGACGCGGCTGCCCGGCCCCCTGGCGCGCGCTCCTTAGCATGGGCGGATTGGCTGGGGGAGTTTTTTGTTTGGTGGGAGGAAGGGGGCGGGCGGACCGGTGCCGCAGGAACAGACCTGCCGGCCTTTCCGCGCCAGGCAACGGCTCCAAACCGTTTGCTTAGGCCAAATTTAACTGTCGCAACCTAACGTGCAGGCCATGGCGCACAAAGGGCTGACGAAATATGTCTGACATGAGCATGAGCGGGTTCGACGGGGCTCGCCCGGCAACCGTGGCCGATCTGGCGGCGGATATCGAAGGCGCACGTCCGCCCGCACAACCCAACAACGCGCTCGAGCCGATCGGTGTGATCCTCGATATCTCGGGCTCTTCCTCGGCCATCGCGCTCGATCTGCAGCGGCTGCAGGAATGTGCCGAAGATGCCGATCCGTCGATCGCGCTGGCCGGACAGGTCGGCAGCCAGATCAAGATCCGGGTCGGTCGCGGCTGGCTGCTCGCCAGCGTGCGGACCCAGCGCCAGGACAGCAAGGGCCAGGGCGGCATCCTCGCCAACATCGACTTTCTCGGTGAAGGCGAGGAGGAACGGCTCACCGGCAAGATTCACGGCTTTCGCCGCGGTGTGACGCGCTACCCGATCCCGGGCGCGCTGGTCTATCCGGCGACCAGCAACGACTTGCGCCAGATCTATGCCAGCGATGGCCGCTCGTCGATCCAGGTGGGCACGGTGTTCCCCACGCGCGATATTCGCGCCGGGCTCTATACCGATGCGCTGCTGGGCAAGCACTTCGCCCTGCTCGGTTCGACCGGCACCGGCAAATCGACCAGCGCCGCCCTGATCCTGCACCGCATCTGCGAATCCGCGCCGCAGGGCCACATCGTGATGATCGATCCGCACGGCGAATATGCCGCAGCATTCCGCAATACCGGGGTGATCTTCGATACCACCAACCTGCAGATGCCCTATTGGCTGCTGAACTTCGAGGAGCACTGCGAAGTGCTGCTCACCTCGCGCGGGGAAGCCCGCCAGCAGGATGCGGACATTCTCGCCAAGTGCCTCCTCCAGGCGCGGATGAAAAGCCGCCTGGCCGAAGGGCTGGGCAAGGTCACGGTCGATTCGCCGATCCCCTATCTGCTGTCGGACCTGTCGAACATCCTCCAGAACGAGGCGGGCAAGCTCGACAAGGGCACCAACTCGATCCCCTACATGCGGATCAAGACCAAGCTTGACGAACTCAAGGGCGATCCGCGCTATCAGTTCATGTTCTCGGGGGTGCTGGTGGGCGATACGATGGCCGAGTTCATCGGCAAGATCTTCCGTCTCCCGGCCATGGGCAAGCCGATTTCGATCATCGACGTTTCGGGCGTTCCGTCCGAAGTGACTTCCACCGTGGTTGCCGTGCTGGGCCGCCTGATCTTCGATTTCGCGATCTGGGCGCGTGACGAGGAGACCCGGCCGGTCCTGCTGGTCTGCGAAGAAGCGCACCGCTATGTGCCCAGTGACAACAGCTCCGATGGTTCGTCGGTCGGCAAGATCCTCTCGCGCATCGCCAAGGAAGGCCGTAAATACGGCGTCTCGCTCGGCCTGATCACGCAGCGTCCGTCAGACCTTGCCGAAGGTGTGCTGTCGCAGTGTGGCACGATCATCTCGATGCGTCTCAACAACGATCGCGACCAGGCCTTCGTGAAGGCCGCGATGCCCGAAGGCGCGCGCGGCTTCCTCGATTCGATCCCGGCGCTGCGCAACCGCGAGTGCATCATCTGCGGCGAGGGCGTTTCGGTCCCGATCCGCGTGTCGTTCGATAATCTCGAGGAAATGAAGCGCCCGGCCTCGGCCGACCCGTCGATCAGCGAACTCTGGCGCCAGACCGGCGGCGAGGAAGAAATGGTCGAACGCACCGTCATGCGCTGGCGCGCCCAGGGCCGCTAAGGCCCGCTCCAGCCCGCCGCGCGCAGGCCGCGTTCAGGTTCCGCGCGTATCGCCGTAGAGGTGGATGTGCAGGCGGTCGGTCAGCCGCAGGCCGTGCTCCAGCGCCAGCGGCGCCAGCCAGCGCATCCGCGCGTTGAGCGTCCCGCTGTCGGTGCCTTCGGCCATCAGCAACAGCCGCTCGCCGGGGATGGCGTAAGCTTCCTTGAGCGCCAGCACTTCCGCCAGATCGTCGGGGCCGGCCACGACGAATTTGAAGTACGCGCGCGGATCGGCCGCCCAGGCCGCCAGCCGTTCGGGGATCAGCGCCAGTTCGGCGGGGTTGCCGCTATGCGCGAGCTTGGGGCTGACGTTGTATTGCTGGATCAGGGCATCGAGCGCGGGGGAGGGGGCCGCCGTCCCGTTGGTTTCGATCTCCACGTGCATGGGCTGGGGGAGCAGCGCGAGCATCCGGGCGAGGGCCGGGGCCTGCAGCAGCGGTTCGCCGCCCGTCACCACCAGCCGGTCACCCCCCAGCGCCGCGATCCGCGCCGCCACCTCGGTTTCCTCCAGCGGCACCTGATTGGCGCTGCGCTCGAACGCGATCTCGTCGCGGTGCGGGCGATTGTCGCCGGAAAAGCGCCACGTATAGGCGGTGTCGCACCAGGTGCAGGCCAGATTGCAGCGCGACAGGCGCACGAACACGCTCGGCCGCCCGATCGACGCGCCTTCGCCCTGCAGCGAGGCGAAGATTTCCGGCTCGCCCGGCGTGGTGGCGGCGAGGATGAGCGTCATGGGGCGGGCCTTGGCGCGCGGGCTTCGGCAGGCTCAGCCTGAGCGGGGGATTTTGCGTTTGGCACGATCACACCGCCCCGCTCAGGCCGAGCCTGCCGAAGCCCGCGCGCTGCCCCAGCCCAACCATCACCCGAGCCGCGCCAGCGCCGCCTGCAGCCGCTCGGCCTCGGCCGCGTGGGCGGCATGATCCGCCCGCGCTTTCTCGACCGCCTCGGGCTTGGCCTTTTCCACGAACGAGGGATTGCCCAGCCGCCCGGCGAGCGATTTGGCTTCCTTCTCGGATGCCGCCAGCGCCTTTTCCAGCCGGGCTTTTTCAGCCGCGATGTCGATCACGCCTTCGAGCGGCACGATGATGTTGGCGTCTCCGGCGCCAAGCTGCATCGCCGCGCCCGCCGGCGCCGGTTCGAACCGAATCGCATTGAGGCGCGCGAGCCGGTCGATCGCCCCGCCGTTGCGCTCGATGATCGCGCGCGTCGCCGCGCTCGGCTCGGGCAGGTAGGCATCGAGCCGAACGCCGGGCGCGATGGCGAGTTCGGCCTTGGCGCCGCGCAAGTTGCCGATCAGCGCGATCAGCCACTCGACCTCCGCCTTGGCGCCGGCATCCACCACCGCGTTTGGCGCGGGCCATTTGGCGGTGATCAGCGGATAGCTTGCGCGGTTGCCGAGCGAGCCCCACAGTTCCTCGGTCACGAACGGCATGAACGGGTGGAGCATGACCAGAATCTGGTCGAGCACCCATCCGGCCACCGCCTTCGTCTCGTCATCGAACGAGCCCTTGATCAGTTCGATGTACCAGTCGCAGAAGCTGTCCCACACGAAGTGATAGATTGTGTTCGCGGCGGCATCGAAGCGCAGTTCGGCCATCGCCTTGTCGAGTTCGGCCAGGGTTTCGACCACTTCGCCGATGATCCACTTGTTCACCGCCGCGCTGGCCGCCGGGGCGGCGATGCCGGCGCTGCCGCCGATCCCGTTCGATTGGCAGAACCGCGCCGCGTTCCACAGCTTGGTCGCGAAGTTGCGATAGCCCTCGACCCGGCGCTCATCCATCTTCACGTCGCGGCCCTGGCTTTCCATCGCCGCCATGAAGAACCGCAGCGCGTCGGCGCCATACTGGTCGATCAGCCCCAGCGGATCGCCCACGTTGCCCTTGGACTTCGACATCTTCGCGCCATCGGCCGCGCGCACCAGCCCATGCAGATAGAGCCGCTTCCACGGCACCTGACCCTGGTTGAACTCGATCCCCATCATTGCCATCCGGGCGCACCAGAAGAACAGGATGTCGAAGCCCGAGATCAGCAGATCGTTGGGATAATGCCGCTGATAGAGCGGCGCGTCCTCGTCCGGCCAGCCGAGCGTGGCGAAGGGCCAGAGCGCGGAGGAGAACCATGTGTCGAGGACGTCGGGATCGCGCGTCAGTGCGCCGGTCCCTGCAAGCGCTTCCGCTTCCGCTTCGGTTTCGGCGACGACGACTTTGCCGTCCTCGCAATACCAAGCCGGAATCCGGTGCCCCCACCAGAGTTGCCGCGAAACGCACCACGGCTGGATCGCCTCCATCCAGTTGATAAAGGTCTTCTCCCAGCTCTTCGGCACGATCTCGATCGCGCCCGAGCGCACCGCGTCCATCGGCGCGATGGCGAGTTTTTCGGCGGCGACATACCACTGGTCGGTCAGCCACGGCTCGATCACCACGCCGCCGCGGTCGCCATAGGGCGTCTGGATCGTGCGCGGCTCGAAGTCCTGTTCGGTCACTTCGCCGTCCTTGGCCGTCATCTGGTGGGGCACGAGGAAGCCCGCCGCCTTCATGTCGGCAACGATCATCTCGCGCACCGCGAAGCGGTCGCGCCCGAGGTATTGCTCCGGAACCAGTCCGTCCGCCGTCTGCACCACCAGGGCTTCGGCATCGAACATATTGAGCATTTCCGAGGGCTTGATGCCCACTCTTTTGCCCACTTCGAAGTCGTTGAAATCATGCCCCGGGGTGATCTTCACCGCGCCCGAGCCCAGTTCCGGGTCGGCGTGCTCGTCGGCCACCACCTTGAACCGCCGCCCGGTGAGCGGCTGGAGAATGTCCTTGCCGATCACGCTGCGGTAGCGCGGATCGTCGGCGTTCACCGCCACGGCCATATCGGCCAGCATCGTCTCGGGCCGGGTGGTCGCCACCACGATATGGTCCGCGCCGTCCGCCAAAGTCACGCCATCGGCCAGCGGATAGCGGAAGTGCCAGAACCCGCCCTTGATCTCGCGCGTTTCCACCTCAAGGTCGGAAATCGCGGTCTTGAGCTTGGGATCCCAGTTGACCAGGCGTTTATCTCGGTAAATCAGTCCCTTGTTGTAGAGATCTACGAACACCTTCACCACGGCCGTGGTGAAGTGCGGGTCCATCGTGAACTGCTCTCTGGACCAGTCCATCGAACAGCCCAGCCGCCGTAGCTGCCGGGTAATCGTCCCGCCGCTCTCGGCCTTCCATTCCCACACCTTGTCGACGAAGGCCTCGCGCGAATAATTGGTGCGCTTGTCCTGCCGCTCCTCCAATTGCCGCTCGACCACCATCTGTGTGGCGATCCCGGCATGGTCGGTGCCGACCACCCACAGCGCGTCCTTGCCCCGCAGCCGCTCGTATAGGATCACGATATCCTGCAGCGTGTAGTCGAGTGCGTGGCCGATATGGAGCGATCCGGTCACGTTAGGAGGCGGATTGACGATGGTGAAGGGCTGGGCCTCCGGG
>VMTF01000012.1 GCA_013791705.1 Sphingomonadales bacterium | reverse complement strand
CTGCGTCACGCCCAGCAGATAGCCGGTCGCGGCCAGCACGATGAACAGCTGATAGCCCCAGAAAACGAAACGGGCGAGGCCGGGGAAGGCCAGCCTCGCCCGGCAAGTGCGCTGGACCACGTAGAACGAGGTCGCAATCAGCGCATTGCCCCCAAACGCGAAGATGACCGCCGAAGTGTGGAGGGGCCTGAGCCGTCCGAACGTGGTCCATTCAAGGCCCAGGTTCAGCAGCGGATAGGAAAGCTGGAGCGCGATGAACAGGCCGGCGGTAAACCCGGCCATGCCCCAGAACACCGTGGCGATCACTCCCCAGCGGACCGGGTCGTCATCGTAGCGGGTCTGGTCGGCCGGGGCGCGGATGATCCCGCGCGCGATCGCCGAATAATCGGTTTTCGATAGCGTGACCCACAAGCCGATGCCGCACGCGATCGCGACTATGCCCATGTGAATGGCAAAGCCGGTATCGGCGGCGGCGGCGATAGCCATGACAGCGAGGAGCAACGCGGCCAGCCAGATGCCGGCGCGCCCTAATACAATTTCCATGAGCCCTGAGCCTTCCCTCTCATGACGGATGATAAACAACGCCCTGCGCGCCCTTGCGCAGCGCAACATTGATGCCGATCAAATTGCCCGGCCGCACCGCAAAATATCCAGAATATCTAGGAAAATAGCCAATTTTGCGCTTGATCAATATTTTTGGCGACATTGTTGCGCAAGCGTTGCCACTGACGTCGCATGAGGTGGTCCGCAACGGGCGGGCACGCGGCGCTAAGGATGAGGGATCATGAAGAAGTTCGCGCTCACTGCCGCCGCTGCCGCCGCTGCGCTGGCCGTCACCGGCACCGCGCACGCCGGCAGCTCCGAAGGCAAGATCCAGGTCAAGGTGCTGGCCACCGCCGTGCTGCCCGACGGCAAGATCGATTTCAACAAGTCCGTCATCAATGCCGGGATCCTGAACGGAACGAACGACACCCGGGCAAACGACAACGTCGTGCCGACCGTGGCGATCGAGTACTTCTTCATGGACAACTTCTCGGTCGAGACGATTTGCTGCCTGACCGGGCACCACGTCAGCCTCACCGGCACGCCGTCGGCCGAACACCTGATCGACCACGTGCTGGTCCTGCCGGCCACGCTGACGATCAAGGCCCACCTGCCGCTGGGCGTGGTGAAGCCCTACATCGGCGCGGGGATTACCGAGTTCTTCTTCCTCGGCGAACGCGGCGGCTCCGACATTCCGGGCATCGACGCCAAGCTCGACAACACCTTCGGCGGCGTCGTCCAGGCCGGCGTCGACATTCCGGTCAACGAGAACGGCATGAGCGTCTCGCTCGACGCCAAGCGCTACTTCGTCCGGCCCCGCTCGCACTTCTACAGCGGCGGCGTCGAAGTGATCAGCGCCGAACACAAGCTCGATCCGTGGGTGCTGAGCGCGGGCGTCGCCTACCGCTTCTGACGCCAGCCGGAACGTCGGCGAAAACATGGCGCGGTGCAGGGGCTCAAGGTCGCTGCGCCGCGCCATCCGCGTCAGCCCGCTTCGGCAGCAAGTGCCGCGCGATTGAGGATCGCCACTTCGCGGCGTGACGGCAAATCGATCACACCATCGGTCTTGAGCCGGGTAAACTGGCGGCTGACGGTCTCGATCGTCAGACCCAGCACATCGGCGATCTGCTGCCGCGATACCGGCAGATCGATCCGCATTTCGCCCTGCGGCTGCAATTCCTCGCAGCCCGGGGTTGCCATCCGTTCGGCAATCTCCAGCAGGAAGCTGGCGACCTTCTCGCTCGCCGATTTCCGGCCCAGCAGCAGCATCCAGCGGCGCGTGCGGTCCAGCTCGTTAAGCGTGCGCCGCAACAGCTTGTGCTCAAGCGCGGGGTGCTGGCGGGCAAAGGCATCGAAATCGCTGCGATTGAACACGCAGACTTTCGCGTCGGTCAGCGCGGTCACGCCATGCGTGGTGGTCCCGCCAAACGGCCGACCGATGAAATCGGACGGAAAAACCATGCCGACGATCTGTTCGCGGCCATCCTCGGTCCCGGTGGAAAGCTTCAGCACGCCCTCGATCACGTTGGCGACCAGCACGGAGTCGTCGCCTTCCCAGATCAACGATTCGCCCGGCGCAAGCACGCGGCTCCGCCCGATCGCGTTGAGCACGCCGACTTCATCGGAGTCGAGCGCGGCACAGATCGCCCGATTTCGCACCACACAAGTTTCACACGAACCCATCCGCAATCGCCTATCACTTGCGCGAGGCCTCGGCAATCGGGCGCGATCCTGAAATGAAGCTGGTTCCGCCTCCACAAAATCAGCGACCTCTCGCCCCGGCGCGGGGCTAAAGCAGGTCCGCGACGGCCGAAAGTTCCTTGCGGAGCTGATCGAGGGCCTGCGCCTTGAGCTGGTGAACCCTGGGAATGGAGACTTCGAGCACCCCGGCAATCTCCGAAAGGTTGAGTTCCTCGACGAAATAGAGCTGCACCACCAGTTGCAGCCGGCTTGGCAAGGCGCCGATTGCCTCGGCGACTTGCCCGCGCAATTCCTCGTCGGCAAGCTGGGTCAGGGCATCCGGACCCTGATCGGCAAAGGCCAGATCACTGTCGGAATAGCTGTCGTCCAGCGCTTCGAACCGCAGCGGCTCGTTAGCGGCCCGCAATTCGGCCAGTTCGCCCTCGCCAATGCCAAGCGCCGCGGCAAGTTCGGCCGGCGTAGGAGCACGTCCGAGCGCCGCGCCCAGCGCATCCTCCTGCTCGCGCAACTGCCGGCGGCGCACGCTCGCACCGCGGGACAGCGGCACTGACCGGCGGATCAGGTCCACCATCGCGCCGCGCACCCGCAGCTTGGCGTAAGCGGCAAAGCCATCCTCGCCCGGCCCGGTGTGGCGCTGCGCGCACTCGGTCAGCGCGACCAGCCCGGCCTGGACAAGATCTTCCAGCTCGATCCCCGGCCGGCCCGAGCCGTGAATGTGCCACGCCTGCCGGCGGACCATCGGCAGGAACCGCCGGACCCGGTCGACCACATCGCCGCCATAGGCGCCGGTGACCGTCCGCTGGGCCGCGGCAAAGGACTTCTGATCATACTTCATGCGGCCAGTTCCTGTTCGGTTGGGCTGCCCGGCGGCGTGGGCGCGGGGGCAGGCAATTGGGCGGCGGGAGGGCCATCGCCACCGATCACGGCGAGCACCTCGATCGGCTGCGTCGGCGGCAGCTCGGCGATGGAGAGCACCAGGCACTCCGGCGCGCGCAGCCTGAGCAAGGCAGCCAGCGCGCGCCGCGCGCGCGGCTGGACGATCAGCGCGGGCGGGATCGCCGTCGGCCCACGTTCCGCGATGATCGCGGCAGCGCGCTCGCCGATCGCGCGGGCGAGATCGGGCTCGATCACCGGCTGGCCGGTGGTCGGATCGTGCAACCCCTGCACGATCGCGCCTTCCAGCCGCGCTTCGAGCGTGATTACCGGCAGGCGCTCGCTCGGCGCGCACACCCGTCCGACGATCAGCCCGCCAAGATCGGCGCGAACCAGATCGACCAGCCGCTCGTGCTCAAGCGTCACCTGCACGCCTTGCGACAGGCTCTGCAGGATCGGCAGCGGATGGCCCAGCGGCACTCCCTCCTCCAGCAGGGCGCGGAGCAGGCGCGTCATCACCGCCAGCGTCAGCGGCTGCGGCCAGACCGTCTCGACCAGCCCCGCCGAATGCTCCTTCACCGCCTCCAGGATCGCGCGCACCTCGTCCGGGCCGAGCAGGGCCTGCGGCCGTTCGGCCAGCAACTGGTTGAGATGCGTGGCGATTACCGTGCTGGCATCGACCGTCAGGAACCCCTCGGCGATCGCGTGATCGCGCGCGGCGGGATCGATCCACAGCGCCGGGCAGCCGAAGCTGGGATCGCGGCCCGGCTCGCCCGTCAGCGTGTGGTTGTCGCGCGCCTCGCCCGCGTCGATCGCCAGCACCTTGTCGGCGCGGATCGTCGCCCCGCCCAGCGGCACGCCGCCCAGCGTGATGCGATAATCGTGTGGCGGCATCTCCAGCGCATCGCGCACCCGGAATTGCGGCACGACGAAGCCGAACGCCTGGCTGAGCTGCTTGCGCACCCCGGTGATCCGGGTGACCAGCGGCGAACCGCGCCGGTCGTCGACCAGATGGACCAGGCCATAGCCCAGTTCGATGGTGACCAGCGTATGGTCTGAAACCTCGTCGAGCGCGATCTTCTGCGGATCGGCGGCGGGCGCGGTGTCGATCACCGGCACCGGCCGGTCGGCCCGCTGCCTGAGCGCCCGGTAGAGCCAGAATGTGAGGCCCGCGGCCGGCAGGAACACCGACTGAGGCATGGCCGGGATCATCCCGATCGCCCCGAGGATCACCGCCACCGGCAGCCATGTGCCGGGGTTCGCGAACTGGCCGCCGATCTGCCCGGCCAGGTCGCGGCTGTCCGAAACGCGGGTAACGATCACCGCCGCCGCGATCGAGAGCAGCAGCGCGGGCACTTGCGCGACCAGCGCATCGCCCACCGCCAGCGTGATATAGCGCTCGGCCGCTTCGCCCGCCGAAAGTCCGTGGCTGATCATGCCGAGCACGAACCCGGCAATGATGTTCACGCCCAGGATCAGCAGCGAGGCAACCGCATCGCCCTTCACGAACTTGCTGGCACCGTCCATCGAGCCATAGAAATCGGCCTCGGTCGCGACTTCGCGGCGCCGCGCCTTGGCTTCTTCGGCCCCGACCAGCCCGGCGGCCAGATCGGCGTCGATCGCCATCTGCTTGCCCGGCAAGGCATCGAGCGTGAACCGCGCGGAAACTTCCGAAACGCGGCCCGCGCCCTTGGTCACGACCATCAGGTTGATGATCATCAGGATCATGAACACGAACAGGCCGACCGCGAAGTTGCCGCCGACCAGAAACGCGCCGAACGCCTCGATCACGTGGCCCGCCGCCGCGCCGCCTTCGTGTCCGTTGACCAGCACCACCCGGGTCGAGGCGACGTTGAGCGCCAGCCGCAGCAAGGTCGCGAACAGCAGGACCGAGGGGAACGACGAAAAATCGAGCGGTTTGGCTGCGTTCATCGCGGCCATCAGCACCGCGACCGAAAGCGCGATGTTCAGCACGAAGAACACGTCGAGCACGACCGTGGGCACCGGCACGATCATCAGGCAGATCAGCGTGAGAATTCCGGTCGGCAGCGCCAGCGCCGAAACGTTGGAGAGCTTCAGCATCGCCTAGAGCCCCAGCGCGGCGAGGCGGCCATAAGCCGTGCGGACGTGCGGCGAAACGGCACCGTCCGCGCTCCCGCCCAGCCCAAAGGTCTGCCGCAGCGTTTCCGCCATGGAGGGCGCGGCCGGCACTTCGGCGCTCACCGCAGCCGCGTGGAATGCCTGCGCGACCGGGCCGCCGGAGAACTGCGGAACCGCCGCGCCCGGGACGATGCCGGAGTCCGTCCATTGTTCCGCGTCCCCGCCCTCCATCGCCGCGCCGAGCCGACCGCGCAGCAGATCCATCACCGCCCCGAGCGAACGCGGCGCGCCGCCGG
This sequence comes from Sphingomonadales bacterium, assembly GCA_013791705.1. Lineage (GTDB taxonomy): Bacteria > Pseudomonadota > Alphaproteobacteria > Sphingomonadales > Sphingomonadaceae > Novosphingobium. The sequence continues at coordinate 8,740 of VMTF01000012.1, read as the reverse complement.
GCGCGAAGAAGATCGCGCGGTTGCTCGCCGCCGCAGCGGGCGCCACGCTCGCGGCGGACCGCGCAGGGTCACTCGCCAGCGCGGACAGGAACTGCGTCGCGCCCTGACTGCCGAGAAAATGGGCCAGATAGAGTTCGGCCGCGTCCGGTTCGCGCCCCAGCGCGCCGGTCAGCACCGCCCTGTTATCATTGGCCAGTTCCGCCGCCATCAGCGCGGAGGCGTGCGGATCGGTGCGCAGCGCCATCACCTGCCCGCGCAGCGCCGGATCGGCGGCGGCGGCGCTCGCCCAGCCGAACCCGTGGTCCGCCCCGTGCTTCTTCAGCGTATCGAGCCAGGTTCCGCCGACGAACTGGTATAGCCCGGTGGCGCTGGAAGTGGCCGCGCGCGCGGCGGGATCGAGCCCGGATTCAAGCTTGGCCTGCGCCAGCAGGTAATCGAAATCGACGCCGGTCGCCTGCGCGGCGCGGGCGATAGCGGCCCGCGCGGTCGCCGCCTGTGGCGGAACGGTTCTGGTAGCTGCAATATCGCTCAAGCTTCATCCCCGAGTGCGGTTGCCTCGGGGAGTGTTCAGCAAGGGGCGTGCCAACCGGGCAAACGCGCGGCGAACTTACCCGCGCGCACCGGCATAAGCGTAAGCCGGGTTGGCGCGATAAAGTGCCGGCGAGCCGACCAGCGCCTCAAGCCGCGCCGCGACATTGGCCGCGATCAGGTTGCGAACCTGGCGGTTTACCTCGTTCAGCCGCCGGGCCGCATCGAGCAGCCCGCGACATTCATCATCGACTTGCGCCGGGTCCGCGCCATCAAGGCTGTCGCACAGGGCCTGTTTGCCGGTGGCCGCGCCCATGATCGCATCAAGGTCGAGGCCGGCAAGCGCCTGCCGTTCTTCCTGCAGCACGGCAACCATCTGCCGCAGGTTGTCGCGCAGGCTGGCGGAGGGGGATGTCTGGACGCTCATGGCTGGATCCTCAGCAGCAGACCGGCCGCGATTATCGCGTCGGCAATCTTGGCGGGGACAACGGGATAGGTTCCGCTGGCGATGGCCTTGCGGATCACGTCGACCCGTTCGGCATCGACCGGCGCCTGGCCGGGATCGAGCGCGTCGCTCGGCTGGAAAGTGGCGGCGCCGACCGGCGAACTCGCCGAAGAACTGTCCGGCGCCGCGGCCGTCTGGTCCTTAACGCCGGCGGCGGTCCGGATGACCCGGGCGTCGCTCGCGCCGACCGGGCGAACTGCCGCTATTGGCTGACTGGGTTCGATAGGCATTGTGCCGCTCCGTGGTTCTACACCGGGGAGAACGGCAAATCGGCAAGAGCTTTAAGGGGGCCGGTAGTATTTTGCCGGACTGTCGGCAAAAATCTGCCGGATCAGTCGTTTCCGAGATCCACTGCGACCAGGCCCGGCCGCATCACCCGCGCGCGCAGCGGCTGGGCCGAAGGGTTTGCGGTCTTGACCCGGATCCACGCGCCGACCGCGCCGCCTTCCAGCGCCTCGCCCGGCTGCGAGACGGTAAAGCCCGCCCCGGTCACCGAAATCGTCACCGATTCGCCGCGTAAAACCGCGTTGGCGCCGCCCGCCGCCGCAGTCTGCAGCACCGGCACGAACAGCCGCCAGCTTCCGGAATCCGGGCATTGCACCAGCACCGTGTCGCGCCTTCCGGCATACCAGCCGAGGCTGAGCGGATTGGCGCAGGGCGCCAGTCGCAGCCGCCGGTCGATCGGCCGCGCCGCGCCGCCGGGCTGCCCGGTCGGGACGCCGGTGAACCGGGTGACGGCCAGTTCGATTGTGTCCGCATCGGCGAACGGCGCGGCCCATGCCGGACCGGCGGCGAGGATAAGCGGGAGAATGGCAAGCGGCAGTTTCATCGAATTGGGCTTCCGTGCAAGGATACTGCAAGTGCATTGCAAGGCCTGTGCCACCGCCGGCCAGGAGTGTGCCACCATCAGTGTCCAACGTCCCACGTCAGGGTGGCGGACAAATCATCCACTCCCGCCGGTTCAACCACGATCCGCGTCGCCGCAGGCAGCTTGCTGATGCCATGCAGCACCGTTTCAGCGCGCGCGAAAGCCGCCGCAGCCCCCACGCCTCGATAGCGCGCCACGATCGTCAGCCGCTGGCGCGTATCGAGCGACTGCCCGGCCAGCCATGCGGCAAGATCGGGCGCGCCCGCTCCGGCCCGCCACACCGCAACCGGATCAGCCAGCGCGACGGACATGGCGGACATGGCTGGCGGCGGCGGCGGAACCGACCGCGCCACCTGCTGCTGCCGCGCCAGCGCCGCCGCGCAGACCATGAACAGGATCAGCGACAGATCCGCCAGCGCATATTGCCAGCCCACTCCGGCCCGGGCCTGCATCAAGCCGCCGCCCGGCCATGATTGCCGAGCCCGTGCGGCGGCGCGGCGCGCGCCTGCGGGATCGCTTCGGCAACCTGTTCGGCCAGCCAGTCGACCACCACCTGCCGCTGCGCCTCCTCGGCCCGCGCAGCCCGCTCGATCAGCCGCGCGAGCGGGGCGAGCACCAGATTGGCGGACAGAATTCCGTAAAGCGTGGTCACCACCGCCATGCCGATCGCGCCGGTGATCGCATCGCCGTTCGCGGCCAGATCGGCCGGCATCCGGTTGAGCGCCACCAGCGTTCCGGCCAGGCCGAACACCGGCGCCAGCTCGGCCGCCTGCGAGACCACCCGCATCGCGGTATCGGCATCGGCCATCCGCCGCGCCTTGTGCTTTTCGTGCGCGGCGAGCAGCGCCGCGATCGACCGGTCATGGATCAGCGCATCGGTCGCCTCGTCGAACTCGCAGTCGCCGACATGCCCGGGCGCGGCCCGCAGCAGCCCGTCCTCGCGGATCGCGCGGACCTGGCCGACCAGCTCCGACTTGCCTTGTTCGGCATTGTAGCCGCGCCGGCAGGCCAGCCGCAGACCCTTGAGCGCCAGCGCGCTTTCGCGCCAGCCGCTGCGCAGAAATGTCGCGGCGAGAGTGCCGCCGAACACGATCAACGCGGCGGAACCATCGATAAGAGTAAGCGGCATGGGCTGACCGGTCCTTGTGCGGTGTCTTCAAAGAACGGCAGGAAGCGCGGGAATTCAGGGACGCGCGCGAATTCAGGGGAACTGCACCGACCGGCCGGATTTTGCCGCCGCCCGGCACGGCCTTGCCGCTTGTCCTGCCGATTTTCTGCTGCATTCGCGGATTCACGCGGTTGGCACGGCCCTTGCGAAACTCCCGGTCACGATCCGCGACCCCGGAGAACCACCGATGAGCGATACCCTGTTCGGCATTCATGGCACCGCCCTTGCGCTGCGTTCGCAGCGCATGGGAATCCTGACGTCCAACATCGCGAACGCCGCCACACCCGGCTACAAGGCGCGCGACATCGATTTCGCCGCGGCACTGAAAGCGAGCGCCGCCGGCGCCAGCGATGACCGGGCAATCGCCACGGCCACGCGCTATCGCGTGCCGGTCATGCCGAGCCTCGACGGCAACACCGTCGAGACGATGACCGAGCAGACCGCCTTCGCCGAAAACGCGGTCGGCTATTCGGCGACGCTGTCGTTCATCCGGGGCCGGGTCGAAACCGTCACCCGCGCACTGAAGGGCGAATGACGATGCCGTCCTCACCTTCAGCCCCGTCCACCGGCCCGCTTAACCTGTTCGCCCTCGCCCAGCGCGGCATGTCGGCGCAGCTCGTGCGCATGAACGCCGCCGCGTCGAACCTCGCCAATGCCGGGTCGGTCGCGGGCAGCGCCGACGAAGCCTACCAGCCGCTGCGCCCGGTCTTCGCCACAGCGCTCGATCAGACCAGCGGCCTGGCGACCGTCGATGTGCGCGCGGTGGTGCGCTCCTCGGCGCAGCCGCTGCGCCAGCACAGCCCCGACCATCCGCTCGCCGATGCCAACGGCGATGTCTGGCTCAGCCCGGTCGATGAAAGCGCCGAGATGGTCGAGATGCTCGACAGCTCGCGCCAGTACCAGAACCTGGTCGAAGCCCTTTCCACCGCCAAGCAACTGATGCTCGAAACGATGAGGATGAAATGACCACCATCACCTCCCCCAATGCTGCCGCCGGCAGCACCGGCACAGCAACCCAGACAAGCGGGTTCGGCGCGCTCGGCTCGGCCGATTTCATCAAGCTGATGACCACCCAGATGCAGCAGCAGGATCCGCTCAACCCGATGGACAGCAAGGACATGCTGGCCCAGCTCGCGCAGTTTTCCTCGCTTTCCGGGATCACCGACGTGAACACCACGCTGCAGGACATCAGCGCCAAGCTCGACGCGGTGATGACCGCGCAGCGCGCTGCCGCAGCCGCTGCCGCTGCCGCCTCTACGCCCCCCCCGGCCGCCTGACCAACCACCGCCTGACGCTCACACGGGAGAACCGCCATGTCATTCTACACCTCGCTCAACGGACTCAAGAACGCGCAGACCGACCTTGCGGTCATCTCGCACAACATCGCCAACGCCGAGACCACCGGCTTCAAGAAAAGCAACGTCCAGTTTGCCGACATTGTCGCCGGTTCGGCCTATGCGAACCCCAAGATGATCCAGGGGATCGGCGCGACGGTCGAGGCGATCCAGCAGAACTTCGCGCTCGGTCCGATCGAGCAGACCGGCTCGGCGCTCGATGTCGCGATCAATGGTGACGGATTCTTCAGCACGGTGAACGCGACCACCGGCCAGACCTATTTCACCCGCAACGGCAGCTTCACCATGGACGGAGCCGGGTTCATCAGCGATCCTTCCAACAATCGCCTGCAGGTATTCCCGGTCGATCCGCTTACCGGCGCAGTCACCTCGGCCACGCCGATCGATGCGCAGGTGCCGGCCACCAATGGCGCGGGCGCGGAATTCGCCGGGGTGACGGTCGGTTCGAACGGCGATGTCACCGCGTCCTATGCCGACGGCACGAACGCGATCATCGGCAAGATCGCGCTCGCCAGTTTCGTCTCCCCCACCGGACTGCGCCAGGTCGGCTCGTCCAACTGGACCGCGAACGGCCTGTCGGGCGCGCCCTCCTATGGTCAGCCCGGCAACGGCCAGTACGGCGAGCTGCTCTCGGGCGCGCTCGAACGCTCGAATGTCGACATTGCCGAGGAACTGGTCGGCCTGATCACCGCCCAGCGCGATTTCCAGGCCAACGCCAAGGCAATCGATACCGCCACCCAGATTTCGCAGACGATCATCAACCTGCGGACCTGATCCGTGCCTGATGGGAGCCCCCGATGGACCGCCTGATCTTCACCGCCTATTCCGGCCTCAACGCCTCGATGGTCAGCCAGCGGGTGACCGCCAACAACATGGCGAACGCCCAGACCACCGGCTACCGCGCCGATGTCGTCCAGTTCACCCCGATGACGCTGAAGGGGGAAAGCCTGGAAGTGCGCGCGCTGAGCGACGGCGAAGTGCGCAGCGCCTCGATGGCGCAGGGCGCCGTGATCCAGACCGGCAAGCCGCTCGATATCGCGCTGGGCGGCGATGCGCTGATGGCGGTGCAGACTGCCGGCGGCCCGGAAGGCTATACCCGGCGCGGCGATCTGTCGGTCGCCCCGTCGGGCGTGTTGCAGACCGGCGACGGCCATCCGGTGATCGGCGAAGGCGGGCCGATCACGGTCCCGCTCGGCTCGGCGGTCACGATCGGGCCGGACGGGCAAGTGCTGGTGCGCGATCCGGCCGTTCCCGATGCCCCGCCCGCCCGGATCGACCGGATCAAGCTGGCGAGCGCGGCCGGAACCCGGATCGAAAAGGGCCTCGACAACGTGTTTCGGGTGTTTGGCGGTGGCACCCTGCCGACCGACCTCGAAGCCAGGGTCATCCCCGGCGCGCTCGAACAATCGAACGTCAATCCCAGCGAAGTCCTCGTCCAGATGATGGAGGACCAGCGCCTGTTCGATATCCGCACCAAGCTCATCGCCACCGCCAGCGAACTCGACGAGGGCAGCGCGGCCCTGATGCGCCTCACCTGATCCCACCGGAGACCAAGCCATGCCTACCAGCGCCCTTCATGTCGCCCGCACCGGGCTCGAAGCCCAGGACCAGCGGATGCGGGTCATCGCCAACAACCTTGCCAACGTCGGCACCACCGGGTTCAAGCGCGACCGGGCGAATTTCGCCACGCTCGCCTATCAGGATACCCGCGTCGCCGGGCAGCAATCGTCGACCGAGACGGCCTATGCCACCGGGCTCAACCTCGGCACCGGGGTCGCGATCCAGTCGACCACCCGGATCGAGACGCAAGGCACGCTCCAGACCACCGACAACGCGCTCGATCTTGCGCTCGACGGCGATGGCTACTTTCAGGTAACCCTGCCCGGCGGCCAGCTCGGCTATACCCGCGCGGGCAACTTCTCGCGCTCGGCCGACGGTCAGCTCGTGACCGCGCAGGGCTATCCGGTGCAACCGGCGATCGCCATCCCCGATGGCGCCGGTGCGATTGCCGTCTCGGGTGACGGCACGGTTTCGGCCACCCTCGCCGGCCAGTCGGCACCGGCCGCGCTCGGGCAGATCACCGTGGCCAGCTTCGCCAATCCCGGCGGCCTCAGGGCGACCGGCGACAACTTCCTGACCGAAACGGCGGCAAGCGGCCAGGCCCAGCCCGGCGTGGCCGGGCAGGACGGACGCGGCAACATCCGGCAGGGCATGCTCGAAGCCTCCAACGTCAACGTCGTCGAGGAACTGGTCGACATGATCGAGGCGCAGCGCGCCTACGAGATCAATTCCAAGATGATCTCGGCGGTCGACGAGATGCTCAAGAACGCGAACCAGACGCTGTGAAAATGACTTGTGCCACCGACCACGGCCCACTCGTGCCGAGCTTGCCGCAGCACGCGCACGGCGGCCGTCCCCGGCGCGGGGCCTTCGACCGGCTCAGGCTGGGCGGGCTCGGTCTGATTGGGCTGGCGATCATCCCGCTCGCCACTCCCGCTCATGCCGCCAAGCGCCCGCCCGCCGGGTTCGAGGCAACGCTGCCGGCTGCCCCCCCGGCGGTGCAGCGCGCGGCGACCGGCGCGATCTTCGATGTGGGCCTTGGCTATGCCTCGCTGGTGCAGGGCACGATCGCGCGCCGGGTCGGCGATCCGCTGACCATCGTGCTGGTCGAAAACACCACCACCGCCAAGTCGGCCGGGTCCAAGACGGCGCGCGGCGGAGGCTTCTCGCTCACCCCGCCGATTGCCGGGCCGCTGTCGTTCCTCGATCCCAACGCCCTTAAAGCCTCGGGCCAGTCGTCGTTCAAAGGGGACGGCACCGCCACCCAGACCAGCTCGTTCAACGGCACGGTCGGCGTGACAATCGCCGAAGTGCGGCCAAACGGCACCGCCCTGGTCAAAGGAGAAAAGCGCTTGCTGCTGAGCCAGGGCCAGGAATGGATCCAGTTTTCCGGCATCGTCCGCCTGGCGGACATCGATGCCCAGAACATGGTCCGCTCGGCCCAGGTGGCCGACGCGCGGCTGGAATATGCCGGCAACGGTTCGATCCAGCGCGCCAGCCGGGAAGGCTGGCTGAGCAGGTTCTTCAACATGATCAGTCCGTTCTGATGGTGGCCATGATGTTCAAACGGTTGCTGACCTTGCTCGCAGTCGCGGCGGCCGCGTTCCCCGGCCCGGTACTGGCCGAGCGGGTGCGCGATATCGGCGCGTTCCAGGGCGTGCGCTCGAACCAGCTCACCGGCTATGGCGTGGTCGTCGGGCTGGACGGCTCGGGCGACGACAATCTCGAATATCTCACCCAGGCGATGCGCGGCACTGCCGGGCGGCTGGGCCTGCAGCTTCCGCCGGGTGTCTCGCCGGGGCTGAAGAACGCCGCCGCCGTGCTGATCACCGCCGAATTGCCGGCCTTCGCCAAGCCCGGCCAGCACATCGACGTCACCGTTTCGGCGCTGGGCAAGGCCAAGAGCCTGCGCGGCGGAGCGCTGATCCTGACGCCGCTCTATGGCGCGGACGGCCAGATCTACGCGATGGCGCAGGGCAACCTCGCCGTCGGCGGGCTGGGAGTTTCGGGCCGCGACGGCTCGAAGCTCACCGTCAACGTGCCGACGGTCGGCCGCATTCCGGAAGGGGCCAGCGTCGAACGCGCGGTCGCGACCGGGTTCGACAGCGTCCCGGTGCTGCGCTGGAACCTCTATGACGCCGACTTCCTCACCGCCGCGCGAGTGCGCGAGGCGATCAACACGCGCTTCCCGGGAACCGCCGCCGTGGAAGACGGGATCACTCTCGCCCTCACCCTCCCCCCAGGCGCCGACCTGCGTTCGAGCATGATGGCGGCAATCGAGATGCTGAGCGTGGTGCCCGCCGAAACCGCCGCGCGGGTGATCGTCAACACCCGCACCGGCACCGTGGTTATCAATAGCGCGGTGCGCCTTTCGCCCGCCGCGATCAGCCACGGCAAGCTGGTGGTGCGGATCGACGAGCAAACGCAGGTCTCGCAGCCCCAGCCGTTCAGCCGGGGGCAGACTGCCGTAACCTCGGACAGCACACTCGATGCGAGCGAGGAGGGCGGCAAGCACATCGTCCTGACCAAAGGAGGCGCCTCGCTCGCCAAGGTGGTCGACGCGCTCAACCTGCTCGGCGTCGGTCCGTCCGACCTCGTCGAGATCCTGCAGGCGCTCACGGACGCCGGCGCGCGCAAGGCCGCGATGGTGGTGCTGTGCCGACTGGCGCCCCCCCCCCGCCCGGCCTTGCGCCGGCGCCAAAACCCCCGCCCGAGCGCGAGAAGCTCGCGGCGGCGGCCCGGCAGTTCGAAGCGAT
>VMTF01000193.1 GCA_013791705.1 Sphingomonadales bacterium | reverse complement strand
TACCATTGAAATAGCAAAGTCGGCCCCTCCATCGGTTCTCTGAAGGGTAATGACGCCCTCCCCGTGCCTATCAGCGTACCGCTTGATCTCCTTCGGGACTTCCCCGCCATGTGCCGCGTCGTCGCGCTCATCGATTAATGCGCAGAGGATTGTGGGCTTCATAAACGTCAGCTTGCGTTTCTGGTTCTCGACCTCGTCATCTTTCAATCTATATGCCAGCACGGCGGTAATTAGGTAGCCTTCAATTGTCAGAGTGAGACCTGTCACGAGACGGTCAATCTTTGCTTCTGCAATTCGCCTTCCATCCCCTTCCATTGAGAAGTCCATTGTGTCGGCATCCAGGTGATTACGAAACTCAAGAATTGCATCCCAACCCTGAATAAAGTCATCAAGGGACAACTCGACTTTCGGATTGCCAGCTTTCACGGTAACCATGGACAACGCTTTGAGCAGAACGAGAGCGTCCGAAAACAGATTGGCGTTTTCGACTCTCTCAGTCGTGACTTGCCCGCTGTCCATGCGGTTTTCGTCGAAGACAACTGAAAATTGCATTGGCCCGTTTCCGAGGGCTGCAAACAGTTTGACGCAACGAGTCAGGTACTCCAAATCGTGCTTGTCGCCTGAGTTGAAGTGAAAATTGAATGTCGCTTGGCCTGTTCCAAGAAACAGCGCTTCTAATGGACCTGCGACTATTCTCGCTTTTACCATCTCCAGTGGCAATCCCGGTATGCCCGGTGTGAAGATATCTCCATCGAAACGATGAATTTGATCATCGGCGTCGGTTATCTCGACAGTGCACGGCTTCGGATGCGTCCGCATCTCAACGCGATCAGGCTTGATGTCGAAGATCGGCCTTTTAGCTTAGATGCCGAAACGGCGATCTACTAGTCGCGCGTTGGTCAACTCGATCTTGGCATCTAAACCGATTGAATGATCAACAAACTTTTCGATGTCATTGTTTAGGAAGGTGACCGTTCCGAAGAACCGACCATCTTCATAGCCGAGGTTTTCGTTTAAATCTCGCTTCAGATTAGCATAGTCAGAGCCGGAACTGGCGACCACCTGACGCATCCATTGAATAAGGTCGTCTGTGTGATTGTCCATCTCATCGAAACTGACATCGAATGACTGCTGGTTTGTCGGTTTGCTCTTGTAATCGGCCTGCCGCAGACGCTTGAGTGTCCTTGCGATCTCATCCTGCCAAAAATGCTTCGCATAGAACTTAACCGGATGCCCTCCATCAGTTGCGGCAGCCAAAACCACGAAGCAAGGTTCTGGTGCAGCTGCGAAGCGATGCGCATTGCTAAGTTTGAGTTCGGCGACGAGTTTTCCGCGCTCCCGCGATTTCACCTGCGCACGAGCAGAAAGCTCGATCTTTTGGAGGTCAGGCGGCAATCCTTCTACCGCGGCTTGAGGAAACTCAAGCAGGTAGTCCCACCCAGTTTCGTCCTCTTCGGACTTGTTTGCGATCACGCCGCCTTCAGAGCAAAGACTGCTAAATTGCTTCTCGGCCCATCGCCCCAATTTCTCGATCTTGTTCGTCATGCGGAACAATATAGCGCGCCAAAAGGATGTGGGTAGCCGATGTCCGCTCTGGGGAGCTGACCAGCCAGTGCGCAACGACTGACATGTCGCGCAAAGCAGTCGCCCCATCACACACCCCCGGCGCCGGAAGACGGACCGGGAGCGCGAGGGTGTTAACCCTCGCATCTTCCCTTTAGTCCTGCCGGAACGTCAGGCCAGATCGAATCGGTCGGCGTTCATCACCTTGGTCCAGGCGCGCACGAAGTCATGGACGAACTTTTCGCTGTTATCGTCCTGCGCGTAGACTTCGGCGTAGGCGCGCAGGATCGAGTTTGAGCCGAAGACGAGGTCCAGGCGCGTGGCGGTCCACTTCATCGCGCCGGTGGCGCGGTCGCGGATTTGGTAGAGGCCGGGGCCGGCGGGGTGCCAACAGTTGTCCATGTCGGTCAGGTTGACGAAGCAGTCGTTGGTCAGCGCGCCTTCGCGGGTGGGGAGCACGCCGTGTTTCGTGCCGCCGTGGTTGGTTCCGAGCACGCGCATCCCGCCGACCAGCACGGTCATTTCGGGCGCGGTCAGGCCCATGAGCTGGGTGCGATCGAGCATCAGTTCCTCGGCGCTTACCGCGTAGTCCTGCTTGAGCCAGTTGCGGTAGCCGTCGTGGAGCGGTTCGAGCGCGTCGAAGGATTCGGCGTCGGTCTGCTCGGCGGTTGCGTCGCCCCGGCCGGGGGCGAAGGGGACGCTGACCGCGACGCCCGCCGCTTTGGCGGCCTGCTCGATCCCGACATTGCCGGCGAGCACGATGACATCGGCGATGCTGGCGCCGGTTTCGGCGGCAATGCCTTCGAGTACGGCCAGCACCCTGGCGAGACGCGCGGGCTCGTTGCCGGGCCAGTCCTTTTGCGGGGCGAGGCGGATGCGGGCGCCGTTGGCGCCGCCGCGCATGTCGGAGCCGCGGAAGGTGCGGGCGCTGTCCCACGCGGTCGTGATCATTTCGGGGAGGGTCAGGCCGCCGGCGGCGATCTTCGCCTTGACCACATCGACGTTGTAGCCGGTGGGTCCGGCGGGGACGGGGTCTTGCCAGATCAGGTCTTCGGCCGGGACATCGGGGCCGATGTAGCGGACCTTTGGCCCCATGTCGCGGTGGGTGAGCTTGAACCAGGCCCGCGCGAAGACTTCCTGGAAGTAGGCGGGGTCGTGGTGGAACCGCTCCGATATCCGGCGATAGACCGGATCCTTGATCATCGCCATGTCGGCATCGGTCATGATCGGGCTGAGGCGGATCGAGGGGTCTTCGACGTCGACCGGCTTGTCTTCCTCCCTGATGCTGACCGGTTGCCACTGGCGGGCGCCGGCGGGGCTGGAGCGGATTTCCCATTCGTGGCCGAACAGCATATCGAAATAGCCGTTGTCGAACCGGGTCGGGTGGGTGGTCCACGCGCCTTCGATCCCGCTGGTGATGGTATCGCGGCCCATGCCCTTGCCGGTGGGGTTCTTCCAGCCGAAGCCCTGATCCTCGACCGGGGCGCTTTCCGGATCGGGGCCGAGCAGGCCGGCATCGCCGTTGCCGTGGCACTTGCCGACGGTGTGGCCGCCGGCGGTGAGTGCGACGGTTTCCTCGTCGTTCATCGCCATGCGGGCGAACGTCACGCGCACGGCCTCGGCCGTTTTCAGCGGATCGGGCTTGCCGTCGACGCCTTCGGGATTGACGTAGATCAGGCCCATCTGCACCGCGGCGAGCGGATTTTCGAGCGAGGCTTCGTCACCGGCGGTGGCATAGCGGTCCTTGCCGAGCCAGTCCTTCTCGGAGCCCCAGTAGGTATCGATTTCGGGGTGCCAGATGTCTTCGCGGCCGAAGCCGAAGCCGAAGGTCTTGAGGCCCATCGTCTCGTAAGCGATCGTGCCCGCCAGAATGATGAGATCGGCCCAGCTTACCTTGTTGCCGTATTTCTTCTTGAGCGGCCACAGCAGGCGGCGGGCCTTGTCGAGGCTGACGTTGTCAGGCCAGGAATCGAGCGGGGCGAAGCGCTGGTTGCCGGTGCCGCCGCCGCCGCGCCCGTCGGCCAGGCGATAGGAGCCGGCCGCGTGCCACGACATGCGGATCATCAACCCGCCGTAGTGGCCCCAGTCTGCCGGCCACCACGCCTGGCTGTCGGTCATCAGCGCGCGCATATCCTGCTTGAGCGCGGCGAAATCGAGGGTCTTGACCGCCTCGCGATAGCTGAAGCCGGGGCCGAGCGGGTTGGTCTTCGTATCGTGCTGATGGAGGATGTCGAGGTTCAGCGCGTTGGGCCACCATGCCATGACCGATTTGCCGGTGGCGGTATTCCCGCCGTGCATGACCGGGCATTTGCCCTGCTGCGATGTGGTGCCATTCATGATCGTTCTCCTGACCCGGACCAAGCATTTGCCGCGTGGTGGCTGCTGTGAGTGAGAAGGATCGCGCCAATTTCGCAATCGGTAAAGCCACTTAAGCCGCGATCTGTAATCGCGGCAGGCGATGAAGCTGGTGGAACGGCGCCGCGGGCAGGTGCGCGTCAGTGAATCCGGAGGAGTTCGGCTGCCTGATCGACAAACGGATGGTGAAGAGGACGATGAGCGGGTGCTGATCAAGCTGCCCAGGCTGGCCTATCAGGCGGCCAGGGTCATCCGGGTGGAAGACGGCCGGGCCGGGCTGGAATTCGACACCCTGCTCCACAGCGCGGTGCTGGCCCACTTGCAGCAAGCGGTTGGCTAGGCGCTGTTGCGGTTGGCCTGAACGCGCCGCGAAAGTCAGCCCAGTCCGAGCCGGTCCGCATAGAGCAGCCGCCCGCCGGAAAGGTGCCACAAGGCTTCGTTGAAGTCCGCCTCGGCCATGGCGAAGCAGCCGTCGCTGCGGCCGAGCTTGCCCCATTTTTCGAGCATGTCGGGGTTGGCGTACCACGCCGGGTGGAGGACGATCGCGCGGTCCAGCGCGTTGGAATTGTCGGGATCGACGCCGGTGAGGCGGATCGAGGTGCCGTATTTGCCCTTGTACCACTCATTGGTGATGAACGCGCCGCGCGAGGTGGCGAGGCTGTCGAACTCGTTGGAGAAATTCTTGAGAAAGCCGTCATGCTCCGGGTCCGAGCCGCGGCCGTGGGCGACCAGGAACGAGCGCACCTGTCCCGTTTCGAGATTGGCGAAGTGGAAGCGCGGAAGCGACGAGGGCAGGGCGAAATCGGCCACGCCGACAATGTCGGTGCGCCACAGCCGGGCGCGGTTGCGCTCCAGTTGTTCCTTGGCGACGGCGAGGATCTTGCGGTGCTGCCCGGTCAGCGACCAGGCTTGCGCGAAGACGCGAGGGGGCAGCGCGAGGGCCGCGCCCGTGGCCACCGCTCCTGCCAGCAAAGTCCTGCGGTCGAGCTTGGTCATGTGGGTTTATCTAGGGCTTGTCCGTGTGTTTTGCCAGTGGGAGTGGAGTTTGCTTGGATTGGTGCGGTGAGGCGGGAGTTTTTGATTGGTGCGGTCAAGCCCTCCGGCCTGACCTTGCGGCACCGGGTTGAGTCTTGGTTGGGTTGCGCCCCTGGCATCCGCCAAGGGCTTGCGGCACCAGCCCGCT
>VMTF01000182.1 GCA_013791705.1 Sphingomonadales bacterium | reverse complement strand
CGGCGAAAACCCCTATCGCGCCTGGCAGATCGCGCGGCACGAATTCCTGCTCTCACAGGTTCCCAATTACCTGCCGGCAATCTATTTCCTGCTGCTCCCGCTCGGCTTTTTGCCCTGGTCAGCCGCCAAGCTCGCATGGCTGGTGTGCAACCTTGCCTGTGCGCTGTTCGTTGCCGTGCGGCTGTGGCGCAATCCGGCGCTTCCGGCCGGAATGGGACTGTGGTGCGCACTCCTGTTCCTGAGCTCCACACCGGTTCGCAACACGATCGGCAATGGTCAGCACGGACTGTTGATCATGGTGCTGGTGATCGCGGCGTTCCGCGCCCGCTCTGCGATCATGCGCGGCACGGTGCTGGCCGTCGCGCTGTCCAAGTATTCGCTCGGCGCGGTCTTTGTGGCCGTGCTGGCGGGACGACGTGACTGGGCCGGCCTGGCCGCAGTGGCGCTCGCCACGCTTGGCACTTACGCGGCCTTCGCCGTGATTACCGGGACCGCGTTCGGTCCGGAACTGCTGCTGGCGCCGCTCGAAACTGCCCGGGGCGGCGTGTCGCTGGCAATGCCCTTCAAGGCGATCGCCGCGCTGGTCGGACCGAGCGGCCCGCTGGCGGTATCCGCGATCGCGCTGGCAGGCACCTTCCTGTGGTGCTGGCAGGTTGGCCCGCATGGGAACGGACAATTGACTTCACGGTGGCAACTGCCGGGGCATGACCCGGAAATGCCGCGCATGATCCTCGTGGCCAGCCTCGTCACGCTTTGCGGCATGCCGCACCTGACTTACGATTATTGTTTGCTCGCGCTCCCGTTTGCGTTCGGAAACCCGTTTGCGCAGCTCGGCCGGATCGGGCGTGCGATGTTTCTGATCGTGCTCGCGTGGTACTGGAATGGCATGAAGATCGCTGACTTGCTGCACAACGACGTGCTGCACGATGCCGCCAATCTCGCGATGGCGGCGCTGCTGCTCTATGTGATGATTGACGCGGCCATGGGTGCCGTGCGGCAGAGCGGCGGGAAGGGCCTGCCGACCTCGCCCTGACCGCTCCGACCAGGCACGCAATCATCAGGGCAACCGCAGCGCCCGCCCCCTGTCCCCTCGCATTCGACCGGGCAGATGACTTCCGGCTGAAGACTTCCTGCACTGGCACAGCGAGCACCGGAATGAGGTTTCCGCCGACCTCGATGTGGCCCTGGTCCGGCTGCGCAATGCCGCCGCGCATGGTGAACTGGTGGGGCCGAAAGCGCCGCCCTCGCCCGGAGGCAGGCCCGCGCTTAGCGGATCTTGGCGTGGTTGCTGACTGTGCCGATCAGTTCGATCAGACGGTCGATGTTCGCGGGCCAGGATGCAGCACTTTCGTATGCGCGAAACACGGCCTCGGGCACCGGCGGGGCGGCGCGCAGTTCGCGCAGTCCGTCTGCGATTGCCGCCACATCGTCGGGCGGGATCAACATGCCCAGCGGAAACTGCTCCATGGTCTGGCGCAGCGGCCCCGGCCCGCACGACACGAGCACCGGCTTGCGAAACGCGACCGCTTGCTGCAGCACGCCGCTCTGCGACACGAACGCGGAACGGTAGGTGAGCGCCACGATATCGGCAGCGGTGAAGAATTCGGCGATGCGGTCATCCGGAATGAATTCCTCGCAAAAGATGACCCGCGCGGCGATCCCGAGTTCGGCGGCGATCTGCCGGTAATAGGCGGCCGGGCGCTGGGTTGCCGAGCTGTGTTCCCCGGCGATCACCAGGACCGTTCCGGGCACCTGGGCAACGGCGCGGATCAAGTGATCGAGATTCTTGCGATCAACGATGTGACCGAAGGCGAGCACCACGCAGCTGCTTTCCGGAATGGCGAACTGCGTGCGGATATCGACCGAGGGCGGGATGAGCAGGGTATCCTCGAAGGGGCCGAGCGGAGCTTCGACGAGGCGGATATTGGCGGGAATTGCGGCCTCCGGCGGCACCGGCCCATGCACCAGTCCGCCCTCGATCAACCGGTACATCAGGCGCAACGACCAGCGGTGAAGCCAGTGCGGACCGAAGTGACGTTCGCGCACCGGATCATGGAAGTTCGCCAGATAATGCACGCCGGTCCGGCGCAGCAGCAAATGCGGCCAGACCCAGAACGGCATGAAATATTCGGAGGCACAATCAAACAGCACGACGGCAGGCCTGGTCCTCATGATCCACCAGGCCAGGACGTAGTGATCGAGGACGACGGCGGCGACATGCAGCAGCTTGGCAAGCCGGCTGGTCCCGGTAACCGTGTGGAGCACGGCTCGCCGCCGATAGCGCGGCTGGCTTGGCCGTCGCAGGAAATCGGGGTGGCACAGCACCGTGATCGGCCAGCCCCGATCTGCCAGTTCCTGCGCCTGATAGTGCGTGTGTTCCGCCAGGCCGCCGAAATTGCTCTGCGCATAGAGCAGGATGGCCGGCCGCGACGCGGGAACGGCGGCCGCGACTTCTTCCGAACTTTCCGGCATGAAAGACAATCCACTTGACGCGCCGCACCAGAGAGCGTGGCGGTGCTAAGGCCGAGCCTTGCACCAATGCTGGTGCGGCTTTGCGGGGAAACAATCCAATCTAGAGCCGATCTTGTTAGCACTTGCACCCAAAATCAAAAGCCTGACTATTTGCACGGCAGCGCTTGAAGATCGGCGAAGCGACATTTCAGACCGAAGCATGGTACGGATTTCATGATTGACCGCTCGACACTGGTTCGAATCTTTGGATAGTGGGCAGCGTTGATCCACAAGTTCACCGGCTACGCGGACTTTTCCGTCACACTCGTCGCCTACAAGCTCCGGTTTCCCGGGCAGGACGCACCGCCGGCCCGGACCCG
This sequence comes from Sphingomonadales bacterium, assembly GCA_013791705.1. Lineage (GTDB taxonomy): Bacteria > Pseudomonadota > Alphaproteobacteria > Sphingomonadales > Sphingomonadaceae > Novosphingobium. The sequence goes on along the minus strand of VMTF01000182.1, from coordinate 12,676 downwards.
ACTCTAAAGATCCAGCAGCCGCCGCGCCATCGCGCGCACATCGTCGCCCATGTCGGGCCGCTCCAGCGCCAAGGCCAAAGTCGCCTCGACAAAGCCGAGGTGATTGCCGCAATCGAACCGGCGCCCGGCGAATGTCACCGCGTGGAACGGCTGGGTGCCGATCATTTTGGCCATCGCATCGGTCAACTGGATTTCTCCGCCCGCGCCGGCGCCCTGGGATTCGAGCGTGCGCATGACTTCGGGCTGGAGGATATAGCGGCCGGAGATGATCAGGTTCGAGGGCGCCTCGCCGCGCCTGGGCTTTTCGACCAGACCGACGACTTCGGTGAGGTCGTGTTCGAGCCGCTTGCCCGGCGCGATGACGCCGTAGCTGGAGACTTCCTCTTCCGGCACTTCGAGCACCGAGATCAGGTTGCCGCCGACCTCGTTATAGGCTTCGACCATCTGCGCCATGCAGCCGGGCCGGCCGATCATCAGTTCGTCGGGCAGGAAGATCGCGAAGGGTTCGTCGCCAACGATCGCGCGGGCGCACCAGATCGCGTGGCCCAGCCCCATCGGCACCTGCTGGCGCACGGTGACGAGATTGCCGGGCTGGATGCGGGTGGGCGCGAGCACATCGAGGTTCTTGCCCCGGCCCTGCATCGTCGCTTCGAGTTCGAACGCGGTATCGAAATGCTCGACGATCGAGGTCTTGCCGCGCCCGGTCACGAAGATGAGCTGTTCGATCCCGGCCTCGCGCGCTTCGTCGACCGCGTACTGAATCAACGGCCGATCGATGATCGGCAGCATTTCCTTGGGGATTGCCTTGGTGGCGGGCAGAAAGCGGGTGCCGAGTCCGGCGACGGGGAAGACGGCTTTGCGGATCGGCTTTTTCACGATTTCTCCACGTAATTCAATTATTTAAATAAATATCCTCGCGCCCGTTTATTGTTCCAGTCAAGCAGAATACGAAGGCCGACGCAACGCCAATGCGACGAGTATAGGCGCAATAGATGGCAACGATGCGACAGCGCCCCGGCCGACCATTGCGCTGCCCGGAGCGCGCCCCTAAACGAACCTCATGGACAAGATCATCATCGAGGGGGGCAAACGCCTGTCCGGCGTCGTGCCTATTTCCGGGGCCAAGAATTCCGCACTGACGCTGCTGCCTTGCGCGCTGCTGACCGACGAACCGCTGACCTTGCGCAACCTGCCGCGGCTGGCCGACATCGACGGATTCCAGCACCTGCTCAACCAGTTCGGCATTTCGACCACGATCGCCGGTTCGCGGCCCGAGGACTTCGGGCGGGTGATGACGCTGGCGGCGACGCGGATCACCTCGTCGGTCGCGCCCTATGAACTGGTGCGCAAGATGCGCGCCTCGATCCTGGTGCTCGGCCCGATGCTGGCGCGGATGGGCGAGGCGACCGTATCGCTGCCCGGCGGCTGCGCGATCGGCAACCGCCCGATCGACCTGCACCTCAAGGCGCTCGAAGCGCTCGGCGCGCAGATCGAGCTGGCGGCGGGCTATGTCCGGGCGATCGCACCGGACGGGGGCCTGCCGGGCGGGCGCTATTCGTTCCCGGGCGTCTCGGGCGGCGCGACCGAGAACGCGGTGATGGCGGCGGTGCTGGCGAAGGGCAAATCGACCCTTCACAACGCCGCGCGCGAGCCCGAGATCGTCGACTTGTGCAAGCTGCTGACCGCGATGGGCGCGCAGATCGAGGGGATCGGCACCTCGGACCTGGTGATTCACGGCGTGCCCCGCCTCCACGGCGCGACCTACCGCGTGATGTCGGACCGGATCGAGGCGGGCTCCTATGCCTGCGCGGCGGCAATCACCGGCGGCGAAGTGACGCTGAAGCACGCGGTGATCGAGGAAATGGAAGCGACCGTGCAGGCGCTGCGCGACGCGGGCGTGACGGTGGAGCCGCGACCGGACGGGATCTACATTGCCGCCGACGGCCCGCTGCGCGCGGCCACGATCTCGACCGCGCCCTACCCCGGCTTCGCCACCGACATGCAGGCCCAGTTGATGGCGCTGCTGTGCCGCGCCGAGGGCGCCAGCGTGCTGACCGAAACGATCTTCGAGAACCGCTACATGCACGTCCCCGAACTCAACCGGATGGGCGCGCATATCGAGACCAAAGGCCGCACCGCGATCGTCCACGGGGTGCCGAAGCTGACCGGCGCGGAAGTGATGGCGACCGACCTGCGCGCCTCGATGAGCCTGGTCATCGCCGGGCTGGCCGCCGAGGGCGAGACCCAGGTTCACCGGCTTTATCACCTCGATCGCGGCTATGAGCGGCTTGAGGAAAAGCTCGCTCTGGTCGGCGCGCAAGTGGAACGGGTCGGCGAGGACTGAGCCGGGCGCGGGCCGGGCGCGGGAAACTTACACTCGCCTTCGTGCGTTCAGGGGGCAGACAACCCTTTCCCACGAGGAGATACCCGATGGCCCTGCTCAAACTCGCGTTTGCCGGCACCGCCGCTTACGCCCTTTATCGCTACGCGACCCAACACGGCCGCCGCACCGGCCACGCCGCCTTCGCCGCCGGCGAAACCGAAGACCCCAACTTCGCCCAGGTCCGCAATGCCGGACCGGAGGGAATGCGGGGCGACATGGCCGAGTGGGACAGCACCGACGAGGCCAGCGACGAGAGCTTTCCGGCGAGCGATCCGCCAGCCACGTACTGACCTCGACACTTACTGACTCGGCGCTTGCTGACGCTGCAGCCGCGCGGCCAGCCAGCAGCGGATCGCCCCGGCCAGCCCCGGCGGGTTGGGCGCGGCGATCCGTTCGGCATCGATCCGGCCGACCAGCGCGTTGACCGGCAGGCTTTGTGCCGCCGCCGCTTCGCGCAGGAGTTCCCAGAACAGCGGTTCGAGGCTGATCGAGGTCTTGTGCCCGGCGATTTCGACCGAGCGTTTTACCGGGGGGTGAAAGGTATCGCGCATTCCGCGATACCTAGCGCAATTCGCCGCGCGGCGTCAGGTCCGCTCGCGCGCGCCGGCGTTCACCGTCCGCGCGGCCTTGTCCGCCGCATCGGTGCCGCGGATCTTTTCCCGCGCGGCCTGCCAGTCCGCATCGCTCCACTCGGTCAGCCCGGTGAAGCGATCGAGCCCCATCTGCCAGCCGGCCGCATCGACCGCGATGGTCTGGCCGCTGACGAAACTGCCGCCGGACGAGAGCAGGAACGCGACCACATTGGCGAGTTCCTCGGGCCGGCCGTTGCGACTGAAGGCGTTGCCGGCCTTGTTGGTCTTGCTCAGGCCCTGATCGTCGGTGAGCAGGCGCGCGGCCATGCCCTCGGTCGGGAAGGCGCCGGGGCAGACGTTGTTGAGGCGAATTTCCCTGCCGCCCCATTCGACCGCGAGCGACTGGGTCATCACCTGAACCCCGGCCTTGGCCATCGCGGCCGGGGTGGCGAAGGGTCCGCCGCTCCACACCCACGAGGTGAGGATCGACACGATCGAACCGGGCAGGCCGGCGGCGAGCCAGCGGCGGCCGACTTCCTGGGTCATCAGCCACGTCCCGCGATAGACGGTATCGGCGATCGCATCGAACCCGCGCGGGGACACATCCTGCGCGCGCGAGACGAAGTTGGCCGCCGCATTGTTGACCAGCCCGGTGAGCGGGCCGCCATCGGCCCAGATCGTTTCGACCAGCGCCGCGATCGATTCGGCCGAGCGGATATCGCAGGCAATGCCGCGCACCCGCTCTGCCCCGACCAGCCCGTTGATCTCGGCCGCCGCCTCATCAAGGAGCGCGCCGCGCCGCCCGCAGATATAGACCCGCGCACCGAGCAAGGCGCAGGCCTCGGCCATGATCCGCCCGAGGCCGCTGCCCCCGCCGGTTATCAGGATACGCGCCTGCGCGAGCGCGGTGGGGGAAAGGACGAGCCGGGCCGGATCAATCATCGTGGGGTTCCCTGTAGGTCAGGCGATAGCCTTGATCGCCGCATCGTTGGCGAACCGGGCGAGGAAGCTTTGCGGATAGGGCAGGGCCGGGTTCGAAACGGCATCGAGCGCGGTGCGTTCGTCTTCGGTCAGGATCAGATCCGATGCGGCGAGATTCTGCGTCATCTGCTGTTCGTTGGCAAAGCCGATGATGACGGTCGAGATGGTCGGCCGGTCCATCAGCCAGGCGAGCGCGATGGCGGCGACGGGCACATCGCGCGCGGCGGCGATCCGGCGCAGGACATCGACCACGCCATAGCCATGTTCCGGATCAAACCGCAGCACATCGAAGCTGGTCATGCGGCCGCCGCCACCGGTCGGGTCTTCTCGGGTGTACTTGCCCGAGAGGAATCCGCCGGCCAGCGGGCTCCACACCATCGTGCCGACCCCGGCATCAAGCGCCATCGGCATATAATCATGCTCGATATCGCGCCCGACCAGCGAATAATACATCTGCCCGGTGACGAACGGCGCCCAGCCATTCGCCTTCTGCAGCGCAACCGCCTTGGCCGCCAGCCAGGCCGGCCAGTTCGAGAAGCCGATATAGCGCACCTTGCCCGCCTGGACGAGCCGGTCGAGCGCGGCGAGGGTTTCTTCCAGCGGCGTGGTCGGATCATCACGGTGGCACAGCAGCAGATCGACATGATCGCTGCCGAGCCGCTGCAGGCTGGCATCGAGCGACTGGTTGATATTGCGCGCGGACAGGCCGGATTCGTCGAGCCGCTTGCTCATCCGCATCCCGACCTTGGTGGCGATCACCGCTTCGTGCCGGCGGTTGCCGAGCGAGGCGCCGAGGATCCGTTCGGATTCGCCGGCGTGATAGACGTTGGCGGTATCGAAGAAGTTGACCCCGGCATCGAGCGCCTGGCCGATCAGCCGGTCCGCATCGTCGGATCCGATCCGGGCCAGTGCGGGCATCATCCCCGAGCCGATGGTCATCGTCCCGAAAGCGATACGCGAAACGATCAGGCCGCTCGCTCCAAGGCGTGAATAGCGCATGTGGTGTTCTCCAGATCTGCCGATAGCTTGCCGGCATGGTGGCGCACTATGGGTGACGGCGAACAGCCTGTTCCGGCAGTCCGCATATGCTTGATATGCTGGATGTGATCAGGCCGGCTTGCGCGCCGCCGCCGCCGAATGGAACCCGTCGTTCATGCGTTCCGCGAAGGCCGGGTTCAGAATGTCGGTCATGATGTCGAGCTTGTCGGGATGGGGTACCCAGCCCAGTTCGCGGCGGGTGCGCGGGGAGCGCGAGCGGCTGCTGGTGCTGAACCCGATCAGCGCGGTGAACTTGTCCCAGATCTCGCTCGCTTCCTCGAAGCTCACGCTGCGGGCCGGGACGCCGAGATGACGGGCGATCGCCTCGGCCAGCGTGCGCCAGTTCTGCTCGCCCGAGACGGCATGATAGAGCGCGCCTCCCACGCCCTTTTCCAGCGCCAGCGCATAGACCCGCGCGAGATCCTCGACATGGACCTGCGAATACATGTTGAGGCCCGCGCCGAGATAGCAGACCGAGCCGGTCTTCGCGGCGGAAATGTAGAAGTGCTGGATCGGCCCGCATTCGCCGTTGCCCCACATCAAGGGCGGGCGGATGACCATCGCGCGCAGCCCGCGATTGGCGTAATCGCGGACCATGTTCTCGGTCTCGAAGCGCTTGCCGATATATTTGGACGGGACGAAGGGATCGTCCTCGGCAAACGTGTTCTCGCTCCAGTTGCCATCGGTCCGCTCTGAAATGAGACCGGTGCCGCTGGTGAAGACAAATGTCTTGCCGCTGCCCTCAAGCTGTTCGAGCATGGCTTTCGCGGCGGCATATTCCTCTTCCAGCATGACCTGCGCGATCGACACCACCGCATCGACCCCGGCGAGGTGGGGGAGCACCGAGGGAATGTCGGTGAGGTCGCCGGGCAGGGCGGTGAGGCCCATCGCGCGGATCTTGTCCGCCGCCGCATCGCTGCGCGCGGTGGCGCTGACCTGATGGCCGCAGGCAACGAGTTCGCGCGCGATGTGTTTGCCGAGATATCCGGTTGCGCCGCAGACGAGGACTTTCATGCTTCTCTCCGTTCAGGTCTTGCGCTTGCGGAACACCGTCTCCTGCACGACGGTGGCCACAAGGTGCCCGGCCCGGTCATAGAGCGCGCCGCGCGAAACGCCAGTGCCGCCGCCGGCAAACGGGCTTTCCGTATCGTAAAGCAGCCATTCGTCGATCCGCGCCGGGCGGTGGAACCACACCGCATGATCGACGCTGGCGATGAAATAGTCGGTGCTGGGCATCGGATGAACGTGCGGCGCGAGGACCACCCCGCTCAACCAGTAATCGGACATGTAGGTGAGGATCTGCTGGTGCACGGCCGGATCGTCGCTGCCCGCCGCCGAGGGGACGCGCAGCCAGATCCGGCGCTGCGGCCGGTCAAGCTTGCGCAGCACTTCGTCGGGATCGGTCGGCCGCAGTTCGATCGGGCCGCGCTTCATGAACCGTTCGGCGATCAGCGGCGGCAGTTCGCCGGGCAGGCTGCGATAGACCTCGGCGACGTCGGCCAGAGTTTCGGGCGGCGGCACATCCGGCATCGGCCGCGCGTGCGACAGCCCTTCCTCGGGCACATGAAACGAACATTCCATGTGGAGGATGGGTTCGCCCTGCTGGAGCGCGACGACGCGGCGGGTGGCGAAGGACCGTCCGTTCCGCGTGCGCTCCACCTCGTAGATCACCGGCTCGTCGCACTTGCCGCCGCGCAGGAAATAGCCGTGAAGCGAATTGCACGGCTGCCCGGCCGGCACGGTGCCGCAGGCCGCCGACAGCGCCTGCGAGATCACCTGCCCGCCATAGAGGAAGCCGTTGATGTTGCCCTGATTGACCCGGCTGCGAAACAGGTTCGCATCGAGCGGTTCGAGCGAGACCAGCGCAACGACGTCGATCTCGTACCACGGAATGGCCGGAGAGCTGGAGCCGTTGGTGGTCACGCCCTGTTTCTGCCGCAAGCCCGGCGCGCGGCCTAGTCGCGCACCAGCAGCATCGCCATCGAGAGCGGACCGCCGCCCGCGCCCGATACGGCCACCTTCATCTCGCGATTGACCTGGGTTTCTTCCGCCTCGCCGCGTAACTGCCGCACCGCTTCGCGGACATAACCGAAGGCATGGGTGCGGCCTGCGGCAATCTGGCCGCCATTGGTGTTGATCGGGAATTCGCCATCGCGCGAAATGCGGTGGCCGCCTTCCAGATAGCGCCCGCCCTCGCCGACCGGGCAGAACCCGAGCGCCTCGATCCATTGCAGGGTGAGGAAGCTGAACCCGTCATAGAGCTGCCCCATGTCGACATCATCGACGGTGTAGTCAGACAGTTCCCACAGGCGCCGCGCGGTGGGATAGCAGGCCGGCTCGACATCCTGATCCCAGGTGTAGCGGCCGGGCAGCGCGCAGGCCATCGTATCGATCCGGATCGGGATCGACTTGAGATCCTTCGCGGTATCGGCCGCCGAGACGATGATGACCGTCGAGGCGTCGGTCATGGTGTCGCAATCGTAGAGGCACAGCGGCGAGGAGATCATCCGGGCGGACATGTAATCGTCCATGGTGATCGCTTCGCGGAACACCGCCTTGGGATTGATCGCGCCGTTGCGGCGGGCGTTGATCGCGATCTGGGCGAGCTGTTCGCGCGTGGTGCCGTATTCGTGGAAGTGGCGCGAGGCGAACTGGGCGACCCAGTTGGCCGCCGAATAGGCATGATACGACATCATCGCCGCCATCACGCCCGACATGCGCTTGGGATGAACCGACGGAAAATCCTGCGGCCGGTGGCGGACCGCGCCCTGGCACAAGGTGCGGAACACGACGACATGGCGCGCCCAGCCGGAACGCACCGCCGCGACCGCCTCGGCAATCGCGCTGTATTGCGCCGGGGTTTCATAGGCGCCGTTATACCACCGGACGTTGAGCCCGAGCGCGTTGATCACCTCGTCACAACCCACCGGACCCATATCGAGCGAGGTTTCCATCCGGCCGGGCCAGGTGGCGAGGCCATCAATGTCGGCCACGGTCAGCCCCGCATTGTCGAGGGCCTCCTTGATCGCGTCGATGGTCATCAGCAACGGCAGCCGATCGACATAGCGGCCTACCGCCGACTGGCCGACGCCTGAGATGACGGGATCGTTCTTGTCCGACATGGAACTTCCTTGATTGCAACGCGCAGTGAGGGGACGCGGCGGGGTCAGCCGATCTGGTTGAACGGCACCTTCTTGTCGGGCCGGTAGTCCTGCGGCAGCCCCAGCACCTTTTCGGCGATGGTGTTGCGCAGAATTTCGTCGGTGCCGCCGGCGATGCGGCCGCCGGGGATCTCGATCCACGACCAGGCCGCATCCTGCGCCCGCGAGACTTCCGGATCGAGCGCGATGCCCTGCGCACCAAGCAGATCGAGCGACAGTTCGGCGATGATCTGGCGGCGGCGAGCCAGCCGCAGCTTGCGGATCGACCCTTCCGGGCCAGGCTCTTCGCCGGCGGCCATGGCATTGAGCGCGCGGCGATGGATCGAGCGCAGACCCTGCCGTTCGACCAGCGCATCGGCCAGGGCATGGCGAACCTGCCCATCGTCGAGCGCGGGACGACCATTGATTCGGGCATTGGCGGCGAACTTCGCGACATCGTAGAGCGAGGGGCCGCCCATGTTCTCATCGGTCACCGAATAGCGCTCGATCATCAGCGTCTCGATCGCGACGCGGAAGCCGGCGCCGACTTCGCCCATCCGCTGGCTATCGGGCACATAGACGTTGTCGAAGAAGACCTCGTTGATCTCGCTCGTCTTGCCGGCGAGCTTGCGCACTTCCTTGACCGTGATTCCGGGCGACTTCATGTCGAGCCAGAAGAAGGTCAGGCCGGCGTGCTTGGCCACGGTCGGATCGGTGCGGAACACGCCGATCGCATAGTCGGCGAATTGCGCCCAACTGGTCCACAGCTTCTGCCCGTCAATCCGCCAGCCATCGCCATCGCGCACCGCGCGCGTGCGCAGCGCGGCCAGATCGGAGCCTGCCGCCGGTTCGGAGAACAACTGCGCCCAGATCAGTTCGCCCCGGATCGAGGGCGGAATGAGCCGCTGAATCGTTTCCTGATCGGCATAGCGCAGCATCATCGGCACCGGCATGCCGAGGCTGACGCCGAAATAGACGGTCGGATAATCGTACTTCGATTCTTCCTGGGTAAACAGGATCTTGTGCAGCTCGGTCCCGCCGCCGCCGCCGATTTCGCGCGGCAGGGTGATGCAGGCATAGCCCGCTTCGGACTTCAGCGTCTGATATTCGCGGGCCAGCGCGAGATCCTGCTCGACGCTCAGGCCCTTGCGCGCTTCGGCGCCGAACCGCGGCTCCAGCGCCGCCAGCCAGGCCCGGGCGCGGTCGACATATTCGGACAGGCTTTCCACCGGCTTCGTCATCGTGTCGGTCATCACACGGTCTCCAGAACGCGCTGGCCATCGACCAGCAGATCACGCCAGAACGGGGCGCCGCCAAGTTCGAGCGCCAGCGAGCGGGCGCGGCGATAGTGATGCTGGGGCTCGGCCTCCCAGGTCACGCCGATGCCGCCATGGGTCTGGATGCATTCGCGCGCGCAGAAATCATAGGACGCGCCCGCGCCAAGCCGGGCGGTGCAGGCCAGCGACAGGAAATCGGACTGGCCGGCGACCAGCGATTCGAGCGCGTCGATCGCGCAGCCCCGGCCGATCTCCACTTCCTGATACATATCGGCGAGCTTGTGCTTGATCGCCTGGAACGCGCCGATCGGCTGGCCGAACACCTTGCGTTCCTTCGCATATTCGACCGAGATCTTCAGGCACCGCTCCGAGCCGCCGACCTGTTCGAATGCGGTGAGCGTCGCGGCGATGCCGGCAGTGCGCAGCACCGCAGCCCAGCCGGTGACGACCGGAGTGGCGGGCGCGCCGGCCAGCCGCAGCCCGGCCGCGGCGCGGGCATTGTCGATCACTTCGAGCACATCGCGCTCAACGCCTGCGCCGCCCAGCGCGACAAGGTAGAGCCCGGGGGTGTCGCCATCGAGCGCGGTGACGAGTGCATGATCGGCCACGGCGGCGAAGGCGGCCGGCGCCTTGGCGCCGGTGATCTTGCCGTTCGCGAATTTAGCGGCGGGCATCAGGCCGCAATCGCCGGCTTCACCGAAGGCCAGCGCGGCGATCGCCTCGCCCGAGGCAAGCGCGGCCACGACGTCGGCAGCCACACCATTGTCCAGCAGCGCCATCGCCGTGACATAGCCCGAAACGAGCGGGAGCGAGACGGTGCGCTGGCCCAGTTCCTGCAGCAGCGGCGTGAGGCTTTCAAGATCGAGGCCCAGCCCGCCGCCCAATTCGGGAATGGCGATGGCGGGCCAGCCGAGTTCGACGGCCTTTTCCCACAGCGCGCGATCGAACGATCCCGGCGCTTCCAGCAGGGTCTTCAGTCGCGACTGATCCACTTCGGCTTCGAGCAGGCGGGTCGCCTGATCGAGCAACATGGTCCGGACGTCGTTATCCATACTCAATGCGTCCTCTTACTTGGCGAGTTCGAACAGCGGAAACCAGACATCGTCCTGATGCTCGAACAGCACCCGGACCGGATCGCCGATCTTCGCTTCAAGGCAGCCTTCGCCCACGATGTTGGTGGTGAGCAGCACCGTGTCGTCCACTTCGTCCAGCTTCACGCGGGCGATCACGTAAGGCACTTCGAGGCCCGGTTGCCAGGCCTGGTGATTGACCGTGACGCTGAAGATCGTGCCCTTGCCCGAAACCGTTTGCGGGGCGACATTTTCGCTCAGGCAATTGCGGCAGATCGGCTGCGGCGGATTGATCCACAGCGAACACTCCTGGCACTGCTGGATCTTCAGCACGCCATCCTGCCCCGCCTCCCAATAGAAGCGATTGACTGGGGTGAGGAACGGAAGCGGTCTGGCCATGTGCGTTATACTGCTCTGGTGTTGATCGTCAGAATGCTCTCAGCATGAGAGCGATGGCAAGCGCCACGCGAAAAGCGCAAGCAGGGCAGATACATCGCAAATATGATGGTCCGTCAAATGCGCCTTAGGGCAGATTGCCGCCGGTCAGCCTAGCCTGTCGCGATGCGCCCGTCGATCCCGCAGCAATTTTCGCAGCCCGGCGCGCGGCGCGAACCACAGCTTCGCCGGCTGCTGCCGCGAACACCCTCAGCGCGCCGCATATTGCCGGGTTTCCATCGGAAATGCGATTGGTCCGCGATAATTTCACGCCGGCGATTGTTCCGCGCCGCCCGCCATGCATAAGGCAATGCACAGCAACGCCGCGTCCGCACGCCGGACGCCCCAGCCAACAGGATCAGGGCAGAACCGATGACCGAACAGACAATTCCCGAGGGATACTCTTACGAACCCTCGCCCAGTGCCTATATCAATCACATGGGCAAGGTCTATCACCGCAAGACCACCAATGCCGAAGGCGTGCAGATCTTCTCGTCCGCGATCCGGGTCGAAGACCATCACGTCAATTCGTGGGGCCTGGCGCACGGTTCGCTGATGGCCGGAATGGCCGAGATCGGTTGCGCCGGACCCGGCTGGGAGCCGGGCGGCCCGCCGGTCGTGGCGATCGAGCTGTCGATGCAGTTCATCGGCGCGCCCAAGCTGGGCGAGCTGCTGGAAGTTCACGGCCAGCTCACCAAGCGGACGCGCACCCTGGTGTTCACCCAGTGCCGTGCCGAATCGGACGGCAAGATCGTGTTCACCGCGACTTCGGTGCAAAAGGTGGTCGGCGCCTGACGGCTGCGCCCATGTTCAGAACCCAGACGGCCTGCCACCTGGGCAGGCCAGGAGAGAAGCAATGAGTTACATCAATTACGAAGTGCGCGAGCAAGTCGCGGTCGTCTCGCTCAACCGGGCCGACGCTGGCAACGCGCAGAATGCCGCGTTGCTGGCCGAACTCGATGACGCCTTCGCCAAGGCGGTCGCCGACGAGGGCGTGCGCGTGATCGTGCTGCGGGCCGAGGGCAAGCACTTCTCCACCGGCCACGACATCGCCCCGGCCGTGCTGGAAACCGAGCCGTGGAAATCGATGTTCGACGACGTCGACCAGACCGGAATGCTGCGCATGTATGATTGGGAATCGAGCCACTACTTCGGCTATTCGCGCCGCTGGCGCGATATTCCCAAGCCGACCATCGCCTCGGTTCAGGGTGCCTGCGTTGCGGCCGGCCTGATGCTGTGCTGGCCGATGGACCTGATCGTCGCGGCCGACAACGCGCGCTTTTCCGATCCGGTCGCCCGGATGGGCATCGGCGGCGTCGAATACCAGGCGCATGGCTGGGAATGGGGCGCCCGCAAGGCCAAGGAAATGCTGTTCACCGGCGGCTGGATGGGCGTTGAGGAAGCGCACCGGCTGGGCATGGTCAACCGGGTCGTGCCGCTCGACAAGCTGGACGAGGAAACCTTCGCGCTGGCCAGCCAGATCGCCAAGATGGCGCCGCACGCAATGCGCATGGCCAAGCGCTCGATCAACGCGATGCTTGACGCGCAGGGCCAGACGACGGCGCTGAACTACGGGTTCGAGACCCATTCGCTCGGCCACGCCAACGCCTGGGCCACCCACAAGCAGGTGACGACCGCCGGGCTCGCCGAAATGACCGAGGGCAACAAGACCGCCGGCAAGGTCTGAAGCTCGACAGGGCCCGCGCGAGGCTCCGGCCCGTTTCATTCCCGCTGCACAGGGCGCGGGGGCCGCCAGCGGCCCCCAGGACCGCCCGACAGG